>CAZDBE010000048.1:0-23966 GCA_964503675.1 uncultured Pirellulaceae bacterium | reverse complement strand
TGGCGGAAGTGACGGTTGCCGGCGAACACCATCGGAATGCCGTGCTCGTTGCAAGCGTCGATGACTTCCTGATCGCGTTTGCTGCCGCCCGGTTGAATGATTGCTTTCACACCCGCCGCCGCCGCGATCGGAATGCTGTCGCCAAACGGGAAAAATGCATCCGATGAAAGTACTGACCCTTTCGCACGTTCTGGTCCCGCTTTGCGAATCGAGATCTCGACCGAATCCACGCGGCTCATCTGCCCAGCTCCGACACCGACTAATGCTAGATCTTTTGACAATGCGATGGCATTGGATTTCACAAACCGCACCATGTGCCAGCCAAACTGTAGTTCCTTCATCATGGCGTCATCAGGCTGAACCTCGGTGACAACTTTCCAAGTTGAGTGATCGTCCGGTTGGTTGTCCGCTTCCTGAACCAACATCCCGCCGAGCAGATTCCGGTACTCCCAAACCTTCTGACCAGAGGTCAGTTCACCGGCCGCTAACAGCCGTACGTTCTTTTTCCACTTCGGTTTGGTCTTAAGGATTTCCAACGCCTCGTCTGCGAAAGACGGTGCGACGATTGCTTCGATGAAGAAATCACCACTGGCCAAGAAATCGGCAGTCGCCGCGTCAACCTCACGGTTGATGCCAATTACGCTGCCGAACGCGCTGACTGGGTCGCCAGCAAATCCTTTACGACAAGCGTCCATTAGCGCATCGCCCGTTCCCGCACCACATGGGTTGTTGTGCTTAATGACCGAGCAAGCCGGGTTCGGCAAACCACGGACCATGTTCAGGGCCGCGTCTAGATCCAGCAAGTTGTTGTAGGAAAGTTGTTTGCCATTTAGTTGAACCGCATCAACCAGATTCGCATCGCCGTTGGAAACCGAAGAGTACAGCGCGGCCTGTTGGTGGCTGTTTTCGCCGTATCGCAGCACGGCCGATTGCGTCAGTGACAGATCGATCGTCGGCGGAAATGAGTCCGCGGTATCCGCACCCCCACTGGCAAAATAGCCTGAAATCGTTTGGTCGTATTTGGCCGTATGCTCAAATGCCGCGGCCATCAATTCGCGCCGCAATTGCTGCGATGTCGAGCCGTCAGATTTAATCTCGGCAAGGACCGCATCGTATTGATCAGATGCGGTGACGACAGTAGTGAATTTATTGTTCTTGGCAGCCGCTCGGACCAAGCTTGGTCCACCGATGTCAATTTGCTCAATCGCATCAGATTCTTGGATCCCCGGTTTGGCGATCGTCTCCGCGAACGGGTACAGGTTAACCACAACCAGTTCAAACGAGCAGATATCGTGTTTCTCCAACGATTCCATGTCAGACGGCAGGTCATGTCGGCAGAGGATACCGGCAAAGATTTTTGGATGTAAGGTTTTGACTCGCCCGTCCATCATTTCCGGAAACCCGGTGTAGTCAGCCACGTCTTTGACTGCGATCCCTGCCTCCGTCAGGTGCCGGCTGGTGCCACCGGTGGAATAGATTTCAATGCCGGCCTCGGTCAGGCCTTTAGCAAAATCGGCGACGCCAGATTTGTCGCTGACGCTTATAAGTGCTCGTTTTATTTTTGGGGAAGTCATGAATTGCGAGGGTGGTTCGAGGTGCAGTTGATTGCGATAGCTGCCAGCCGCCAGATTGTCGAAAACCATGACCAGACCGCAACCGGAAAAAACCATTTTCCAACGAGAATCCGAAACCGAGGCTCCAACCATCAGAATTCCACCAAAGATTTGTCAAAGACATTGGCCTGCGTCGAGCGAGTGGCGGTAGCTCCTGAGTGGCAGCTCAATAGTGCTCGGTAAACATTTTCGATTGGATCTTTGTTTGGGAAATGAAACCAGCACAGTCACCCTCCTTCCGGGGGAGTGGCATTAGTCGGACGCTTCCCCGATTAAGCTAGGGGCGCATCCGTTGGTTTCTTTTTCCGCGATCAAGCTAGGCGCTTCTACACGCTGCCAAATGAAGGAAGAATGACTTGAGCAAAAATAATGTTTTCCTGTTTTGAGTCTTTTTTCGTCTCGCCCTAGCGTCTTATACCGAAAAAAGGGGAATCGTAAAAATTTCGGATTGGACAAACTTAGTCGGAGGGCATAGTTAGCTAAGCTTGCTCTTCTAACTTCTCTTCTAAAAGCTTGTCTGGTTTGATTCTCATGCCAACCTATACCCTTGAACATGTGCAAATAGGTTTTGTGCTTAGTTGTGCTGCCGTCGTATTTCTAATGCAGGCTGGTTTCTGCCTGCTCGAAAGCGGATTAGTACGCTCAAAAAACAGCATCAACGTCGCTGCAAAAAACGTGTTAGATTGCTCGTTGTCGATGCTGCTGTTCGCGACAGTCGGTTGCTCCGTCATGTTTGGCACTTCTATCGCAGGGTGGGCTGGAGTTCCGTTTAGCGTAGATTTCACCAGTGATCCAAAACTACTGGCCTTCATGCTGTTTCAGCTGGTTTTCTGCAGCACTGCGACCACGATCGTCAGCGGCGCCGTTGCCGAACGTATCCGCCTGTCAACCTATTTGCTGATCGCACTGGTTGTATCAGCGGTCGTTTACCCGTTGTTCGGCCACTGGGCGTGGGGAGGCATGATCGAAGGAACCGGGCAAGGTTGGCTGGCGCAACTTGGCTTCATGGATTGGGCAGGCGGTTCGGTTGTCCATATCGTCGGCGGATTTGCGGCACTTGCGGCCGTGCATTGCATCGGGAGTCGCATCGGTCTGAAGAACAAAAATGTAACCGGTGGCTATAGCCTGACTCTAGCGATTTTAGGCTGCTTCTTGTTGTGGTTTGGCTGGTGGGGATTCAATGGCGGAAGCGGATTGGCAATCTCCGAATCGCTGCCAAAAATAATTCTCACCACCAATGCCGGTGCGATCTGCGGCGGTTTGGCCGCTACGATTTATTCGATGAAAAAAGACTATCGAATCGATGTCGTCGATTTAGTCTGTGGCGTGTTAGCCGGGCTCGTCGCGGTCACGCCATCATGCAACATCATCAGTTTTTCATCTGCGTGTTTGATCGGCGCGGTAGGGTCGTTATTAGCTGTCAAAAGTTCCGAGATTCTCAAACAGTTGGACGTCGATGATGCCGTCGGAGCGTTTCAGGTCCACGGGGTCGCTGGAGTGTGGGGCGTTATCGCGTTGGGATTTTTCGCTAATGAAGTAGACCTAGTGGCCGGGAGCAGGTTGCTGCAAATTGGCGTGCAGTCCTTAGGCGCTCTCGTTGCCGCTTCGTTCAGTTACGTCACGGTTTTCGGATGCCTCAAGGTGATTGGGAGCTTCATGCCGCTGCGAGTAACGGAAGAGGAAGAGCGTGTTGGCTTGAACGTTGTTGAACACGGTGCGTCTAACGACGTTACCGACCTGCTGATAGAAATCAACAATCACAGTCAGACCGGAGATTTTTCCAAAGACATCGAAGCAGATCAGCACACCGAAACCGGGCAGATTGCGGCTCAGTACAACAAAGTGATCCGACGCGTTCGAGGCGAGATCGACCAGCATCAACAGACCAATCAATGGCTTGAGGGTGAGCGACTGCGAATGAAGTCAGTGCTGGACCACGCTGGCGTAGGTATCTATCAGCTAGACACCGATGGTGTTTTCACGTCTGCAAATCCGACTTTGTTGGAGTTGCTGGGACAACCATCGCTTGAAGCGCTTACCGAAGCACAACAGATCGTAGCGCAAGAAAAGCAGCAAGGGAAACGTCGCCTTCTACCGTGGCATACAGCGGAGCAGTTACAAGGTGAGGCACTACTGGAAGCCTTTGAATCAGGGATGCCAATTAAAGAAGTCGAGTCGTGTCTTCTTACTCAACAAGGAAATCAAAATTGGGTTCTTGAGAGTCTTGTACCCGTGCGGGACATGGATGGGAAACTCTTGTCATGGCTGGGTACGGTTCACGACATCTCCGAACAGAAACGGTCAGCACTTGCCGAAATTGAAATCGCGAAAGCCAAAAGTGATGCCAAGGGTGAGTTTTTAGCGTCGATGAGCCATGAGATTCGCACTCCACTCAACGGCGTGATCGGCATGTTGGACCTGTTGGATGCTGCCAGCCTACCGCCAAAAGAGCAGAATTTCATTTCTATTGCCAAAAACAGCGCTAGTTCGTTGCTATCTTTGATCAACGACATCTTGGATTTTTCCAAGATCGAATCAGGCCACATGGAGTTGGAAAACATCCAATTCCCTGTCCGAGATTTAGTTGAACAAACGGCTGAACAGTTCGCTTACCATGCTCATGCCAAAAAACTGGAGATCAACTGTCAGATCGCAGCAGACATACCTTGTCTACTTAACGGTGATCCAGAACGATTGCGGCAGGTGATCACCAATCTTCTTGCCAATGCGATCAAGTTCACCGAAAAGGGCGAAGTCAATTTGCGTGTAACACGTGTCAACAAAATCATGCGAATCAGTGTGTTGGATACGGGTATCGGCATGGAAGAATCCACCGTCGACAGTCTGTTCCAGTCGTTCACGCAAGCCGATGCATCGACCACGCGAAAATACGGCGGTACAGGATTGGGGCTGGCAATCAGCTCGCAATTAGTGCGACTGATGGGCGGTCGGATCCATGTGGAGAGCACACCTGATGTAGGATCGGAGTTCTGGTTTGAACTAGAAATGAACATCGCATCCGAAGACGCGCCTTGCGGGCAAGAGAATCAGAATCGGCTGGGGGATTTAGCTAACAAACGTGTTCTGATATTAGATGACAATTCGACCAACTGCGAGATCTTGGCGAATCAATTTGAGGGTTGGGGACTAGCCGTTTCTGTTTGCAAGGAATCGACGTCAGCGGTGGACCGAATGCTGGTCGCTAAACAAATTGGCCAGCCGTTTGATCTGTTGATATTGGATTACTGCATGCCAGAGATGAACGGGCGTGAGGTGGCTGTCGCAATGCGTCGCCATCGCGAATTGCAGAACATTAGAACAATCATGTTATCCAGCAATTACGAGCCCCTCTCCCGGCAAGAGATGGAGGAGATTGGGATCCATTCTTCAATCACAAAACCTGCCCGCCAAAGTCGTTTGCTTTTTACGGTGATGAACGCATTGTACGGAGAAGACGATGGTACAAAGGCATCAAAGGCAGTTGCGCAAAAGCCCGCCCCGAACGTGAGCGAGCGGTCGGAGTTAACACCGCAATCCCTCATTGAGCTCACGACTGGCGCTCCTTTGGCTGACACGACGACAGAGCCTGCGAGCGCTGTGGCGCCGATTGAAAGCGAGTCAAGCAACCGGACAACGTATGCCGCCGATGTCTTGATCGTGGAAGACAACCATGTCAACTTGATCGTCGCGGAGAAAATGCTGGCTAGGCTCGGATTGACATGTGATTCGGCATGCAACGGCCAAGAAGGACTTAACAAAGTCAAAGAGGCCAACTATCAGCTCGTTTTGATGGACGGCCATATGCCCGTGATGGATGGCCTGCGGGCAACTCGCGCGATTCGGCGCTGGGAAGCTGAACAATTCGGTGGCAAGCGTCGAATTCCTATCGTTGCGCTAACGGCCAATGTCGTACAGGGCATCCGCCACGAGTGCAAGGACTCGGGCATGGACGATTACTTGTCTAAGCCCATCACCTTAACTGCGATTAAACAGGTCACTCAGAAGTACGTGCGTGCACAGTCACAAGAGACTCACACCGAACTGGGGAAGGATCAATCGGACCAGCCACGAACATCTGCGGCTTGCTCGCTCGATTCGTCCAATTTTCAAACGTCTCCACTTTCAGAAATCACGGTACCCGACGCGACCATCGAAGCGAGACAGCCTGTCGTATCCAAATTAAAAGCCGAAGAACCCGAGAGCGAAGCGGGCTTCGCCGCAGTTGTCGAGCCGACGGTTCCCAATCCAGTGCGGGAGGTCACAACCTCGTCAGAAGGTGTCGATGAGAGTTTAGTTCATCTAGAACGTTTGTTGGAACAGTGTTGCGGCGACAATGATTTCGCACACCAAATCCTAGACATCATGAACACCTCTTTACCGGATCAATTGCGGCAGCTGGAAGCTGCCCAAGCACAGGGAGATATGTCACAAGTCGCTCAGATCGCTCATCAAGTAAAAGGTGCGGCTGGAGACAGTTGCCTGACATCCGTCCAACAGACCGCTGGAGCCGTTGAAACTCTGGCGAGAACCGACAAGGTTGAACTTCTTCCGCACTCGTTTCAGCAGCTGCGTGAAAAAACTGAACTGACACTGGAGTCCATTCAAACGCTGTTAGACTTGCACAAGTAGTGAAATCAAATCGTTTCGGAAAGCAACAACCAAACAAGATTGCGACCTTCCCAAAAATGACACCTAGCCACGACAACACAACTAACCCCACACCTTTTTTACAGGGAGTGACACAGGTCGCGATACACAACGTAGTAGTTGGAAATAACGCGCCTGCAAACAACGGCAATCTGGAGGCCGACCGTGCTCTGTTCAAGATCCTCGTCGTCGATGATGAACACGTTACACGTCTGCGACTGGAACATTTGCTGAAGAATGCCGGGTATTCAGTTCTCACCGCAGCCAATGGTCGAGAGGCAATTGATATCGTTAGAACCGAAACCATTGACTTGGTCCTGACCGATTTTGTCATGCCGGTACTCGACGGAGTAAAAACGGTCCGCCTAATCCGGCAACTGTACGATCGTGCTCAGTTACCGGTCATTATGATGACTGTAACAGAGGGACGCGAGCAAATTTTGCAGACGTTTGATGTTGGAGCCAATGACTATATCGCTAAACCGGTCGATAATGAAATTTTGTTGGCGCGTCTCAACAGCCAGCTTCTAATTAGGAAAACTCAAAAGGCGTTGCGAGAAAGTGAAGAGCGATACGCGTTGGCGTCTCGTGGCACAAACGATGGCATTTGGGATTGGAACCTAAAAACAGGGAAGGTCTATCTTTCGCCTCGGTGGCTGGAAATGACAGGCCTCCAGAATGAAAATCTGCAAAGTCAAAACTGGATGGATTTGATTCACTGTGAGGATCGCAGTCGCGTGACGGCGCTGTTGGAGTCGCATCTCTGCGGTCAGTCGGAATCCTTCGAAACAGAGCTGCGAATGCAGTCTAGTGACGGCAGCTATCGCTGGATGTTGTGTCGAGGCTTAGCAATTCAGGATGATACGGGTGTTCCCTGCCGTATTGCCGGTTCATTGACCGATATTACCGTCGGTAAAGTCGCAGATCCTCTAACGGGATTGCCAAACCGAGTCTTGTTTCAGGATCGCGTCACCCGCGCGGTAGAATCCCTCGGGCGGATGCCAAGCCAACGTTTCGGTATCATCTACATGGATGTCGACAACTTTAAACTGATCAATGACCACTTGGGGCACCAAGTGGGCGACGATTTTTTGATCGCGGTTGCCAGCCGAATTGAAAAGGCCATTCGGAAAGCTGACTCTTTTGTAGCGCGGCTTGGTGGTGATGAATTTGCTGTCGTCGTCGAGGGAATCGATTCTACCGAGGATGTAATTCGGGTCGCCAATCGAATTCACAAGGAACTGATTGTTCCCTTCCGAGTTGGCAATCGAGAGATTCTTACACGTGCGAGTATGGGGATTGCCGTCGCCGCGTTCAGCCAAGAGGGGCAAAACGTGTCCGTCGATTCGCTGCTCAGCCAAGCTGATATTGCGATGTACAACGCCAAAAAGCAAACCGATCAAGCCTACTGCGTTTTCGAATCGCACATGCTTGAAGAATCAACGATGGCATTGGAGTTGGGCCACGAGTTAAAACTGGCGATCAAGCGTCAAGAGTTCAAGGTTTTTTACCAGCCGATCATCGAAGTTGCATCGGGCAGAACAACCGGCTTCGAGGCATTGCTGCGTTGGCATCGTCCGAATCATGGCTTTATTGGGCCGGGGACCTTCATCCCGATCGCCGAATCCAACGGACTGATCATCGAAATTGGCGATTGGATTCTTGCTGAAGCCTGTCACCAGATTCAGCAATGGAATCAAGAGTACGACTGCCAGCTAATTGTCAGCGTCAACGTCTCGATTCGTCAGATTGCCAAAGGGCGATTCCAGTCGGTGGTTAAACGCGTGCTAAATGAGACTGGACTTTCGCCAGAGTTGCTGCGGATCGAGGTGACCGAAACGGTGTTAATGCAAAACACCGAAGAGACAATCGAAGTACTAAACGAGCTACAAGAGACGGGAATCAAAATCGCGATCGATGATTTTGGCACCGGGTTCTCTTCGCTATCTTATTTGCATAAGATGCCGATCGATGTTTTGAAGATCGATCGTTCTTTTATTATGAGAATGGCGGAATCTGAAAAACACATGGCTATCGTTCGAACCATAACGACGCTGGCCAAGAGCCTGAATCTGGACATCGTTGCCGAGGGAATTGAGACTAGAGAGCAGCTCGCTTCATTGTCTACCTTGGGCTGTCAAAAGGCTCAAGGATATTTATTTTCCAAACCCAAACCAGACGCCGAGGCTGCAAAATTGATTCGGCGGGTTTGGCCGCAGCCATAAGAAGCGCATTCAATGTGGTTTCTGGGCGCAGGTCGCGATAAACACATCGATCAACTCACTAAGCTTATCATCGTCGCCCCAACGATCTTCGTAGAACCCCGTCATTTGAAAGCCGGCTTCAAGCTGACCACCGATCAGATCAGCCAGCGAATGACCAAACTCAAGCGGACGGTCGGGCCCTATCAGTCGCTCGCGTTGTTTATCGCTCAACTGCAAGTCCGAATAAGGGATCTTGTGTCGCGCTTTAAGTTTTCCCTTGTCCATTTTGGCGGCGTCGAACACATACCACAGTGGATTGATGAACCCTGTTGCAAATCGCCCACCGGGAGCCAACATGCGAAACACCTCTCGCCAGATCGGTTTGACTGCATCGCAGAAAATTACCGAACAAGGATTGAGCACAAAATCAAAATGATTGTCGCCAAACGCATCCATCGCTGCCATGTCGCCGCAGACTGTTTCGATGTTTAGCCCCTCCGATGATGCGATGTCACGATCTCTTTGCAGTTGTTTCTCACTAAGATCCAGCACCGTAACCTCAGCGCCCAAGGCCGCGAGAATCGGGGCTTGTTGTCCGCCGCCACCTGCCAGGCAAAGAACTCGTTTCCCATCGATCGGCTCGATCCACTCGCGCGGAACGGCTTTGGTGGGCGTGATTCGGATCCGCCATTTACCTTGCCGCGCGTCTTCGATCTGCTGCGGCGTCATTGCGCGATAGAGTTCGTCGCCTTTATCGGCGACCGCGTCCCATGCTTTTCGGTTGTAGCTTGTGACGTCCATGTTGTTTGAATTCAAAGTTGGTTGGATTGAACCGTACCGGTAGGCAGCGGATTCGTATTAATTGAGCGGCATGGCGCTAGCCACCGGTTCCCTACAGTGCACATTTCGTGCTGTAAACAGACCGGCGGCTAGCGCCGGACCGCTCACAAGCCGCTAAAACTTGTGGCCGCGCTGAGGACCGTTTTTCGTGAGAGTCATGATCTCTGGGCCGTCTTCGGTCATGAGAATCGTATGCTCAAACTGAGCCGATACTTTGCGATCAAAGGTACGCACGGTCCAGCCGTCTTTGGGATCGGAAACGCTACGGGATGTTCCAGCGTTGATCATCGGCTCGATGGTAAAACACATGCCCGGGTACAAGCGTTCCTGACGGGACTGGCGCGTTGGAACGTGGGGAATGTTGGGCCGCTGGTGAAATTTCACACCGATGCCATGCCCCACGTATTTGTCCACGATGCCAAACCCGTACTTCTCACTGACATAGTCAACGATCGTTTCACCGATCACCGAAACCGTGCACTCGGGGTAGACCGCATCGATCGCTAGGTACAGACTGTCGAATGCACACTGCGTCACATCTCGCGCCTCTTCGTGAATCTGATCGGCATCGCCAATCAGAAACGTCTCAGATTGATCGCCATGCCACTGATCGACGATCGTCGTTAGATCCACATTCACAATATCGCCGGGCCGTAATTCGTATCGTCCCGGAATCCCATGACAGATCACGTCGTTGACGCTAATGCAGCAGCTTTTGGGAAACGGACGGCTCTCTCCAGGATAGCCCAAGCATGCCGGCGTGTGGCCGTGGTCACGCGTGTATTCAAAAACGATTTTATCAATCGCGGACGTTCTCGTGCCGGCAATCACATGAGGCCGTACCACATCCATCAATTGAGCATTAAACTGACACGCGTTGCGCATCTGCTGCCGTTCTTCTGTGGTCAAGCGAATTTTGGGGCGTCGTCGAATCACGGGCTTAATTCTGATTGGGTCGAAGATCCGCGGCCTGAATTGAACCAGAAAACCATTTTCGGGAACGCAAAGCTGGTTGTCGGGAAAGTCTATGGCATGAAGATTAACGCGGAAGAGACAGTCATGTTAGCAAAAAAGATGGTCAAGCCAAGATCTGAAATCTCCGCATAAAGTAGACGAGACTCAAAAAGACGAGTCGGACTAACACGATACCGCTCGTTTTCCAGTAGCAGATGCATTCTGGGTGCCCGGCAACTGAATTGGTTGTGAACCTGTCTCTTACGAAAACCTCCATTGAAGGTGCTGCCGAACAAATGGATGTTTGCTAAAATCCTACACTTCAAAGAAGTAACCGAATTTTGACCCCACTGGCAATCCCGTTCGCCGTGCCACTCGCCGTCCTAGCCCTTAGTACTTGGGGCTCAAGTTTCCAAGTATTTCCAACATGAAAGCAAATCGCCCGTGCCCCGTTACAACCCGCAAGAAATCGAACCGCGCTGGCAGAAATTTTGGGACGATGAACATACGTTTAAAACGCCAGAAGAAATCACCGGGGAAAAACTATACGCGCTAGACATGTTCCCCTACCCTAGCGGCGACGGTTTACACGTCGGGCACCCCGAGGGATACACGGCGACTGACATCGTGGCCCGTCACGCCCGCATGATCGGGAAATCGGTTTTGCATCCGATGGGGTTTGACGCCTTTGGCTTGCCGGCCGAAGAGTACGCCATTAAGACCAACACGCCGCCACGCGTGTCGACGGAAAAGAACATCGAGAACTTCGTTCGCCAACTGAAGATGCTTGGCTTTAGCTACGACTGGCAGCGACAGATCTCCACCACAGACGTCGAATACGTCCGATGGACTCAGTGGATCTTCACTGTGTTGTTCGACACTTGGTACGACAACGATCAACAAAAAGGTCGGCCTATTAGTGAGCTGCCGATTCCCGACGATGTGACTGCCGCCGGCCCGGACGAGGTGCGAAAGTATCAAGACGATTTCCGGTTGGCGTACCAGACAGAAGCCCTAGTCAATTGGTGCCCTAAATTGCGGACTGTTCTAGCGAACGAGGAGGTCGTTGACGGCAAATCTGAAGTCGGTGGCCATCCTGTCGTTAGAAAGCCTCTGCGACAGTGGATGCTGCGAATCACGGCTTACGCTGATCGGTTGGAACAAGATCTAGCTGACGTCGATTGGTCCGAAGGAATCAAGAAACTGCAACGCGACTGGATTGGACGCAGCACCGGCGCGGAAGTCGATTTTTACATCGGTGCCGCTGATGAAATCGAAACTTGGAAGTCCACCCGATCGACGTCTGGGTTTCCTCGTAAACCGAGCAATGACGTTTTGCGCGTCTATACGACTCGGCCCGATACTCTCTTCGGTGCCACCTACATGGTGATCGCGCCCGAGCACGCGGCGGTTGAGCAATTGACAACTGCTGATCAAAAAGACGCCGTGACGGCATACGTTGATGCGGCGGCGGCGAAAAGTGATCGCGATCGACAGGATGATAAGACAAAAAAGACGGGCGTCTTCACTGGTGCCTACGCCACTAACCCTGTCAACGGAAAACCTGTTCCTATCTGGATCGCCGATTACGTACTGGCGACTTACGGCACCGGCGCCATCATGGCCGTGCCAGCACACGATGTACGCGATTTCGAATTCGCCAAAACGTTTGGCATCGACATCGTTCCGGTGGTCAATCCTCCCGAGGGCACCGACATCGACGTGGATCAACTTGCCGCTGGCGATGTTTGCTTCGCCGGTCAGGGAACAGCGATCAATTCAGGTGACTACGACGGTAAAACGACTGCCGAATTTAAAGCTGCCATTTCGGCGGCGCTAACCAAAGACGGCGTCGGCACCGAAGCGGTTAACTATAAATTACGAGACTGGTTGTTCAGCCGTCAGCGTTTCTGGGGTGAGCCGTTTCCGATTCTGCACGAGTTGAATCAAGAGAAGTACGCGGCTGGCGAGGTTGAATTCACTGGCGTCGTTCGCGCTGTTGATGCGGACAGCCTACCTGTAAACTTGCCCCACATCGAAGACTACACGGCCAAACCGGATGGAGATGGTGGCGAGTATCAGCCGCCGCTTGATCTGGCGGATGAGGAGTGGCTGTTTCCTGTCATTGATGGCGTCACCTGCAAACGTGAGACCAACACCATGCCGCAATGGGCTGGTTCGTGTTGGTATTACCTGCGGTTTATCGATCCGAAGAACGAGACTGCCTTCATCGATCCGGAGCTAGAAAAACAATGGATGCCGGTCGACCTGTACATCGGTGGAGCAGAACACGCGGTGTTGCATTTGCTGTACTCTCGGTTTTGGCACAAAGTGCTGTTTGATCGCGGACACCTGCAATCAAAGGAACCATTTCAGAAATTGGTCAATCAGGGCATGATCCTCGGAGATGTCGAATTTTCTGGATACCAAGATTCAGCCGGCGCATGGGTCTCGGCCAAAGAAGTTGGGCGCGATGAAGAACGTAAGCCCATTAACAAAGCGGGAGAGCCACTCAAATTGATCAAGGTCGATGCGGCGGATGTCGAAAAATCGGGGGAGTCTTTTGTGTTGAAATCAGACGCGTCGATTCGTATCGATAGCCGCGCTCACAAGATGTCAAAGAGCCGCGGCAATGTGGTCAATCCAGACGTGATCGTGAAAGACTTCGGCGCGGATTCGCTACGACTTTACGAGATGTTTATGGGGCCGCTGGAACAGGCGAAGCCTTGGAGCATGAAGGGCGTTAGCGGCGTGAAGAATTTTCTTGATCGCGTCTGGCGATTGATCGTCGATGATCAAAACGATGAGGCGCTGACGCTTAACGTTGCCGTCGGCAATTTTGACCCGACGGACGATCAGACGCGCGTGCTACATCAGACCATTAAGGCCGTTTCGAAAGACATTGAGAAATTGAGTTTTAACACCGCCATCGCGCGGATGATGGAGTTCGTCAATTTCTTCACCAAACAAAAGCAACGTCCGCAAAGCGTGATGGAGCCATTTGTGTTGTTGCTGTCTCCGTTTGCACCGCACATCGCGGAAGAGCTTTGGAGACTGCTGGGGCACAAGGAAAGCTTAGCATATGCGCCTTGGCCGCAATTCGATGAAGCGCTGACCGTCGAATCAACGATTGAGATTCCGATTCAGGTACTGGGCAAGATCAAGTCGCGTATCAACGTTGCTCCGGGAACGGCCAAAGACGAACTGGAGAAGCTGGCCTTGGCTGATGAAAAGATCGCCGAACTATTGGATGGAAAAACGATTGTCAAAACCATCGTCGTTCCCGACCGCCTTGTCAACTTCGTCGCCAAATAGCCGGCTCTCGGTTCATGCTTGACTCGAAATCCAAAACCATCCTCCGCCGCAATCTTCTCAAGTGGTTTGACGCTAGTCAGCGCGACTTGCCGTGGCGAAAGAAGCGTACGCCCTATCGCGTCTGGGTCAGCGAGATCATGCTGCAACAGACGCAGGTCGCCACCGTAGTCGCTTACTACCAGCGCTTCATGAAGCGTTTCCCGAACGTAAAGAAACTCGCGGCGGCCGATCAGAGTGAGGTGTTGAAACTTTGGGAAGGATTAGGGTACTACCGGCGAGCCCGTCAGATGCACGCGGCGGCAAGACAACTCGTCGAAGAACACGGCGGCAACTTTCCAACGGATTTTGAGTCGGTGCTCGCTCTGCCTGGAATTGGCCGATACACAGCGGGCGCCATTCTCTCGATCTCCTTAGATCAGAAGTTGCCGATCCTCGAGGGCAACACCATCCGTCTGTATGCTCGACTGTTGGAGATGAAGTCCGACCCGCGCTCATCAGCAAATCAAAAGGTTTTGTGGGAGTTCGCCGAATCCATTTTGCCCACCAAAAGGGCAGGGGACTTCAACCAAGCGTTAATGGAGTTGGGCAGCGAAATCTGCAAACCCAAAACATGGCAGTGCGAGACGTGTCCGATTCAAAAGATCTGTCCAACGTTTGTGAAAGGCATGCAAGCAAGCATTCCCGCCAAAGGAAAGAAGATCGTCTACGAGGATTTATACGAAGCAGCGATTCTGGTGTCAAAGAAAATCGATGGACAGCAAAAATGGCTGGTACGGGTCTGCGGTAGCGACGAGCGCTGGACGGGGCTGTGGGATTTCCCACGCTACAAGATTGACCACCAGAAAAGCGAAACGGAAATCGGTGACGACCTAGGCAAAACACTTACTGACAGAACAGGTTTGAAGGCCAAACTGCAGATGATTGGTAAACCTATTCGGCACGCCGTCACCAAGTATCGAATTCGGCTCAGTTGTTTCGAGACTGCTTCTGTTGCCGGTCGATTAAAAAAGCAAACGACTGAAACGCGCTGGTGTACTGCTGATGAGTTGGCCGATCTGCCGATGAGCATCACTGGTCGTAAGCTGGTCGATCGGTTCTTGTAGTTGGAGTTCCGCCTGTTTCACTATCGCACATTCAGTGGTCAGGTCATGGCCTGAAACACAAATACAGCGCGCTCACTCCGTGAGAGTCGCCGGCTAGTTTCGGGTTCGTCGCGCGGTAAAGCATGCAACGCCGACAAGCAGAACTAAAATCGAGCTGGGCTCGGGCACTGATTGAGCTACTGGTTGGCCCAAATTACCTCGAATTTCGCCCATACCAAATACCGTGGTGTGAACGTTCAAGTAAGCCTGCCCACTGACCAGCGTGTCAATAATGTAGGCTGGGTCGATTGGGTCGAAGCCAACTTGCTCCAGCGTTTGTAGCTCGAAAGAGTCCGACACGCTGCCGAACGTCGTCGCTAACTCGGCCGGAACCTCTGGCGGCCCGAAAATTTCGATGATGTGTTGAGGGTTGCTCTCTTCGGGCGACGCTGGACCATGGATGTGTAGTTTTGTTAGATCACCAATTAGGCCGGACCAAGAGAAATCGTAGAGGATCGTATTGGTCGCGCGATTGAGTGTGACAGTTCCAACACCACTACCCGGGCTGTTCGTCGAACCGTCGAATTCTCCTGCGTTGTTCTTAACAGACTGCTCGTTGATGTCAAAAGTCCATACAAGCGTATCCTGCGCCTGCGCGATATGCCCAGCCCAACAGACTAACAAGAGGGCAGTGAGAAAAGAATGACGATGCATGTTGTAGTTGTCCTAAGATGATCCAAGTTAATTTTCAATAGTGTCTTTGTCGCAGGTTAAATGCGTTGATCGCAACGATGGCCTAACTGCCAACAAGTATTGCAATGAACGAAGGGATATCCGAAAAGTCCACAACATTGTCTTGATTGCAATCCGCTTCCTCGAGGAAGTTGCCTGATATCAGGAAGTCGATAAACGGGGGGATATCCGAAAAGTCCACCGCATCGTCTTGATTGACATCACCCAACATGATCGCTGGTGAAGTAACTACATTTGAGGCATCAACAAAATAGAGCCCCCAACGCGTGTCGGACAGCAAAACTTGATCATGGTTAATCGGAAAGACACTAGTGTTGCCGACGAATCCTTCCAGAGGGCTGGCTTGAGACGTTCCAAAAGCGCCGACGCGAAAGATCGTATCCGACTGTTCAAGGAGGTCGAGGTCGACTACTTGAACACCTGCTTGATGCCAAGCCACATAGGCGGTTGAATCTAAGACGATGATCTCTCCGGCACTCAAAGCGTTAACGTCGAGGTCCGACGCGTCGATGGATTCAATCTCAAACGCTGCCGAAAGGTCAGAAATATCCCAAGCTGCAAGTGTTCCGCCCGTCTCACGGTGCGACACGAACATCTGCGAATGATCCGAACTTGCTGCGACTGATGCGGTGTTGATGCCGGTCGCAATTTGCCCAATTAGCGACACGCTCCCTGAACTTAGATTCGTGATGTCGTAAATGTATGCAGCCCCCTCGCCAAACATGCCCCCCAACCCCGCAGCGTAGAGCCACCCATCATTGGCCGATAGATCATACACACCCACTGAATCGCTGGTCTCGATGCGCGTGATAAAGGAAGGGGCCATAGGGTTAGAAACGTCAAAAACGGCGATCTCAGATGAGGTTTCGGAAACTTGAAACAGTTGGTCTTGGTAAACCAACGCGTTGGTAACAGAATCGAAGCCGTTGTCGACCGAAGAAATTTGATTCAACAAAATCGGATTACTTGGTACCGTGAGATCGACCAAATAGGTTCCTCCCGAATTCGACGAAAAGTACCCCACACCGTCGACAACCAGAATGTCAACGAAAGCATTACCAGAGTTGGCCCCGAAAACAGCGCTGGTTGTCAGAGCTGCCGGATTACTAATGTCGATGATAGCGACTCCGGACGCTAACGATCCCAAATAGGCGTATCCATTAGATCCATACACTTCGGTGTACGTTTCGGTTTCGTCGGTGCCGAATGGGGCGTGGTAGCCCTGAAACTGCAGTGGCAGGAAACCCTCGGATGTGTGAGCATTAGCGTACTCCAACTGAAAAACAGCCGAGGCAACAATCAACACTGCCGCTAACTTCACCGCAAACAGATTGGGAATACGACGCGGCATGTAATAGCAGTCCTAAGATGATTCAAGGTGAAGTTCAATAAAGGTTTTGTCGTCGCTGCAATTTGTTAATGGTAGCTGGAGCCTAAATAGCAATAAGAATTTCAATGAACGCAGGTATATCCGAAAAGTCCACGACATCGTCTAGGTTGCAATCTGCTTCCTCTTGAAAAACCCCCGATTGCAGAACTCCGATGAACGCTGGGATATCCGAAAAGTCCACGGCGCCGCTTTCATCAACATCACCCACAAGAACGGGAATGAACTGTATAGCATTCGCAGGAATTACAACATTCCTTTGCGCGGTTACCTCCCCGAAGTACGTCACCCCAATCATGTGAGGATAGGCAGATGTTCCGTCGCTATTCATGGTGACAAAGTAAGCGTAGGTGCCTCCGGGATATTCTGGTGTAACGCCGAACCGACCATTGTGTTCGTCTAGGTCACCGTTGGATTGGTCGAAGAAAAAGTCTTCTTGATAACCGCCGAGAGCAACTTCTTGTAGCGTCGGTCCATAAAGCGCCTGAGGAAGCACACTGCCATCGGCCAGCGTCGTGCGATCAGAAATGTTCCTCAAATTGTAACTTGACTCTACCCGGACGATGCCGCTAGTACTATCAGTTGCATCAGCGTACGCGTAAGGTCCATAGATTGGAAAACCATCGAACGCATATCCAAGCAATGGCGAGTGCCCCAAGCCATCGTCGCCCAATTGGGCTCGCAATGCGATTGGGTTTTGGTGGTGGTGATACCGTCCGGGACGAATTGGGCCATTTGGACCATCGCCAGGATCTAGCGCTACCGGGTGCCCTAGAGCATCGTCGAATCCAACGGCCTCAAAAATAGTTGCATCTTGATTCCAAATACCCTGGTTGTTGTAAGACTGCGCATCTGAATAACTAAAGATGACGACGCCGTTGACCAAAACTCCGATCGGCCCGCCGAGTGCGATCTCGTTGTTCCCACTAGTATCTTCAACGGGATTGCGCGGAATTCGAAAGATCGCGTCAAGATCGGAAGCATAGGTATTGTTACGAAAAGGCCCGACGTTGTAGGAAGGCACTCCTGCCGCTTTGACAAACACAAAGTTGTTGTTGTAGTGGACAGCTTCGACGTCAGCCAAAATTAAACTAACGAGGTCGTCGATCTCTGTGTCAACGCTTGTTCCAGTTGTTCCAGTTGTGTTGATAGACCAATTGATTATCGAAGGGTCCGTAATCTGTCCGTAAGTGGAGCCGGAACAAACTAGCAGAAGCGCAGTAAAGGCTGTGATTGTTCGAAATACCGTGGACATGATTTTCCAGTGGGGCTTGAGGGGTGTCACATAAATAACAAATTCTAGGCAAGCAATGCTTCCTAGCTATAACACTCGATATCGCTGCCAAATCGACTTTAAAAAATGACTTTCTAACAGAATAGTTGAAACGCCCCGCTTATCACCGGACGGATGGCCCCTTCATCAGATCTTGGCGCGAAAACGTCGGCTTGCGCCAACGGAAATCAATCTGTCGCCCTCGGGTTTGAAATACCGCCACCTTCAACGATGCGTGTTGGCTGAGCGGTTGCTGATCGACGCTAAAAATCTCACGCCTGAAAAATCTCATGAACGTTGCGGCGGATCATGTCCGAAAGTTTTTGTGTCGGCAAGTCGTTGGGATCAAGGCCAAATGGCATTTCGATTTCTTCAGCGATGATCTCCAACGAGACCAGCACGTAGAAAACAAACACGGAAATTGGTATCGCCCAGTATTCAAAATAGGCCACGAACCCGATCGGCAATGTCATAATATAAAAGAAGATAAACTTCTTCAGAAAGATGCTGTAAGAAAATGGTATCGGCGTGTTCTTAATCCGCTCGCAAGCCCCCATGATGTCAAAGAATGATTTAAGTTCCTTGTCCACAACTATCAATTCATCACCATTAAGGTGACCGTCGGAGTGCAAGGATTTCGTTTTTCGATACATTTCCTGAATCAAAAGGTTGGGAATATGCTCGCGTTCAGCAAAACGTTCCTTGTAGCCTTCCACATCTTCCATCTCATCTAATTTGATTCCCGCCCTTAAGTGTTCTTTTAAAGCCGTTGGGAACTCGCCAATCATCGTTTTGAAAAATTCACGCTCTCCCTCGCAACTGGCTGGCAGGAAAGCGTTAAGCTTGACGGACAGGTTCCGGGTGTT
This sequence comes from uncultured Pirellulaceae bacterium, assembly GCA_964503675.1. GTDB lineage: Bacteria > Planctomycetota > Planctomycetia > Pirellulales > Pirellulaceae > Mariniblastus. The sequence continues at coordinate 5,032 of CAZDBE010000048.1, read as the reverse complement.
GTTGACTAATGCTCCCCACAGTTTACGACCCTCCCACCAGCGATCGTACGCGGTGTTTGTACGAAAGACGACCAACAAGGACAGGACGAACCCAAGTATCGAATGCATAATGGTCGTGTTCTTCAATGCCTTCTCAACAGAGTCTCCCGAACCAGACATTCGAAGGTCTCGCAGCCAGTGAATTTCAATCGCCGCCACCAACGCAGTGTAGAGCGCCACGATCAGCATCTCCCACAAGAGGATCCGAAACGTGTCCGTCTTGTGAAAGTTGAGGATGTGACGAAACCAAACTTTATTGTTGTATTCAATCATTGCGTTTGTTCGGGGACTCGCTGCCTAAAGAGGCATTCCAAAGAAGGTTGGTTAAACGGGACAATCAATTTTACTAAATTCAAACGGACTGCCCAGCTGCCTATCTTGGTTGGCTGAAACTGATTGGCAAAATGCAGAGCATTGAAAACAAGTTGGGCTACTTAATCTTCTTCCTTGGTCTACCTTTGGGACGCTTAGACGACACTTTGCCCAAACGCTTGGCCGTTTTTGATTTTCACTTGTCCTCGCCATAAGGGTTGACCACGCAGTGTAAATTTGCATTGCACCGCGTTCGGAACTTGAGTTTCTGCAGTTGCTGGGATTGCGACCTTTTGGCCAGATTCCGGTCTCACCGCTGCCTTCGATCTAAAGGGTTAGCAAAGAAAATCCGGCATGCGCTGGGATATGCCTCCGATCAGACCATGTCACAGCTGATTGCTTGCGGGGCTGGTTATCGGTACAATCTGATTGCGATACTTGTCGCCAGACCGAGGAGCTGTCCGCAACGAGAACTTGCATGTGACCTTCTCCCTTTTACGTTGACGTGCTTGCTGCAGAGCACGAGGAATCCCAGAGCTTGTGAAGAAGGTGCTCATCATCGAAGACTGTGCCGAACTTGCCGCGCATTGGCAAGCGGCATTTGAGTCACATGAACTCCACGTTATTCATGAGCCAGAATACGAAAAGGCGATTGAGCTGCTTGGAGAGACAGCTGTCGATTTGGTGATCACCGATATCGCGTTGCCGGACGGTAAAGGACGGCTGCTTGATTTTGCCGGCTTGGCGATCCTGTCTTACATCGCCCTGAAACTGGAGACCCCGCCAAAGGTCATTGCGGTTTCTGGAGCCAACTTTGAGCAATCAAATCTCCACTTTTTGCATTTGCTGGAGTGTGCGAAGCTTTTGCAAAAACCGTTTGATGTCGACACGATTGTCGATCTTGGGATGACGCTAATCGCCGAGAAGTCACTCGAAGAGCGACTTGAGAGGATGAAGGCCATCGAGTCAAAGCATGCGACGGATTCCGTTCTCTGGTTGAATGTGCGCGGCGAATTCGTGTATGCCAGCGAGGCGGCGGTCAACAGCTATCAGTACTCGCAGGACGAGTTTATGAACATGATTGTGACCGAAATTAACCCTGGACTGGAATCGATCGAGCAGTTCACCGGAAAAATCTGGCCGATTGTTAAGCAACGTGGCCGAGAAACGTTTCCCGCAATACATCAACGAAAAGATGGCTCTACATTTCCGGTTGAAGTAGCAGCCTACTTCGTTGAGTTCGAGGGCGAAGAGACTGTTTGTTCATTCGTGCGCGATATTACTCGGCGGCTGGCAGATGAAGAAGGACTCCGGTTGCTGGGTGCCGCAGTAGACGCTTCGCAAGATGCCTTTGTCATCGCCAAAGTTGATTCTACAGACGCTCAAGACAAGCAAAAGCTCAGCGTCGTCTTTACCAACGACGCCTACAAGATCATCACCGGGTACACGTTGGAAGAAACGCTCGGCAAGCCCCCGCGTCTGCTGGACGGGGCGGAAACCAACCAGGTCGCGTTAGGCTCAATCGCCGACGCTTTTGAGCGTCGGCAGCCGCTGCACACTGAAATTTTGCTTTATGAAAAAAGTGGATCTACATTTTGGTGCGATTTCCAATTAACTCCGATCGAAGATGGTCAGGGAAAAAACACCCACTGGTTAATGGTGTTTAAGGACGTGACGACAGAAAAAATGGCCAGTCAAGGATTGATCGAAATCAGAAACTCGCATCAACTGGCTCTAGCCAAAGAACGCGCGATGCTTCGCCGTAGTAATTCCGATCTCGAGCAGTTCGCGTATGTGGCCTCCCATGACCTACAAGAACCTTTGCGGGCGATTGGCGGGTTCATGCAAATGCTAGACCAGCAGTATTCCGACCAGCTGGACGATACCGCCGCTGGCTATGTCCGAAAAGCCGTTGCTGGTGCTGCGCGAATGGAGCAATTGATCAAGGATCTGTTGCACTTTTCCAAGATCACGCGCGAAGCGAACTCGCTTCAACCGATTGACCTAAATGATGTTGTTGCCAGTGCTTGCTTGAGCTTGGAAGATGTCATCAAACGACGCGGTGCAGAAATTGATGTCGGGACGTTGCCTATGATTCAGGGCGAACGGACTCAGTTGACTCGAATGTTTCAAAATCTGATCGACAACGCGATCAAGTATTGTGAGGCTGACATTCCTCGAGTCTCTATTCAAAGCTCGGAAAAAGACGGCCAGTGGCAAGTGTTCGTTTCCGACAACGGGATTGGTGTCGATCCAGAATATCGTAATCAAATTTTTGCAATCTTCAAACGGCTACATCGTCGCGAGCAATATCCGGGCACGGGCATTGGACTGGCGATTTGCCATCGAGTGGTTCAGCAACACGGTGGATCAATTTCCATTGAAGACAATCCAGATCTGACAGATTCCCAAACTGGTTGTCGATTTGTACTTAAATTCCCAAAACTCGAATCGGACTAGTTGCGTTACCGATCGCTATATGCAAACCAAGGAGCTAAATTTGAGTACAACACAAAACAATGTCCGCCATCGTTTGAAATCTGAAACCGCTGAAGCTCACCAGCGGTTGGATGCCATGATGTCTGCGCGGGGCCCATTTGATTCTGCACACAATTATCACTGGTACCTGACTGGCATGCACGCCTTGCATCAGCATTGCCATGCAAGCATCCTCTGGGTGGAATCTGAGCTTGAACTTGAACCACGCAAAATCGAATTATGCGAATTGATTGAGTCTGATTTGGCGACGCTGGGAGAGCCGGTGTCGTTGATCGCGGAAAATGAAATTCCACAATCGGCGGCCCAAAGCGAGCTCGACATCGCGTCGCGTTGGGCACAGGCCTACGTAATGGAGGGGTCGGCAATTGGGGCCAGCTTTATGATTCGCGGAGCAAAATCTAAATTGCCCGCCGACACCGGTTGTGCCTACCTCACACAACTTGCCTCCGACGCCAAGCAGCGCTGGCCCAAATTTGTCGCCGGGCTGGCTTTAGCCGATATCGATGGCGATGCTGCCGTCGTGGCGGCTTCCAGAGTTTTTGAGAATGCTTGCGAGATATTCTCCTAGCCCAAACTTTCCACCGACCTCGAACATTATCGGCAAAGCAATGAACAACCAGAACAACGACATCGAAAGTCAGAATCTTGCGCTAGACAACTGCGATCGAGAACCGGTCCACATTCCCGGCCGGGTTCAGGACTTCGTCGCCGTTATTGCAATTAGACTGTCGGATTTCGAAATCATCTGCCACTCCGATAACTGCGAACGGGTTCTAGGTATCCAAGCCGACGGATTGCTTGGATCGCAGTTTGAGAGCGTTTTGACCAACCTTAAACTGGTCCATGGAATTCGCGGCGCACTCGCACTGCCGTCGTTAAAGGCTCAGCGGGAACAAATTGGCCGGTTCGCGATCCATGTCGATGAAGAGACAGAGTTTGACGTGGCAATATCGCTCAGTAATGAAGAAATCGGAGTGATCGAATTTGAACCGGCTGGACGTGTTACTGGGCGGGCCAACGCCGCGATTTTTCAAGTACGTGCAATGTTGGTTGGTCTGGCGTTTGGCGGTGGCATCGACACGTTGCTGGATTCGGCGGTCAAATCTTTGAGGGAACTCACTGGATTCGATCGAGTGATGGGATACCGCTTTCTTGAGTGCGGATCAGGTGAGGTCGCCGCCGAGTCGCGGAGTCCGGCGGTTGAGGCGTTCCTTGGCCTGCGCTACCCGGCCTATGATATTCCTCAGCAAGTTCGCAAAATCATGGTAAGTCAACCTTTTCGCCTGATCGCCGATGTGAATGATCCGAATTCGATGCTGGTTAGCAAGGCGGCACAGCCAATCGATTTGACGATGTGTCATGGTCGCGGTGTATCCCCCATTCATATCGAGTACCTCAAGAACATGGGCGTTCAAGCATCGATGAACGTTGCCATTGTCGTGCGCGGTGAACTATGGGGACTGTTTGCCTTTCATCATGAGCGGCCACGGCGACTTTCCCCGGATCTTCGATTGGTATGTGAACTGTTTGGACAGTTGTTTTCGATGCAAATCCAACAGGAGTTGGAGAAAGATACTTTGTCCAAACGAACTCGGGCGGCTTCGGTTCGCGACAAATTGGGCGAGTGTAGGGTTGAAACACTTGACGATACCTTTGCCATGCTCTGGACAGATCTGGCAGAGATTGTCAAAGCGGATGGAATGGCGATCGTGCGGAAGGGTTCCGTACGCAGCTATGGTGAAGTCCCAGCCGAGGACGTGATTCGAAAAGTAGTTGATTCTGTAGATAGTTTGCTGTTTTCTACCGACAATATTTCATCGTTGACACAAGATTCTACCGCCACGTCAAAAGGTAAATCAGCGGGTGCAATCGTGATGCGAATCAGTACAACTGACAACACTTCGGCCGTTTTCTTTCGCAATGAAGTATTCCAAGAAGTTCGCTGGGCTGGTGCTCCAGTTAAAGAAATCAAACACGGTCCCAGCGGTCCAAGATTGACCCCCCGAGGTTCGTTTGAAGAATACGTGCAGACGATGGAAAACAAAAGCGATCCATGGTTGCAGTCAGACCTGTCTGCTGCCGCAGAACTTCAATCTGTGATTCTCGAAGTCATCTACCGCGATGTTTCGCTAAACATTGACATGTGGCGGAACCAGAAAAAATATCAAGATGTGTTGATTGC
>CAZDBE010000047.1:0-24049 GCA_964503675.1 uncultured Pirellulaceae bacterium | reverse complement strand
CCGTCGGTGCCAAAGATGGCTGCCGCGCGCTGGCCGGTCGATTCGTCAAAAACTCCCGGGTCGATCCATTGACCGGATTGGTCAAGTTGCATTGTCCCGAGATCAAAATCTAGACTCCGGCGAAGTACTTCGTACTGCACCCACGATTGAACATATTGGTTCTGAACCGAGTTGAGTCCATTGATGGCTTGGGAAAGGTCACGGGCGGTCGTTTGACCGAAGGCGCTCTGAGCACCCGGTCGAGGTGGTTGTTCGAGACGGAAGCGCGATAGCTCCACCGCGTCAATGTTGACCTGAATACTCTGGCGGTTAAGTTCAAACAGCACTTTATTTCGGTCGAGGTTACGGACAATCAAACGCAAATTCCGGCTGACATCGTCTTCAAATTGATAGAACGTTCTCCGCGCCTGTTGGTAGATAATCAACGCCTCACGATAATCGTTACGCTCACTCTGCCGAACGATAGGAGCGTCCACTCGTAAGCCGGCTCGCAGTTGCCCCGTTTCATAACGGAACGAAAACGGATTGTCACTGGCAGTTCCAACATCCCCTTCAAAAACGAGATCCACCTGCGATTCCAACTGATCTGCGACGAATTCGATTCGACGCCAACTATCCACTAATCCCGCGCGTGCATTCATCCAGTCCCGACGAAAACACTTAGCTACGTCAAATGCCTGATCCGAGGAGATTTCAACGGATTCAATCTCAATCACGTTCGATCGCGCTTCCGCTTGAATCAAAGCCAGCTCCAGAATCGTACCGTCAAGATCGGTCAAAAGATCAGGAGTTGGTCTCTGGAAGAGGTTTGCAATCAGTTCGCCAACTTCCTTGCCGTCCAATTCCTTCGTCTCTTTTTCAAGGGACTGCAGCTGAGTCAGCAATTTCTCTAACCCCACTTCAATGCGCGACAATCGCCGACTCAGCGAGCGTTGGTTATCTGGATCGTTCAGATTCTCGGCGAGTGACTTAGACTCTGGGATCGACTGATCGCTGAACACTTGCGGCTCGACTTCAGAAGGTAACTTTCCGTTGGCGATATCGCGTCGGAGCTTTCTTAGGTAGGCCAATCTCTTCGGACGGAGCGTATCAAGTTTCTCGATATCATTTTTGACCGTGTTAAAATCCTCTTCACCGACCGAGTTGGCCATCGCGCGAGCCTTTTGGATCAGCGGCTCTAGCTCCAACGTTTGCTTGACAAGCGATTGGATGAGTTCAGTGTCTTTCTGATTGGCATCGTCGTCTTGTGGTTCATCTTCTTCCTCTGCGAAAGTGTCACTCAATTCGCTGTTCAAATCGACCAACTCGTCAATGATACTGCCCACTTCGATTCGCAGTTTGCTGACGTCGGCCAACCGACCGCTGATGGAGTCATCAATGATTTTGAATCGGTCCAACAATGGATCTTCGATGGTGATATCCAGATGGGGAGGCAGTCCAAGCAATTGCTTGAAGTTGTCGAGGGCCGTTTGGTAGCTAACTTTGGCATTAAGTAAATTCTGTTGTTGTTGGAACACGGTGGATTGGAACTGCCGAACTTGAAGCGAGTCAATTCGGTCTTCTTCTTGGAAGGTCTGGAACTGTTCAAGGACACCTTCCAGCAACCGGAGGTTGAATTCCAAGTTTCGAATCTGCTGTTGTTGCTGCAGCAAACCGAAGTAGCCACCTGGGTTCAGGCTTGCACCAGCAGCTAAACCCGGAAAGTTGCCCTGACGATTAGGGCCGGCCCCTGAGTTCCTTCCAGTTGCGATCTGCAGATAGAAGCCGCGTCGAAAGCGTTCGTACTGTCTGATGTTGGCCAGTAGCGTTCGCTCGGATTGAGTCAGCGATTCCAGAATGCGATCTCGGCCGGCGCCGCGCAAAAGTGGTTGAATGATAGAAAAATCGAACAGTCCGCTGGCCGTTTGAGTATTGTTTCCTGCGAGGTTCCACATCAACGTATTGGCCAACCCGGCAGTGAAAGTTGCGCCGGTGACTCCCAGTCGATTCAGGTTGATTCCTCCGCCGTTGACACCTAACCCGCTCGTAAGATTGGTTGATGACCTACCGGTGCCATCGCGCAATCGACCTGACGTAGAAATGAACTGGTTGAATCCGGCAAACAACTGCGAGTCAAAACCGAAACGCTGTAGGCTGACATCGAGTGCTGACAAGTAAAGTGTTTCGCGCTGTGCCTGAAAATCTGGCGAATGAAGTAGCGCCAGTTCATACGCTCGTTCGAGCGATAAGACCGACTGTCCATTTTCATCAACTGGCAAATAGGAAAGCCACATCGAATTCTCAACTACATCGGTATCGCCGTTGGCGTGCCAATGGGGGTATCCTTGGCGACCATCAACATGATGCATCAATCGGTGAGACGTCGGATCATCGGGCGGCAATGGCGCATGGTCGGCAGAAAATGGATTGAACATGCGCGATTGCGGATCGATATCCACGCGCCCATCGGCAGACGACCAGCGCGGATCGACCGCCTTCTCCAGAATCAGTCGCCTAGCCTCGGCATCGGCCTGCCGCCGATAAAAGCTACGATGGCAGCCAGCGATCATCGTACATTGTACGATCACCAGCGCAGCCAATATGCATTGGCGGCATCTGAAGTTTTTCTGGGACACACCTTCTCCTTGGGCTGTCGCGCTCACGGGATTTCACGCGACAACAGAAACTGTACTCACGGGGCAAATGATTGCCATTGTGAAGATAAACGGGTTATTACACAGATTCCGGTATTATCAGTTTTCGGGATAACAGCGGCTGTAACTTGAAGGATTGTCCCTGTTAGATCGATCGCTCCCCAAAAAAAGACAATGACAAAGCAAGTGTCGGGGATCAGCCGATAGCATAATGAGACGGAGAAACGCCCCGATTTATCGTCAAAGTTGACTAAATTCCCATGTCGTCCGGTATGTTTCCGGATCGCGAATGTATTATTGAACGGGCGTACTTTTAGCCGGTAAATTCCAGCCGGTTTGAGAGTGGTTTTCGGACCCGCCTACCAAGCTTCTTTGTTTACATACAGGGAACCTATCGCGACACCTTGTCGTAGGTTGGACTTTCCTGTCCGGCATGGGGTTTGGGGATAGTTAGTTAATCGAAACGTAGTTAATCGAAACGTAGTTAATCGAAACCAACATCGGACCGGTATCGGCACATGATTTTGTATATTGTCTTTGGATTGATCTTTGTAGCGCTGATCGTGATCGCGATCCTGTCTGCTAAGGAATTTCACTGGGTCAATTCACTGCTTCTAATCTTCCTCTTCCTTTCAACTGCGGCTGCTTCGATGGGATTGGCAGGAGTGCTGCACAAGCGATCCAAAGCCGTAAAGAACCTAGCCACGAAAGAGAAGAATTTGACTAGGGTCAGCGCAGACTACAACAAAGCCGTTTTTGGCGATGCCGATGCGATCGGTTTCGGCAAATCATCACTGCGTGCATTGAGCGCGCAATTGGATCTGTTGCAAGTAGGACGAGGCAGAGTTTGGAATGGTGGAAAAGTCGTTGCAGCCGACGGCGATTGGACTTTCACATTTCCCGCTGCAGTTCCCGAAGGTGGCCTAGCCCAACTGGAGAGTCTTGTAGAGGTTGAAGTCCATGTTTTCAAAGAAGAGGCTATTCAGGTCAAAACTTCCGAGGGCCCAAAACAGGTCTCGATACCCGTTGGTTACGTTGGCAAGTTCCGCATTGTAGAAGCTACGCTTGAGGCGCTTCTACTTGAAGAGGTGCGCGTTATCAATCGTGAAGAAGCGAATCAGCCAACCGGTAGTTGGACGGTGTTTGAGAAAATGCCGTTGGATCGACGTGGGTCGTTCAAAGACGCGATGGCTGCTATCAATCCAGAGTTCGACATGGAAAACATTTCCATTGGCGACTTCCGCAAGATTTTGGAGACCCAGTTCTTCCCAGCGGAAAACTTCACTTTTGAGGCTGATTCGGCAGAATACGAAAAGCTGATCGACCAATACGCATTTGATGGACGATCGTTGGGCCAAATTGAAAAGTGGGTCGAGGGTCAAGTTAATAGTGGCAACCGCAAATCGGGAGCATTTCAGCCGCCCCCCGAAGAGGTCCATGTCAAATACCGCTTTAACAAAGAGTCAAAAGAGTTCCAAGTCGATGCGCAAGGAGAGCTGAAAGACGATGGCGCATTTACCCCGCTTGGGTTGGCGGTCGCACGCAACCTGCACATGGGTAAGAAAGTTAAGTTCAAGGAGAACGATGAAGTCCTTATCGATTCGCTGACCGCGGCTGGCTACGACCGCGCCGGAACTCAAATCCAACCTTTCTCAAGTTTGGCCGACGTCACCGAAGTTGATCGAATCTACATCCGCAGTAACCGTGATTTCCCGTACCTGTTCGCCCGACTTTCGGATCTTCGGATATCGCGGGAAGAGAATGTGATCGATCGCAAACAGGACAATAACCTCTACGACAACACCATAGCGAAAAATCTGGCTGAACAGATTCAAGAGCGTACACGTATCCAAAGTGACCTTGAATTCGACAACAAGAACCTCGAAAGCGATCGCGACACAATTGTTGCTTTGGAATCCAAACGTCAGCAAGAAGTAGAAGACATGTTGGCAAAGATCGAGCGTCTCAAGAGCGAGCAGGAACTGCTCCGCAGCCGATTAGGATCTATCAGCCGCAGCACAAGGAAGAATTCCTCAAGCCAAGTCATGTCGTCGGTCAGTATCGAACAGCCGATGATCGTTGAGCAACCTTCTATTCTCGAGCAACCTTTCACTCAGCCGGTTGAGCAGCCATTTGGCGAAGTCATCGGCCAGCCGATTGATGGTCAGGTCATTATTGAAACTCCGCAACCTTTTGTCCCATCAGCAGCTCAGCCGCTACCTCGATCAATGCCATTCTCGCAGCCTCGCACGCCAACACTTCAAGGCGACTCACTCAAAACTTTCGAAGTATTCGAGTAAGTGTGATTTCTAGGGTCGACCAAGTGTCGCAACTCGCGATTGGCTTCTCGGGAGCCCAAGTCGCAGGATGTCGCAAGACTTTGGAGATCCCAAGAGCAAGTTTTCCAATCTCTTGCGAGATTGGCTACGAAAATCCCCCATCACGTTGGAACCCGGTCTGACCGGAAAATGTGACGGAGGATTTCTTTTTGCCGCATCGTACTGGTAGAATTCCAATATTCGACTGCGATAGCCGATATGATCTATTTCGGCGCCCCCTTTTCTGCCCTTCCTAACACTGGAAACTAATCGACATGGGTTTTGAGGATCGAGACTATTCAACAAGCAATGTCCCTAGAGGCGGCCTGTCCCAATATTCGATGATCACGATTTTGATTGCGATCAATGTCGCGGTGTTCGTGGTTGACATGTTCTTCGAAGGCAGGCTAATGACACAATTAGCACTCAGCACGGAGCAGTGGTACTTCCCATGGACTTGGATGACGCATGGATTTGCTCACGCCCCCATGAACTCCGAAATGGAATTCTGGCACATTGCTGGAAATATGCTAACGCTGTACTTCCTTGGTCGCCCGATCGAACAGCGTCTTGGTCGATGGGAGTTTCTAAAGTTCTACCTATTAGCGCTCCTCGCCGGCGGTGCTGGATTCTATCTTGTGAACCTGCTCTCTGGCTGGCCACCAGCGTCAGTGCTGGGTGCCTCTGGTGCCGTTTCTGGCGTCGTTGCTCTATTCATTTTCTACTACCCTCGTCAGACGCTATTGATTTGGGGCATACTCCCGGTGCCGGCGTGGCTCTTGGGCGTCATCATGTTGTTGATGAACTTGAAATACGCACTGGTTCCCGGCAGTGGAATTTCGTGGGAGGCCCACCTTGCCGGCGCGGCGTTTGGAGTGGCCTATTTCTATTTTGGCTGGAATTTTTCTGGGTTACAGATGCCCAAAAGTATCGCCAACGGCATATCTCGATCAGGAGCGTTAAAGATTCATAACCCCGACGCGCGTGACCCAAACGAAAAACTGACTCAACAGGCCGACGCGATCCTTGAAAAGATCAACATCCAAGGAGAAGACAGTTTGACTGGACGTGAGCGAAAAGTACTCAAACGCTACAGTGAAATGGTACGCCGACAACGACAGTAACACTCAAGTCACACTTTGCAGGCTTATCTTTTCTAAAGCAGCCTATCAAGTTTGAGTTCAGTACATTGACCAGTTATACTTGAGCCTGTCTCCCTTCCCATTTCTCGTGGTGCTTTGCTTTGGATGCCAGAAACGTAACGACCGAGCTACTTAGCAAGGCCATTTGCCCCAATTGTTGGACTGAGTTTGCGGTCGAAGATGTCAAGTGGATTTCAGCTCACGAAGATCTGCTGGGCGACTATCGGGCTGGACCAGATTCCAATCAAAGATTTCGCCCGACACGCTTCGATGTCCATGGCAACGCGATCGATGTTCGAGGGCTCAGCTGTCAGGATCTCTCCTGCCCCAACTGCCACCTTAAGATTCCTCGATCGGTGCTCGTATTCCAATCGTTCTTCGTGTCGATCGCCGGAACTCCTTCCTGCGGTAAATCGTTCTACCTAGCCGCGATGGTTTGGAAGATGCGGCAGACATTCCCGAAAATGTTCAAGCTGCTCGTGTCGGATTCTGACGGTGAGTGCAATAAGATTCTCAACAGCTACGAAGACCAACTGTTTTTCTCGTCAGACAAATCGGGATTAGTCAAACTCGCTAAAACCGACGTCACGGGCGATTGGTATTCGGTCGTTCAGTATGCCGACCAAGCCGTAACCTATCCGAAGCCGTTTTATTTCGACATGCGGCCATCGGAAGAACATTTCAACTCAGGACTTACCCGCAAGCTTTCGCGTCTGTTGTGTGTTTACGACAACGCTGGCGAATCGTTTCTGCCCGGCGCCGACACCGTAGCCAATCCTGTAACACGACACCTTGGCATTGCCCAAGCTTGGCTATTCTGTTTTGACCCGACACAGGATCCGCGGTTTCGACGAGCCCTAGACGGGAAGAGCAACGATCATCAAGTCAACGAAAGTCCAGTAACTGCCCGCCAAGAATCAGTGCTCAACGAGATGATCAACCGGATCCGCAAGCACAGTGACTTAGGACTCAAAGATAAAACCAATCGCCCGCTGATTATCGTCTGTACCAAGTTCGACGCTTGGGAAAATCTTTTTGGGGAACTCCCCTCGCCTTGGTTAAAATCCGCCAAGACTGGCAGCCATGTTCTGAATATGGACCAGATCGAACTAGTGTCGGACAAACTCAAAGAGATTTTAAACCAGCTTTGTCCAGAACTGGTGTCGGCCTCTAAGTCGATCTCGGATTTGGTTTACTTCATACCTGTCAGTGCGACGGGCGATGCACCGGTGAAAGATCCGCGATCGGGGGACTACCGCGTGCGTGCCGATTTTATAAAACCCGTCTGGTGCGAAGTTCCCGTGCTCTTGGCGATGGCCCACCGAGCCCCAAAGCTGGTCAAAGCGGCCAGAACAGGCGATACCGGAGTCGGCAAGAAGCAGCCCGCTCGCTAACACTATCCCCCTACCCTCAAACTGGAACAGGCAGTTGTGGAAGAGTTAATCTTTACATCCTCATCGCGTGGCCTACAGGTCGGCAAGAGCGGATTCTGTACCGTTGCCGCCACCGCAGGGATGACACCGGGTCTGATCCGGATGCTCGAAAGTTTAAGCGGCTACCGTCATCTGTTTGCTCCCGGCACGCCCGAAGCGAAAAAGAATCCAATCGCGTACTCTTATGTCAAAGCCAAAGTGGGCAATGACTTCCGTTATGTCCTTTCGCGCGTCAAGGACTGCGGTAAGGATTACTCAGGACGTTCCAACAAGATCGCTCACCACCTTTCCTTATCCAGTAACATCCAAGCCAGCAGCCCAACACGCACTTTGCTGGAAAAGAAATTCTTCGTGGACCAGTGGGAGAAACCGGCGGCAAATCTACCACCGCGCGAGCTACCCGGAAAATACTCCAAACCGTCTCCATGCTCATACTGGCAGAAAGTAACCGGAGATGCGGGCTGGGCGGGTGAGCTGATTGAATCATGCCAGATGAACAAGGTCGTCTATTTGATCGTCAAGCCATCGACACCCGTGATGGGTTTAATCCACCAAGCGATTTCGCTGCTGCCGGCAGACCAGCAGTGGCAGTACACTTTCTGTACGTTTTATCGTCAGATGCCGCCCAACGTTGATTGCCAAATTCGATGCGTGATGCAGGACTCACCCGAAATCGAACTGACGCGCCAGTCTTCCAACAATGTGCTGATCGATTTGACTAAACCGTTGGGTAAATCACTCAGCTGCTGGGCTGAAAACGCGCGGACCGGCAGTTTAATAGAGGGCCAGCGACCGGTCGTGGAATCTCTGCCTACGCCGGCGGACCTCGACCGACAACGCGCTGCGCGGCCTGCCTTGCCCAGTGCAATGCCGGACCTTCGCGCACCTACGAAAAAGGAGCCGCCGGGATTGCAGAATCGCAATCCACCGCCTGAAGAAGAATTGGACGTATTGGAAATCGAACCCACACCACTGTGGAAGCGCGCCTTGGTCGCGTCCCTCGTTGCTTTGGTACTCGCCGGAATCGCCAGCGTGGTTGTGTATCCCGATATGTACAGGGGATTATTTTCCACCAGTTTTTTCAATTTCAACTCTGGTCCTCGCGTCAGCCAATTTGCCAGCGAGCGCCCGGCAAACGCTCCACCGCCCAAACCAAAGGTAAATTCAGAACTGATCAATGACAACAAAGTCTCCGTAGCACCCGGTGATGAACCGATGGGCGAGACAGTCGACGTGGTGGCCTCTAATTCTGAGCAATCGGCAACCGACGCGCTGGTGGAGGAACGCAACAATCCATCGCCAGACCAAGAACCAGTATCTGAGACTTCAACAAATCCCCCCGTCGATCGCACTGGCGAAGGAGTCAAGCAACCGGCAATGACGGCGCGAAACGACAGCGGTGGAAAGCAAGGTCGGTTTAGGTCAGAGCTTCCCGGTGTTCAAAGACGCCCTCCGGTGAGGCAACCCGCAGTATCCGTGCCTGCAATGCCCGATGCCGATGCGCAAGCGACTACATCAGATACCGCCGTAGCCGTTGACCCAGGCGAGGCGATTTCGACTGAACAGATCCCAGATCCAGTGCCAGTAAAGCAAACGCTAGTCCGTATCGAGTCCCTAGAGGACGTTTCGTTTTCGCCCAAATGGGATTTAATCGAACCATCGCGTTCTCCGATTCCGGTCATCGTTGCCACGCATGCTAGGCAAAGCGAAATGGGAATCAAATTTGATCTACAACCCGCGTTGGAGCACAGCAGCACTGCGCCGAAAATCAGCAGTCTTCAAATCACGCCACGGCGTTGGGACGTTACCGTCGCTCAGCGGACCGCAGGCTATTTTCAATTAGTCGATACCAGCACCGGCACCCGTTTGGAATTTCAATGCAACCTTGACGACAACGGCAAGGTCGATGCGCTAACGGACGACATTGACTTTATAAATCGCTGCCAGATTCGAGTAGAGTATGCCGATGAGTTAGCGACTGTGTTCCCACTGGATATTAAGTTTGTACGAGGCCACATTGGGCTCGATAACAAACGACGCAACAATGAAGTTAAGTTCGCCCATCTCGCCGACGACTTGAACGATCTTTTGGAAAGCGAATCGCTTGAGCTATTGTACGATTTGCACGGGTTCAGTACTGCTGACACCGCTCGTTGGAATTCGTTCGGGGGAACTTCACTAGGAACAGAGCAAATCGACCGTCGCGAGCGTGACCAAGACGAGGTAGCGAATGAAGTACGAGAAACGCCTCATGCCCAGATCGATTTCAAGCTCGACTTGACCAAAACTGCGTTCGATAAATTTTCGCCCGACCAGGAAGCGCGACTTGTGGACCTCAACCCTAGGTTGCGTCTAATTATCTACAAACCAAACGGTAAACCTTTACGATATCTTTGGCACCGATTTATAGTCGACGCCCCCGGGTACCCGGATGTTGAACTCAAGTCGTGGAGATTTGGCAATCATCCGATGAGCGTGATTCGTCGCGACTATACAAAACGCAAATCGGCATTAAAGGCCTCAGGTGGTTCACCTAAACCAGCGCGTCCGGGAGTGGGACAAGATCCCGAGGATGGGGAACAGTTGATCGACATCGTAAACAGAGAGATCGATTTCCTTGATGATGTTCACAAAAGAACTGCCAAGACCCTACAAATCGATGAGCTGATGCCGGGCCGCCTACCTCATCCGATAGAGATTCGCAGTGATGGGCTGTTGATGCTGATGTATATTGATATGGGAGATATTGGAAAACAGTGGTCCATTGCCGATATGAAACTGGCCTATCACGGCAGCCTAATTGAGTAATTGGTTAGAACACGCAGCGTTAGATTTTCAGGATGCTTGATGTATTTGAATTTGGTTCGAGAAATTAAAACGGCGATCACCAATAGTGAGAACCTCCCACCTGAATTCTTGGTCGAACTGGCCAATGAGTACGGTCGCGCCTGCAACACCGTAAACGAAAAACTGTTGGACGTTAGTAGCTTGCTGAAGATCGGTTGCCGCGATGAAGCGGTCCAAGTTGCAGAGCATCCGCGAAGCGTATTAGAGTCCGTGCGCGAGCTGAATTTTGGGAATCGCAAAGACTGGCTGGCTGTGTTGTCCGAGAAAAAAATGGAGCTTCCACCGAGACTCGATTTCCACTCGGCAGTCAAGCTCGAGGAAGCCTACGAAAAACTCTCGGAACTGGCGCCGCTGCTGAAGAAGAACCGTTTGTTGGCACTAGCTCAAGCGCCATTGAAATCCAGAATTCTGATCTTGCGGAAGCTGGCCGAGAAAGACGCCGAGAATCAGGTATGGAAACAGGACCTCGTCAACCTGCAGGAGGCTCGCCTGAGAGGTATGGCGGATGAGTACCGAGTGGCCGTCAAACAACAGGACGCCGAAACACTTGGCGATTTAATGGAGGAAGTCCAAGGCAAATGGGATGTCGAGGTCCCCAGATCGCTAGTCAAAAACATTTCAGAAGCACTCAACTCTATCGGCATGGAGAGTCACCTAGAAAAAATGGGGGTGGTAGCGAAACAGCTGAACCAAGCGCTGGTAGAGACGGATTCTAAAAAAGGGCGTCAACTGCGTCAGCGTTGGATGGAGCTTAACCGAGTCGCCAATCTAGGTGGGAGTGATCCGATGGTGAAATCGCTCCGCGAGCCGATGAGATGGCTTGAGGAACTGGATCAAGCACATGTCGCCGACCGAAATTACAACCAAGCGGTTGCTGATTTGAAACAGTCGATCGCAGTTGGCGTCCCACTGGAAGACCTCGACAAACGCATTGGCCAAGTAGAAAATTTTGAGCGAGACAGTTCGGCCGAAGTATTGAAAAAGGCTAAGGGTTATCGAAAATCTGTCATCAAGGAACAAAGGAAGCAGTCCCAAGTAACGCGATATGCTTTGATTGGTGCCGCGCTCGCCGCTGTCGGTTTCATTGCTTGGTTTGGGATGTCTCAAAGTCGCAGCGGGAGTTTGATTGAGGCTCAAGAACAGCTGCGCGTATTGATCCAGCAAAAGCAGTACGCCGAAGGCGTCGCGACTCACGATGCCTTCCCCGACTTTATTAAAGAGGACTTAGAAGTCGTTGGCCTATACAGCCAACTGACCCAGTTCCAGCAGGCCGAAGAATCCCGCAAAGGTGGGATGGCGAAGCTTATGGCGGAATTCAATCTGGATGGAGATCTGGGGAAGTCACTCGACGACAAAATCGCCGAAGGTCGCAAGATGGCCAGATCACCCGACGAGAAAGAGAAGCTGGCGCAGATGAAGGAACAGCTTGACACTCGCAGACTGGAAAAGCAGAAAGTTCGAAGTACTGAGTTTCTCAGCCAGTTGGTTCCTCTCGAAAAAGAGCTCAACAGCATGCTCACCAAGGTTAATGCCGGGTCTGCGGCGTCGTCAGCAGTAATGCCGATCGCAAAAAAAATCCGCGCGTTGACCGCATCTTCGCATGCAGACAAACAAGGTCTACCCGGGATTTCGTCCGATGCAAAAGCTCAAGCCGATCGCCTCCTCGCTTCGGCAGACGGAGCAATGGAGCGTGAGAAAATCGGCAAACAGTCGGCGGCAGCACTCAGCGCCCTGATCAAAAAAGTTGCCCGCATCAATCAACTCGACGACGCACTGATGAAATTTGTCGAGCGATTCCCTCGCGAAACCAACGCGCGGGATTTCGAAGTTTCATCGCGGGAAGGGGAGCACTTCAGCGGAATTCGATTATGGCAAGAGGTGGGCGAAACCGTTCAGCAGTATCCGATCGAGACGCTCTCCAAAGACCAGCTAATTGACCTTCAGAGCGACGTCACCGATGCTTTGGAACTGACCGACATCTCCGACTGGCGTGATTCGGTTAAACTTTTGCGTGGACACCTTTCTCGTATACTTGCCGACGACGATAACATTGACGAAGAAAAAAGGTCGCTGGAATCCTTCTTTGATCAATCCAGCCACCGAAAAATCTCGGTACTCGAACGCGATGAAAAAAAATACTACTTAGCATCAGAGTTTGATCCGGGCAGGCGCAAGTTCAGCTACTTCGTTAGGGGTGTTAATCAGCGCGAACGCAAATACCAAAAGGGAGACATTGGCGGATTGGCCGGTCACTGTAAGATTGCCGCCTCTGTCATGAAGCGACTGGGCAGGTCTTCGTTTGACACTGACGCTCAAATCATCAAGATGCTCACTGACGCGTTAGAGAAATCTAAACCGCTGTCGCCAATCAACGGTCCTCCGATCGACCCACTGGTCCAATGCGACATGGTGGACCGAATTCTAGAATATGCTGAAGCGGTATCGCCCAACCTCGGCGATTTTGCAGAAAATCAACGACGCATTCTACAAGAAGAACGGGTCGTCGGGCTCCGATGGAAAAACGTTGAAGACGATTCGGCCGATCAGATGCGACCCACGGCCGCCAAACTGCTAGATCGAGTTCGTAGCAACCTGCCGGCTGCCTCGAAATTAATCAACGACAATCTGGTTAAGATGCAAGAGTGGGCACGTGTGGCAGACTACGCTGCGTCGGGACTTCTCTATCGCGTGGATGACCGCTGGGTCGTTGGCCCAGTGACTGCCAATGCAATCACCGAAGGAGAGCCTTTGTACTGTTTGATTCCAGGCAGACGCAACGTTTCCTCATTCGAGGTCATCGGGAAATTTGCCAAAGGAGGCGTCGATCGCGGCGATGCAATCCTGCCGTTGCAGGCGGGGCGGCCGGTGTTTGTCATTCGGGAGAAAAAATAGAAACATGTTGTCCGACCAAACTTTTTTCTTCAAAATGCACAACCGCGTGATGGGGCCGTTTCCATTGGCGCGGCTCCAGCAAATGGCACAGTCTGGAAAAATCAACCACGCTCATGAAGTGTCCGTGGACGGTAGCAACTGGTCGAAGGCTGGCGAGCATCCCGAGATTTTCACCAGCCCCGAACCGGCGGCTCCCGAGGTCGCCCCTGCCCAGCCCGCTGCTGCCGCTCCGGTTGCTTCGGTTTCGGTTACAGCACCTGTCGCAGCAGCGCCCGTCGCGCAAGCGGCCCCCGTCGTCCCTCAGCCTGCCGCGCCGGCGGAGCCCGTTCGACCGCCGGGACAGGTCGACTGGTATTACGCGACCGATGACGAACCCGTCGGTCCGGTAACTAAGAGCGAGATTGTCGAATACATCAAAACCGGCGATATCGTACGCTCGGATCGCGTGTGGAATGCCCAGATGGAAGATTGGGAGCGAGCTGGAAAACGCGCTGAATTCAAGGCGGCGTTTGAACAAATGAACTCCGCTATTCCCTCGGTCGGCGGCAAGTCATCCAACATTCTAGATCTTGTGCGCCAAGTGGTTGCCGCCAAACAGTGGTTGATCGCACTGTGCATTTTATTCTTTGCCTCCTCGATCAGTTTGCTGGGCGTATTTTTTGCCAGCTTTAGTGATGGCCAATCTCTTAGAATCCAGCAAGCGATCTTTTCATTGGTACTCGCGGGAATCTTCGCAGGATTGATCGTGCTGTTGTATCAATTCATGGTCAAGTCAGACGCATTCGTCAAAACCAAAGTGGTTGATGATCTTCACGAAGCTTACGTCTGGCTGAACCGTTTCTGGATCACACTATCGGCAGGGCTGCTGATTTCGATCGTCTTCTTAGTGCTAGTGATCACCGGCGTACTACGTTAACAGCGAACTTCAAAATGTGCCCGACACCTCTGCGCCTGGGCGTCTCTACGCGCGGCCAATTTGATTCGACGCAAACCAAAAGAAACTCTCTTACTGGTGGAAATACCGCGCGCATAGCCGCAACGGAGCAGAGTTCTTGGGAGAAACTTGAATAACGATTTGTAGCGTATTACAATGACCTCATAGCTGATCTCAGGAAATCTCTTCTCTTAAAGGTCGAGTCGTGAAACTTACATCTCTGACTTCACAAAAACCACTTCGCAGAATAACTTGCGTTGTCGTTGCTTCTTGTTTCGGCCTCATGAACGCGGCCTGTTCCGCTGACGTCACACTGATGGTTGACTTTACGGGCATTGATAATGGAGCGGGACCGTCTGGAGGTGCCGCGGCAACTGCTCCTGACTTCGCAGCAAATGATAGCGCCATCGATCCTGATGCAATCGTAAACATCTTCAACGCAGATACGGAGATCCCGGGGGCTTCGATGGCCGGGGTTTCATTTGTTGCAGACTTTAGCATTGTTGGAACCGATTCAGGTACCACCCCGGGTACGATCACGTCATCGGTTGCCATCAGCACTGTCAATGGAAGCTTTAATGCTAGTCCCAGCGCACCTTTTGGATCAATTAGCGTTCCACCTTCCGGGGATCCGATTCTCAACGACTACATTTTCGCAAACAGCGACAACAATTTTACTGCCACCATCGATACGTCAGCTATTGCCGCCGGTTCAACTGTGAAATTAGTGGTGTATTCGCATGGTGATAGAGACGATCAAGTTGCAGACCTGATTCTCAATGTTAATGGAACGATAACAACCTCGCCTGTAACTTCGATGGCGCAGCCGTTCCAAACTTTCACATTCACTCAACCATCTGGTGTAAGTTCACTTGATCTTACAATTGACAATGCTGGTGAAGGTAGTGCCTTCGCCGTGCTCAATGGATTCTCTATCACATCGATCGAGCCCGCTGTGTTGAAGGGAGATGTCAACTTGGACGATGTTGTGAACTTCGGTGATATTCCCCCATTCATTGCTGTCTTGCAATCCGGTATTTTCCAAGCCGAAGCAGATCTCAACTGCAACGAGGTTGTGGACTTCGATGATATCCCACTGTTCATTGTGACTCTGCAAGGCGGTATCTTTTAAGCCACAGTAGATCTCAGTTACTACGAAGTTGTCGATTTCGGAGCGTGCGCCGTTTCTCTGTGGGTTCTATCATTTCGGACAATAGTCCAGCGTGCCAAGAATTTTCGCATTGGCCAATTGCTTAATCGCTACTCGACGCAAGCGATTTTGCCGGCAACGCGAATTCTGAAGCACACCTCTTCCTCAGGAGAGACTGGAATAATTTTTTGGTACACTTACATTCGAAAGAGGCGGTCATCACCGCTTCTCACCACGCCTGAAACGCCAAGGAAAAACGAGCATGAGAACGTTACTCATTATCACTGCAATGCTGATGGCTGCGCCCCAGCTTCTGGCCGACGATGGCCCAGCCAACAAACCAAGTGACAGCGCGGCCGTTCAGGAGCGCGATAGCCGCATGCAGTGGTGGCGCGAAGCGCGTTTTGGAATGTTCGTGCACTGGGGACTCTACAGTATTCCGGCAGGAGAATGGGGAGATCGGCAGTGGAAAAAAGGCGGAGTCGAATGGATTCAGCAGCGCGCTGGTGTTCCGGCAGATCAATACGAAGAAGCGCTCGTTCCAAAATTCGCTCCCAAAGCTGATTTTGCCACAGAGTGGGCGAAGACTGCGAAAGACGCGGGCTGTCGATATCTTGTGTTTACCAGCAAGCACCACGAGGGGTTCGCGTTGCACGACAGTAAGCTGACCGATTTCGATGCGAAAGATGCATGCGGTCGTGATCTTTTCAAAGAGATCGTTGACGCCACGCGCGCCGAAGGGCTGAAAGTTGGCGCCTACCACTCGGTTATCGATTGGCACCACCCGCACGCCTACGCGGGATTCGGACTTCCGACAGTGAAGGGAGCCAAAAACGAAGGGCGTGACAACAGTCTCTACGTTGACTATCTACACGGCCAAGTCAAAGAGATCATGTCCGGCTACGGGCCTATCGATGTCGTTTGGTGGGACTATAGCAAACCGAAATGCCAGGGCGAAAGTTGGCGAGCTAAAGAGTTGATCGAGATGGTTCGGAAGTATCAGCCTCAGATAGTAATGAACAACCGACTCTATCGTAGCCCTGAGGCAGGCTGGCCAGAGAAGCATGACTGGTCGAAGCCGTTTTCCATTGCCCCGCAGTACGGCGATTTCTGCACGCCTGAACAAAAAATCCCTCCCAATGGCATCAAAGGTGTGGACTGGGAAACCTGCATGACGATGAACACAAGTTGGGGGTACAACCAGTTTGATCTCAAGTGGAAACCGACCAAGCAATTGATTCACAACCTCGTTGATATTGTCTCAAAAGGCGGAAACTATTTGCTGAACGTTGGTCCCGAAGCCGATGGGACAATCCCGCAAGTAAGCTTGGAACGGATGGAGGCCATCGGTAAATGGATGGCCTCTAATAGCGATTCCATTTACGGGACCACCGCAAGTGCATTTGGAAAACCAGAATGGGGCCGCTACACGACGAAACCGGGAATCTTCTTCGCCCATGTATTCCAATGGCCGGAGACTAAAACGGTCAGTGTCGCAACCACCGACACGCAAATTACTCGTGCTTACCTTCTGTCCGACAAAGAGAAGAAGGATTTGAAAATTGAAAAAACTGATGAGGGATGGACTGTGTTCCTTCCGGACAATGCGCCAGACGAACATGCCTCGGTCATTGCGATTGAGCACGTAGAGCCATCGCCATAGCGCTAAATCCGTGGGGCCGAACTACTTCGGCCCAACCCTTTATTTTTTCTTAGCCTTCTTTTTCTTCACAGCCTGATGCGCCACCTCAGGCCGATCAACTTTCTCTTCCGGTCCGCGGAAAACATAGGGCTTCCACGTTTCGACCGCTTCTTCCCACTGCGCTTGCGATCGCGTCGGAAACCAAGTTGGCCAACCGTGTTTGAGAAAATCTGGATCCAGTTGATCCCGATTCTTCAGAACCCACTGATCGACGCTTAAGTCGCCTCGCAGTGATTCTGGGAACTTGCCCAAGCCCCGAAACTCGTCGCTAACGCCCTGATCGTGGATGACGTTCTCTCGCCAGTCATTTAGCGCTGTGAGTAGTTCGCTCTTCTTGTCGGCGTAAGCAGGATCATCCGCCACATTGTTGATCTCATGCGGATCCTTCTTCAGATCAAATAATTCGACCACGGGTTTTTGCGGCGCGAAAAAGACAGCCTGCGCGGGAGTCAGTTCCCCCCTGAGGTGCATCGCTCCCATCTCAGCCAACATCGGATAGCACTGTTCCTTGTATCGACTGAACTGTAGCCACGGTCGCTCCGGCATTAGGTTCAGAATCAGCTTGAAGTCCTTGCTGCGAATCGTACGCATCGAATCGTGAGCGTTGTCCATTTTGTCACGCGCCGCAAAAATGTACTTGCGATTTTTGATTTCGTCTCCAAGCAGGCTTTCTCCATGCAGCGCGACAGGTGCTTCGACGCCGGCGGCTTCGAGTACTGTCGCACAAATGTCGATCGACGTCGCCAGATCTTCATTGACCTGCCCTGCCCCGACTTTTCCGGGCCAGCGCATAATCATCGGGATCCGAATCCCTCCGTCGTAAAGAAACTGTTTTCCGCGAATGTGACATCGACCATGATCGCCAATGAAAAAGACGATCGTGTTGTCTGCGAGTCCTTCATCTTCCAGACGTTCAAGCAGTTTGCCAACTTTGCGATCCACGAGCTGCATTTGCTCAAGTCCATTGGCCCAATCGCGACGGCAGAAAGGTGTATCTGCGTAGTACGGAGGGAGTTCAACATCTTTAATGTCGATCGGACGCTCTGGATCGCGCTCCCACTTACGGTGAGTTTCAGGGAATGTAATTCGAGCAAAGAACGGCTGTCCCTCTTTTCGCTGTTTCCAGTCGTTCCCCATGAACAGTTCTTGGTGCGTGTCCGGCAAAAAGTTCACGTCCAGCTTCCAAGACATCAGCGCCGTGAAGTAGCCCGCGTCTTGCAGCAAATGTTGAATCGGTCTGATCCCGTGCGGAAGAGGTTTCTTGTCGGTCGTTCGGTGTTGATGCGCCCCGATGTAGTTTTGGTGGAAGCCCGTCATCATGGCCGACCGCGAAGTCGAACAAACTGGCGAAGTCGTAAACGCCCACTGGTATCGCACGCCCTCCGAAGCAAGCTTGTCGACATTGGGCGTTTCAATGCCTTTTGTGCCGTAGCACGAAAGATCGGGCGACCAGTCTTCGATCGTGATCCAAAGAATGTTGGGGCGCTGATCAGTTGCTGTTTCCGCAAATGAAACTGAGAAACAGGTCAACAAAAGCGCGAATACAATTACTAGACTCTTCATTTTAATATTTTCCATTTGTTCCGTACGTTTCCTGCTTTGATTTGCGCGGTCGTACACGCACGCTGTGATCGGGTTGACCAGTGATTCGATCGAACTCATCAGGCGTCCGGCGGGATGGCAAGTAGTCATTGGTCTCTTGTGCCCAGTTCTCTAATGCTTCGGCCATTCGATCTCGAACTGACTGATAGGCCGTATCGTCAGCAAGATTGTGAGTCTCGCCGGGATCGCGCTGCAGATCAAAAAGCTCCCACTTTGGTCGCGGCGAAATAAAGCAAGCTCGTTGAACAGCATTCAGTTTATTCTCTTTTTCAAGCCGCAACATACTTTGCCAAGTCAAGGCGCGCCCTGCGTCGGCCGAAGGCGTTGCAGCCAGATCTTCGTAGTCGTTGCGAATCAGTTTGTATTGTTGTGTCATCACAGCGCGAGCTTGATCTTCGTAGTCGTGCCAATGATCTTCCGCAAAAGCATACTTGCGATGGGCCTTCGTTGGATCAATCAACGTTTGAGCAAAGCTGATTCCCTCGCGAGGAATGGAGTCTGGCTCCAAACGGGCGAGTTCCAAAAACGTCGCTGCAATATCGACCGAACTGACTAGTGAATCAGTCACTGCCCCTGCTGCAATTTTAGCTGGCCAGCGAATCAGCCACGGTGTTCGAATGCCGCCATCATACATCGTTGTCTTGTCACGTGGAAACGGCCGGCCGTTATCGCTGATAAAGAGCAGAAGCGTATTTTCGGCAACGCCCTGCTCTTCCAATTTACGTAACACCTTGCCAACATATTTGTCGAGCCTTCCAATCTCGTCATAGTACATCCGCAAGTCTTTGCGAACGTCCGGCGTGTCAGGCATGTGGGGCGGCACGATGACTTCTGAATCTTTGTGCGGCGGGTCTAAGGCTCCTTCTTCGTATGCACGATGCGGGTCGAGCGCCGCTAGCCACATGAAGAACGGTTTGTCCTTAGGTCGATCGTTAAACGCCGCCTCCCAGTCTTCACAACCGCTGGGTTGTTTTTTTGCAACCATCTTTGGTTTCTTACCATCTTTGCCAGAGGGCAAAACGAAACCAGCCGTTGAGACATCGTAGATTTTGTCGAAGTGATCTCGAACCGCGTCGCCCAAATGCCACTTCCCCGCGGCCGCAGTGTAATAGCCGGCTTCCTTCAGTCGCTGCGCAAACGTTGTGCTTCCGGCGGGCAACGGCCAGTGCAACTGTTCGGCACCAGTGTTGTGCGGATACTTGCCAGTAATGATGCTCGAACGCGAAGGGCTGCAGGAACTAACGGTGAGATAGGCGTGGTTGAATTTCAATCCATCTTTGGCCAGCGAATCAATATTCGGAGTTCGAATTGAAGGGTGACCATACGCGCCGCAATCATCCCAATTCATGTCATCTGCGATGATTAGGACAATGTTCGGCCGATCGGAAGTCTCCTCCGCGTAGGAAACATTGACGGCAGCGATCGCGACCAGCACGATTGTAAGAACTTGTATTTGAAGACTATTTGGCATGTATTCTTTATCCACATGAATCATACCCCGAAGCGTAACGGGAAATTGCATGAGTCGTTGAGAGGTTGTTTAACCCGATTCCTCGGGGGAGGTGTCGAATTTTGCAAAAATGGCATCAATTAGTTGGCTAGAGTCTGAATGCTCAACCATTGTACCTAACACTGATCCAATTTGCAGATTCACACCCATCCAGTGGCTTTCGCGATTGCGCGAAGGCCAAGCCCGATGGTGATGATGACCACAACGCCTCCGGCAATATTTGAAAACAACCCGTTGGCATGGTCCCCCAAGAGTGACTTACGATTCATCACCACGATTAAAAACACGGCGATGATCGGCAGTAGCAGTCCATTGGCGTATTGCGCGATCAAGATCAACACAACTGGCTTGACATCCAGCATTCCAATCACGCCGCCGACAACCACCACGGCGAGAGCGACAATTTTGAACAGCAGAGGTTTGGAACTGCTCGATCCGAACAGCTCGCTCACGGCGTAACCGGTGGCCATCGGCGCTGTAATGGCTGACGTCAGCCCTGCGGCCAGTAACCCGACGCCGACCAAATAACGTGCTGCAGTTCCGAAAACGGGTGCAATCGCCCCTGCCATATCTGCTGCATTGCGAATTTCAATCTCAGTTTGGAATAGACTGCCAGCTGCGGTTGCCATAATCAAAATCGAAACTAACCCGCCCAACGATACCGAAACTGCCGTATCGATCCGCGCAGCGGAAACCCCTTCACCGCCCGGCCACTTATCACGAGCTGCTGCGGCATGAAGGAAAAGATTGTAAGGCACAATCGTGGTTCCGATTAGCGCGATCGCGGTCAGTAATCCTCCCTCAGGGATCGATGGTTTCAGCCCACTCAGCAGCTCCCAAATATTGGGGCGTATCAACAACGCACTGGTGACGAAAGCAACGCACATGACTACCACCAATCCGATCAGGATCCGTTCAAGCAGCTTGTATTTTCCGACCACCAGAACTGCCACGGCGATGCATGCCAGTGCCAGCACAAACCACCGTCGATCGAGTGCACTGTTTCCGACAATTGCGGCAACGCCGAGCCCTCCTCCGGTGAGGTTCCCGGCTTCGTAGGCTCCATTTCCAATCGCCAACGCTGCCAAAATGAGAACGACCGTGATCCATTTTGTTAATCCGTTGCCGGTAGACTGCAGCAACGCCTCCCCCAATCCAAGTTGAGCGCCAGCGCCCAATCGCGCAGCCATGTCTTGCAAAATAACCGTTGCGACGGTGGCGAAAACGAGTGCCCAGATCAGCGCATAGCCAAAGTTGGCGCCGGCCAATGTGCACGCGGTTACCGTACCCGGTCCAATAAATGCTGCCGCGACCAAAGCCCCTGGCCCAATCTGAAGTTTCATTGCAATATCTCCATCGCCGTATCTGACCGGATTCTCTTATCCGTGAAAAGGGCTCAATAGGCCCGTCATACCACTCCCGCCGTTGCACTACTTTGGTCGGCGATTCTTTATTCTGTTCTCCCTGCTAGCACCCCACCGAAACGACTCCAGCTTGCCCATGCTGGGCGAATCCTGTAACGATCCAGTATGTTGACTTGCAAAGGCTCCCGAAAATCAGCTCCACACCGCGCGAGAATCTGCGCTCTGGTGGTGCTCGGGCTGTTACTGAGCGTTGGTTGCAAGAGTGTCGACGAAAAAACGCCACTGGACTTCTCGTTACCAGGCGTGGGAATGAATGAGGGTGCAGTCGCGCTCCAAGTGGCTGTCGTTCAGGTCGACGATGACCAACAGGAAACCCTCAAAGAGTTCTGGTCTCGACTGGACACGATGAAATTGGGGCTTGCCGAACGGCAGATCGCCGATGCAAACGGCCTGCGTTACGCCGTCATGGCTCCGCAATGTCCGGCCGTTCTCGATCAATTGTTAGAACCTCGTGAGCTAGATATCTCGGGGCTGACCGACATTCAGAAACAGATGGCCTCCAAAGGATTGCTGGAATCTCCCTCACGTCTGCTCCACCATCAGCGCATCGAAAACGACACCGGCGAAGAATTTGAAATTCCCGTGTCTGACTACTACAGACAAAAAAATTGGTCCATTACCGACATACATGGACGTACAGAATCCAGTAGCGGAGAACTGGTTAAGGCTTTCGTACAAATGACCACGTTTCCTCAAGGTGATGGATCGGTGAGGTTGATCGTAGAGCCCGAAATCCATCACGGTCGACCGCAGCAGCGCTACAACGTTTCCCAACGCACGTTTCTGTTCTCAGAGAGTCAGATTCAGTCGCGCGTTGACCCGCTGAAATTTTCCATTGATCTACAACCCGGCGAGTCGTTGATTATCGCGCCAACTCCTCCAACAAACTCAAGCACCACTCAAACTGGCGACAGTTTGGCCTCCAAGAGTCACGCCCAGACCATTGGTGATCTGTTTTTTGTCCAAACACCCATCGTGAACGCCCAAGCATTTCCCCAGCAGCGCTCCGAGCAAAATCGATTGATTGAGTCGGCATTCGCGGAACTGGATGAGCAGTTTGCGGAAACCTCTGATAACGATGCGGATGCCAAGGTTGCAGCGAGCGCTCAGCCCACCCAACCTCAAATCAAACCACTCTGCCGGTTCTTGATGGTAAGATTGATCCACACCCACACAAACGACTTGTTCGGTCGCTCGTCTTCCACTCAACGTCTTACAACGATCAACCATCAATAGGCCATAATCACCAGAGTCGTGCATATCAAAAGCGGTTATACTCTGGCCACACCTTATCAGTTTACCAGGAGACAAAATTGGCGACCGAATCGTTGACATGGGTCGATCAGCGCGAGCAAATGTTGTTGGCACCCTATGCGATGTTCAGCAATCAGTCGCGTGGTCGAGCTCATACCGAAAAGGAACACCCTTACCGAGGGCCGTTTCAACGCGACCGCGACCGGATCTTGCACAGTTCCGCTTACCGCAGGCTCAGTGGAAAGATGCAGGTCTTCACAGGTGAAATGGGAGATTACCACCGCACCCGACTGACCCATACACAGGAGGTTGCCACGGTCGCGCGCACTATCGGTCGGGCTTTGGGATTGAATGAGGATTTGATCGAAGCACTCGCATTAATGCACGATATTGGTCACCCGCCTTACGGGCATGCGGGAGAAGATGCACTCAACGAGTGTGCGGTAGATTGCGGCGGGTTCTCGCATAATCAGTTTGCACTCACAATCGCCACCGAGCTTGAGTTTCGCTACAACGATTTCTCGGGGCTGAACCTAACCCACGAAGTCCTAACGGGGCAGACCTGCCGAATCGACAAAGATAAATCTGGTCAGCGTCCGTTGCTGGAAGTGCAATTGGTCGACGCTGCGGACAGTACCACCTACGACGCGCACGACACCGATGATGCTATTAAACTTGGTTTGGTGACCCTCGCGGAAATGGAATCTCTGGAGATGGTGAGGGAGAGTATTGCCCACGTACGGCAGCACTATACTTCGCTGAATGAAGAACTGATGCGTAAAGCCGTGGTTCACCGGCTGATTGAGAGGCAGGTGACGTCGTTGATCACTAACTGCGCGAACGAGTTCCAAATACGCGATTTTTCCAGTTCCCAAGATGCCGTGGACAGCGATTTTGTGCTTGGCCACAACGCGGAGTTGGGTCAGCAAAAACAGGAACTCGAACGTTTCCTCTACGCACGCGTCTATCGCCATCCCAAGCTGGTGACCGTCCGGCAGCAGGCTCAGGAGCGGCTAAAGGAGATGTTCCAGCGGTACTGCGATGCTCCCGAGCTTTTTCCGAAAAAATATCAAGATCGTGCAGAAAAAATCGGAGTTCCTCGCATGGCCGTCGAATACATTGCTGGGATGACCGATCGTTTCTGCGAAGATGTACACCGGGCGATTGTCTCCCAGTCGTAAAAAGACAACTGGTCTCCCTAAAAACAG
>CAZDBE010000046.1:0-24291 GCA_964503675.1 uncultured Pirellulaceae bacterium | reverse complement strand
CCCAAAGGGAGAGTGGCATAATTACGGTTCCTACTTCACCGCCTCTTGATACAGCTTTTCTGTTTCGTCTCGCAGCCTCTTCAGCACTTCTGCGTGCTCAGAAAAATTGGCCAAATTCTTTTGTTCTTGCGGATCGGCATTGAGATCGTACAACTCCTCGATGGGAGGAGAGTGCTCGTAATAGACAAAGTACTTCCACTGATCGCTGATCACTCCACGCGACCGATAGGACTCGTTGGCGTCGATCAATTTCTGATTAATCTCATCCTTGTTCGGCTTGCGTTTTGAATTGAACATTTTGACGATGAACAGGTTCTCAAGCAGAACAGCATCACGCCACCCGGACTTGTCCTGCGTTTGATTCAGGATCCCGGAAAAATCTCGTCCCTGCATGATCTCCGGCGCTTCAATTCCCGCCAGTGAAAGAATCGTCGGAGCCATATCGACTGACGAAATCAAAGCGTCCTCGCGGCGGCCTTGATCAGGCTCGGCCATGCGCCCGTCGAACACGACCAGCGGAGCCCGGACAGCTTCCTCATACAGCAAGCATTTGTCGAACAAACCGTGCGATCCCTGAAAACGCCCGTTGTCGCTGGTGTAGATGATAACCGTGTTCTCAAGTTGCCCCATCTCCTTAAGCTTCTTGACCAATAGCCCCACCTGTTGATCGACGGTGTACCCCTGAGTTGCAAATCGGCGCACAAGATTCTGATACTGCCCGGGCTTGGACGAGCGCTCGCGATGCAGGTAAACGCCTCTCGCATGGTCTTTCACGACGTCGGGCAAGACCGCGTTGTCGCCTTCCACCCAGTTATCAGGGACAGGAAATTCGACGTCTTTGAACAAATCATAATGCGGCATGTACATGTGTTTATTGCTATCATGTTTGACGGCATAAAAACTGACCGAAAGACAAAATGGTTGGTCGGCAGGCTGAGTATCCAAGAACCGCAGCATCGCTTCTCCAGTCCTCAGCGTGCGACCGGTGTCCTTGCGATCGGTTCGATAGATGGCCTTAAGTTGCTGATCGTCTTCCGGCCACAGTTCGAGTCCCTTGGTGTGTACAGTTTCAGCACCAGCAAAAAAGTCAAAGACATCGCCCATGTTCTCTTTGTAGTAGTGCTCCTTCGGCGTGCTGGGACGTTGGGCTTTCTCAGTCACCGTGAAACCGACTTTGCCAACGAAACCAGTTCGATATCCGGCCTTCTTGAGCATCGCGGGGTAGCCTTTGGCGAAATCGGCACGCGACAACGTGTAATCATTGGGCGCCACAAAGCCGACTCGATGACTGGAAATATGCCTCCCCGTCATCATCGTCACTCGGCTGGGCATGCAGATCGCGACGGCGTTGAACGCCTGATCAAATACGACGCCTTGCGCAGCAAGTTGGTCAATGTTTGGCGTTTGAAATTCCGGCCGGCCATAACACCCCATGTTGTCCCAACGCTGATCGTCAGTCATCAGGAAAATGATATTGGGACGTTCTTTCGAATCGGCAAAGACGCTGGCGGAAATAAAAACAAGCAGCAGCAGAAAAGTTGGAGCCAGAAATCGTTTCATTTTGCTTTCGGGGAATGAGGGTATCGCATGACCCACTCGAGTTGTCGGCAGACCGCATTAACAATATCGCAATTACCCTAATACAACTCAATCCTACCGCAAGACTTCCTTCGAATGACGATCAAATTCACTTGAAAGCCTTGCCATTGGCAGATCATCAACAACTGGCTCGCATCGGTAAAAATCGCACGCACTTCCAAAAGCGACTCATCAGATTCACTCAAGGTCGACTAGGCTCATCCCTCAGCACCCCGGCTCAATTGCCTTTCAAGATCTCGATAAATGGTGGGATGTCCATGAAAGTAACCTCTGTATCCAAGTCAATATCCGCTTCCGCTTGGAACTCTCCACCAGTCAAAACCAAAACGAATGGGGCGATGTCAGCAAAGTCAACGACACCGTCCAGATTCACATCGCCAAGAAGAACTATATCCGGAATCGAAACAACGATGAAGTCTGCATAAATTGGAAGATGATCGCTGGCAGTGATCAGCGATTGAAGCACCTCTGAAGATGATCCGGTCCCCGTGTCGATGGGACCATTGAGGTCGTGAGTGCCATTGTTACCAAAAACAGCGTATGAGTCTTCTAAGTAATCGAGCCCCTGATTATCAGTTAGCCCACCACCGTCGAACATAATGTCGAACCGGTCGTCCAGCCGAATCGATGGGTTTTGCGTATGCAGCCACTTGAACAATATATTACCTCGCCAGTCACCGGGGGCGTTAGCAAGGTCGTTCCCGCCAATATTAGCCCACGCAGGTTCACCACTATCCAACATATTGAAATCACCGGCGAACAAGACATTGTCGGCTGCGAGATTTGCCGCATCGTCCGCCAAGATACTTGCTTCGATCCCTCGGACATCGTCAAACGACGGACCGGACTTAAGGTGAACGCTATATACGGTCAACGGTTCGGCGTGTTCCAAGAACAACGGCAGGAATGACGCGCGGGCCGTGTTGTGGGTGAGACCCGCGCTAAGATCAACGCTGTCCAGCAATTGCACCCGGTCGGTATTGTAGATCAAACCCGTTCGATCATTCCCTCCGTCAGGTGCGGTGACAAAAATGGCAAAAGGATTACCGGGTACCTGTTGATTGAATAAGTCAACCAGTGTCACCGATGAACCTGAATCGGTTTCCTGAATCGCGAAGATGTCGGGAATACCGAGTTCCGCAATGACTTCCGAGAACGCATCATTGTCGTCACTGCTGTTCGGTTTATTGGCAGTGTTCCAGCTACCAATACGGAGACGCTCTTGGGCGTGGGTAGACGCGGCCAACGTCAGCGAGAGCAAAACGGCTATTAGGTATTTCAAGGCTGCTAATCAGGTGGGCTAAGGTGTTTGGCGTTGGTAGGCTAATCACAATTTTCACTTTGGGCAATGCCAAGGCGAAACTAACCAAGCAAGTTGTTGCAAACTGTATTCCAACTCGCAAAATCTTCTACAGACCAAGGAGTTGCGGCTATCGTGAAATAGGTTCCCCGATTTGTCGAGCATGCCCGACAAGCCCGAAGCGCAATAGGAAATTGCATCTGCGAGCGACAAGGCGCTAGCCTTCGGTCTGTGGCGTCGGATACCGGTGGCTAGCGCCATGCCACTCACTGGATGGATTAACTATTTGGCGAAGCGGCGACTGCGCATTAGCTGTAGCGGTCCGCTACTATGCTGTTGTAATTCGCTACTACCGTCCTGTTGCAATCCGCTACTACGGCTAACGACGAGACGCCTCTGGAATAAATCGGCAAATGTAAAAGACGGGGAGACTTCACGCGTCACGCCACCACTGGCCGACTCTTGTTCCCGGGCTCCGCCCGCGGAACAAAATGTCGCGGAGGATCCGCCTTCTTGTGGTCCAACGTTGATTCACGACATGGACGCTCAAACCGGCAGAGCCGCGAAAACAGTGCATTCCCAGGCAGAGCCCGGTAACAAGTTAACCAGAGAATTTTCTGGCAAGTGAGCTCTTCCATGTCACCCTCCCTCCGGGGGAGGGTGACATGACTTTCTGCCGCTAGGTGGACTCAAGCGGAGCGACGCTTTCACCAGTTGGCTTGGTCGAAAACATAACCGCCAGAATGTCTTCAAGGATCAGATACAGACACGGGATCAGCACCAAGATGATCGCAGTGGAAAACAGGATGCCGAATCCAAGCGAGATCGCCATCGGAATAATGTACTGAGCCTGCAGTGATTTTTCGAAAATCAACGGCATCAAACCGCCGAATGTCGTCAGCGTCGTCAGCAGAATCGGACGAAAACGCCGAACGCCGGCTTGAGAGATAGCCTCAAACGGACTAGCGTTCTCTTTACGTCGTCGGTTGGCGTAATCGATCATGATCAGCGAATCATTGATCACAACACCGGATAAAGCGATGACGCCCATCAGGCTGACTAATGAGATGTCATAGCCGAGCCACATGTGCCCCAACACAGCGCCAACGATACCAAACGGAATTGCGACCAAGACGATGATTGGTTGAACATAGTCGCGGAAGGCAATCGCCAACAGCGAGTAAATTACGGCCAGCGCGAGCCCAAAGTAGCCCCACAATGTGGCAGTAGCACGTCGCATTTCGGAATCGCTACCTTCGAAAGTCCATGTGATACCCGGGAAGTCACGACGCAACACCGGCAACGCTTCTTCGCGCACCGCAGTGATCACTTGTGTGATTGCGCGTTTGGGTTCGATGTCCATTCCTACGCGGATCGCGCGGCGTCCATCACGACGATTAATTCGAGAAAATGCCTTGTCCTTTTTTAGATCGGCTACATCCAACAACGGCACTTCAGCTCCCGCCGGTGTACGGATGATCAAGTCTTCCAAATTGTGAATGTCCTCTCGTTGCTCTTCGGGCAACTTAACACGCACTTCGACTTCATTGGTGCCGCGTAGTAGACGCAAAGCCAACGATCCAAAGAACGCACCACGCAGTTGCTGGCCAAGTCCTTCATCAGTCAGACCCAATGCCCTGCCCTCTGGCCGCAGCGTGAAATCGTATTGAGCTTTCCCTTTGCTGTAATTGTCGCTGACGTCACGTACGTTTGCGTATTGTTTCACGCGCTCAACAAACGCATCCGTCGCCTTCTCAAGCACACCAATGTCGCTGTGGCTGAGTGCGACGCTGACGCCGCGGCGATGTCCGCCCGGGCCACGTTCGGCTTCGAAGGTGACTTGGTCCACGCCCGGAAGATCACCGATTTGGTCGCGCCAAAGTGCAATGACTTCGTTGGCGGTCATCGTACGTTGATCCGGCGGCTTCATCACGATTTCTACATCGATAAATGAATCGCCACGTACGTTGGTTTTGATGCCCTCGGCTACTTCGTACAGATTGTGCTCATCGAACATGCGGAGACTGGCCTCGGTTACGACTCTGGCAATTTCGGCCGATTGAGCCTGAGTCGTCCCGGTGGGCATGCGGACGCCGGCTTCGATTTCGTCTGCTGATACTTCCGGCATCAGAATCATGCCCATGTGAGCACTGGTCGCGTAACCGCCAACGACAACGAACAGGCCAAGTGCGGCGGCGGCAGTCACGTATCTGTACTGCAAACAGAACAAAAGCACAGGACGGTAAAGCATCTCGATCAGCCGATTGAACATTCGACTGAACGCTTGCTGAGCTCGGTGCGGCCAAGAAGTGATGCCGATTTTACGCTGTACAGGACGAGTATGAGCTAGGTGCGATGGCAGAATTAACAGCGACTCGATCAGTGACAGTGCCAGCACGATGATGACGACGACCGGTAGTGGCCCCCAGAATTTTCCCATTTCTCCGGGGATGAACATCAGTGGCACAAACGCCACGATGTTGGTCAGGATACTGAAGACAACCGGCGACGCTACCTCGCGTGTTCCTTCGATTGCGGCAGATTCGAGGTTGTCGTTCGATTGTCGTTTCTCGTAAACGTTCTCGCCGACGACGACGGCATCATCAACAACGATCCCCAACACGACCAGAAATCCAAACAGCGAGATCATGTTGATGCTGACGCCGAACAGCGGCAGGAACAATATCCCAGCAATGAATGAGACGACCATGCCCATCATCACCCAGAAGGCAAGCTTGAATTCTAGAAACAGCGCCATGATCACCAGCACGATTACCATCGCCATGGCAGCATTCTTGGTCACCAGCGACAGCCGCCGTCGGAACTCCTCGGCATTGTTGCGATCAATTCGCCATTTGACCCCCGGAGGCATGACGCTTTCAAACTCTTGCATGGTTTGCTGGACCGCTTCGGCGATGTCCATTGGCGACTGCGTACCGACGCGAAAGATATCCAGATCGACCGACGGAGTTTGGCTGAACTGGGAATGGAAGCCAGCGTCCTCAAAACCGTCCCGCACCGTCGCAATATCACCCAGTGTAACCGACGGACCGTCGCTGGCACTGACGATCTCAAGTCGAGAGAATTCATCAGCCCATTGTTTTCGCGCTTTCACACGCAGCAAGATCTGCCCGGCACTGGTCTGCACCGATCCTGCTGGGACGTCTTGGCTGGAGGTTCGGATGACGCGCGCCACATCGGATAGTGTTAGCCCGTATTCACGCAGTTGCTGTCGAGGTATCTCGATATGCATGACGTATTGCGGGACGCGGCGCAGTTCGACCTGTGTGATTTCTTCGGTGGACAGGAGTGTGTCGCGCAGTTGTTCGGCCAGTTTACGCAGTTCCCAGACGTCGATCGGGCCGTAAATTGAAATTTGCATCGCCTCGCGTTGTCTGGACGCCAAACGGACGACGGGTTGCTGGATCTGTTCGGGGAAAGTGCGAATGCGACCGACGGCCTGATCGACATCCTGAAAGACCTTCATGCGGTTTTCGCCGGCGACCAGTTCGATATAGACTCCACCGCGACCCTCACGTGCTTCGCTGTCGATGCGTTGGATTCCATCGACGCCCCGCACGACGCCTTCGATCGGACGGAGAATCCCCTGCTCTACCTCCGATGGAGATGCTCCGGGATAGCCGACCGAGATCTCGACGATGTCCAGCTGCGTTTCAGGGAAGACTTCCTTTTGAATGTTGAGCGCCGCCCAAATTCCGCCACCCAGCAACAATAGCATCAGCAGGTTGGCTGCGATCGAGTTCCGCGCCATCCATGCGATGGGACCTCTCGCACCAGTCGGGCCGCCGACACTGGGAGAAGGAGGAGCTTTTTGGGACGTTTCGCTCACTCGGTCGCCTCCAAAGTGGCGTCGGTCATTTCCTCTCCCTCTTTGCGTAATTTGACGCCGTTTGCTACCGTTGCCAGCGTGGTGGTTACGACCTCGTCACCGTCTTCCAAGCCCTCTTTTATGTATGCGTACTGGGCATCACGAAAAACGATCTCCGTCTCACGCACCTCGAGTTCGTTATCTTTCATGACCCAAACCGTACCGCGATCGTGGACGTACTCCCGTTCCAACCGCACGACGTTATCAATTGCAACACCCTCGATCTTGGCGTCGATCAGAGTGTCGATAATCAAAGGTGGCGCGTCTGATTTTTGGCCAAGGGGATCGTCCACCGTTACAACGACTCGGGCCAATCGCGTTTGTTGATCCAGAGCACCAATCATGCGTGAAACGCGCCCCTTTCTTTCGACGTCTGGTCCCCATGCGTCTGGATTGCGAAGTGTGACGGTCGAGCCCGGTTGATCTTCGGTGGGAAACTCTACCCAACGCAGATTACGAACGGGGATTGTCGCGATGACCCAATACTGATCGACGCCGACAAGTTGTCCAAGGTCGTTTCCTGGACCAACTTGCGAACCTACGTTGACTGCTCGGCGAAGGACTTGGGCATCGAAAGGAGCAACCAGCTCGGTCCGCTTCAGGTCGATTTGAGCTCTTTCAACGGCGGCCTTGGCAGCGCTCAACTGCGACTTCAGCGACGCGGCCTGAGGCTCCCGCAATACGATAGAGCGATTGATGCCGCCAATGGAATCTCCCAGCAGTTCAAGCTCTTGCTTTGCCAGCTTCTTTCTCCCGACTTCGATCTCCCAATTCGCTTCCACTTGTTCGAGTTCGCTTTGACGAACGGAAACGGCATTCTTGAAATCGGCCGGCTCGATACACAGCAACCGGTCGCCTTTTTTTACCATGCCGCCGGGGACGAACGATGGAGACAGTTCGATCACTTGCCCACGCACTTGCGGGCTGAGGACAATATCTTGGACAGGCCTCACCGTTCCAAGTACACCCAACTGCGGCGAGAAAGTCGCGCGGCGGGCGATCAAGGTTTCGACTAGAGCGGAGGACTTGCGCTTGGTCTCAATTTTTTGTGCGGTAGGTTCCGTGCTGTAGATCAACCAAACGGCAGCGGCAGAACCGGCAAGTACGATGACGCTCAATACAGCGTTAAGCAGGATGTTCAGCCAGCGCCGTGGCGTTCTGGGTTGGCCAGATTGACTCATTAGTCGATTTCTTTTCCGGGCTACGCCGTTGGTATCCTAGACTACAAGGATGGACAGGAAGAGATAATGTCTTCCTACAGTTCATCTTCTATGTTCAGCGATTGAAGGTTGATCGGTTCGGCGTCTTGCTTTTTCGCCGCCGCATCTTGTTCCAATGGTTCTGCATCCTGCTGCAATGGCGCCGCATCCTGCTCCTCGCCCATTTCCTCAAATGTTAGTTGAGGACCATCATAAGGCAAAGAGACTGAATTTGGTCGTGCGTCAAAATCGCCTGCTACAGCCAAGTATAGTCCGACCCGAATCAGAATCAGATCCAGCCTCGCCGACAGCAAAGATCTTTGCAGACGTTGTTGCGACTGGTTGGCACTCAAAACGTCCAAATAACTGGCCTCGCCAGTAATAAAGAACTGCAAAAGTTGGTCCGATGCCTTTTCCGCTAGTTCAACTTGCGTTTCAAGGTTCTTAATCCTTTTGATCTGGTATCGCTCCGACGCCAAGGAATCCTCGACCTCTTGAAGTGCGACCAGAATCGACTGGCGATATTCACTAAAACGCTGGCAGACAAGAGCTCTTCGGCGCTCTACTTCTGATCGCCTCTGCTTTCCATCAAGGATTGGTCCAATCAATTGCCCGCCGATTGAGGCGAACCAATCGCGGAACAGCGATTCTGGATTATCTGCTGCGTTGAGTAGCGACGCCGAAAGGTTTAGCCTTGGATATTGGTCCAAAACGGCGGCTGCTAGGTCTTGATCCGCAGCGGCAAGGGACATGTAGTTGGCGCAGACGTCGGGCCGACGATTGAGTAGCTCCGACGGCAGACCCGTATAAGGCATTGGCGGTAGATCTGGAAAGACGCTGCCAGTCGAGTACGTCGCCGTCTGAGGAGGTTGGCCAGTGAGGACGGCCAATTGATGTTCGAGAATCTCAATGTCAGTTTTGACGAGAATGATTTGTTCGAGAGTCGATTGTACCAGCTGTCTTTGTCGCAGCACGTTCGGGCTGCCACCCTCGCCAGTTTCTGCAAAACGCAGTTCGACGGCCTTGAGGCCTTTCTTGTTTGTCTCAACTTGTTGGTCGAGCAGCTCCAGTTGAGCGTAGGCCTCGATCAGAGTAAACCAAGTGCGCGTGATCTCTGCCGAAAGAGTAAGGGCGACAGTATGGTAGTCCCAGTGTGTCGCGACGGCTCGCAGACGTTCCGCTTCGACGCGGGATCGAATTTGTCCCCACAGGTCAACTTGATAGGCCGCGTCGAGCCCCCACGAAAGCTGTGTCGAGCTCGGACCGGGCCCGGTAGTGTTGTTGTTCCGCACGAAACCATCGAGGTCCCCATAGAGGTCTGATCGCTCGCGCCGCGTCAGTGCTTCGGCGGCTCGTAACTGATGAAGCGCCGCGCCCAAGTCAAAGTTTTCTCCGATGGCCAATTCAACCTGCTGGTCTAGGCCCGCGTCTCCAAATGACATCCACCAGCGATCGGGCGCGATCGTTGCTCCGCTTTCCGATAACGGCGCTAGCGAAGATGTGGCATACGTCGGCAGCGGACCCTTGCTAGCACACCCGGTGATTGCGATCCAAGTTAGTGCCAGTCCAATTGCCAGCACGCAACGAACAGAGATGGATCGTTTTGTAAACAAACGCCAAGCATGAGCGCGGTTCGTCGAGGGTTTAAGAGTTTTAGAACTTCCGAAGCGCATCAAGATGCTGGCGTTGGTAGAGGATTGGCGCAGCTGTAGCCATCTGTAGAGCACAGCATTGTCGTTTAACCTCGACATTTTCCGGGTTAACCTTGGTGTTTTCCCAATCCTTCGTCAGACATCCACGACTTTGCCTAGGCTGTCACAAGTGCCGAGGTTATCTGCATGGTGTCGAACTGTTTCGGCGGTTCGCAAGGTTTCGGAGTTGTCCTGAAATAAATTCCCGATTTCAAGTTCGCCATTCAGGTGCGCTCAGATCCACTTGGCTTTCACAAAATCCATGTGCGACACGGTTCTGTAGATTTCGCAATCGACTAAAGCTCATTTCAAATCGCAAATTGGTCTTAGTGGGATTCACCAGAAATTCCCATGCTTGAAAGAGAATCGGGACTTCTGGCGAAGTCCACTACAGGTTTTGAAATACGCTTTAGGAACGTAAAGCGACATTGCTTGTTAATGTCACGCGATCTCAAATTTTTCAAGCAGGCGGTAGAGTGAGCGCCGGTTAATGCCGAGTGCCTTGGCGGTTTTGGTCTTGTTTTTGTCGCATCGCTCGTAGGTTTGTAAGATGTGCAATCTATTGAGAGTTTCGAGGTTGCCCGATCTTGACGCGCCTAAAGGGTGCACCGGCGCGGGGGCAGATTCGATGATCGCTGATGGAAGATTCTTCAGCTCGATCTGATCTTCCTCTGCGAGAACTTTGGCCCGTTCGATCGCGTTTTGAAGCTGCCGCACATTGCCCGGCCAGCTGTAATTAGTGATTTTGTTCATCACTTCTTCGGCAATCGAAAAGTCATCTGCAAACTTCTTGGCCAGCAACTCAATGTCCCCGTTCCGGTCGCGAAGGGGTGGAAGCTCGATGCCCAATACATTGATACGATAGTAAAGATCCTCGCGAAAATGCTTGGCCTTGACTTCGGCTTCAAGGTCCCGATTGGTCGCCGCGATCACTCGCACTTTGACCTTGCGTTCGGTAACCGAACCGACGCGTCGCATGGAGCCGTCTTCAAGGACACGTAAAAGCTTAACTTGAAGCGCACCGCTCATTTCTCCAAATTCGTCAATGAACAACGTGCCACCGTCGGCGATCTCGAATAAGCCTTGCTTAGTCGCGACCGCGCCGGTGAAGGCACCTTTTTCGTGTCCGAACAGTTCGCTCTCCAACAGCTGGTCAGGCAACGCAGCGCAGTTCACGACAACCAAAGGCTTATCTGCCAGTGGACCGGCTTTGTGGATCGCTCGGGAAACAAGTTCTTTGCCGGTTCCGCTTTCGCCTTGGATCAAGACTGGTTTGTCGGACGCGGCGGTGCGTTGGATCAAACGAAGGACTTCCTGCATTGCTGCGGAATCGCCAATCATGTCAGATGCCGGAGCTTGACGCTGGATAACGGCTTTGAGCTGCTTGTTCTCTTTCTCTAGCTCGTGAGTTTCACACGCGCGCTTTACCAGTCGGGCGAGGTCCTCCATTTTGGCAGGCTTGGTAAGAAAGTCATACGCGCCCAGTTTGATCGACTCGACGGCGTTTTCGATCGTGCCGCCACCGGTGAGCATAATGACCTTGGGCGGCGATTCACGTTGCATCAACTGCTTGAGTGCTTCAATGCCCGAGATACCGGGCATGTGGATGTCCATCACAACGACGTCAAACTTTTTGTTGACCGTGATGTTGACGGCTTCTTCGCCGTCTTCAGCTTCTTCGACGCGGAAGCCGAGCCGCTTCAAATAGCGGCAAGCCGATTCGCGAAAATCAGTCTCGTCGTCGACAATTAACAAGTCGATATCGATTTCGTCGTTGGCATGATCTTGTGCGGACTTTTGTTTGGTCATATCGCGTGCGAAAGTAATTGCGTTCATGGTTTAAGTTCTTAAGTATTCTAACACCCGACAAAAATGTGTCCGATCGCAAATTGATCGACATCTCATTTGTTGTTGCAATTCTGCAATCAGCGTGCCAAACGATTGCCAGAGAACCCCCAAACGCCCACGCGGGTTTTGCCGAGGAAAAGTACCTCTCGCAACGAAGCAAAGCGCGCAAAGCAAATCAAGCGAGCGGATCCGCACAGTTAAGGCTGCGAGCAACGAGTTTTTTGTCACGGCTCTTTCGGATGTGGCGAAGCTGCCTGACGCGAACCTGAAGCCTACCCAGCTGGAGGATGTTTTACGAGCGGCCGTTGGTTCTGGATCGGTCGATTTGCCTTCGCGGATCGGTGTTCGTCTTGACTTCCCAAGTGATTTGCCGTCCGTTTTAGTTGACGAAAATCAGATCGTAATCGCGTTTAAGAATTTGATTCGCGACGCTCGGGATTCAATGGCTTCCTCGGTGAGCGTTCGTTTAGAGGCGCGCTGTATTCTCGGCCAAGCAGATTCCACGTAGTGATTTTTGCCAGAAATCCCTCGCACGTTGGATAACCAAGGAATTCTGGCGAATCCCGCTACGCAGCGCGCCAATCCGCACACCTGCACGGTTGCCCTTTTGTCACGCCGCGAGTTCTTCTCTCGCCTCACGCGGCCTTTCGCGTCTCGCGCTCTTTAGAACAACGATTGGCACGGCCTTTGCAACTCGCGTTCTTTGACACACCAGCTTGCACGGCCGCACAGTTGGTTCAAATCTAAACTCAACGCACACTTGCAAATAAATGACTGAATCCACTTCCAGTGAGCTATTAAGCGCAACGGCAATACCGAATCAACCCAACCCCCAGCTAGATTCCTTCTCTTATGACGACTCAATCGTTCGCATGTTCTCGCTAGCGACTCTGGTGTGGGGATTGGTCGCGACACTGGCGGGATTGATCGTGGCGGTGCTGTTGGTGATGCCCGAACTGACGTTCTGCCAGTATGTTTCATTTGGACGCCTGCGCCCTGTCCACACCAACGCCGCCATCTTCGCTTTCGGCGGAAACGCTATTTTCGCAGCTGTCTACTACTCAACGCAGCGACTTTGCAAAGCTCGCATGTGGAGTGACACGCTAAGCAAACTGCACTTCTGGGGTTGGCAGCTGATTATCGTCGCTGCTGCCGTCACGTTGCCGCTGGGGATCACGCAAAGTAAAGAGTACGCCGAATTAGAATGGCCGATTGACATCGCTATTGCCATTGTTTGGGTTGGTTTCTTTGGAGTCAACTTCTTCATGACATTAATGCGACGGCGCGAAAGACACATGTACGTCGCCCTGTGGTTTTACATTGCGACGATTGTGACGGTTGCGATTTTGCACGTGTTCAACAATCTGGTCGTCCCGTCGAGCCTATTCAAAAGCGTGCCGATCTACGCCGGCGTGCAAGACGCGATGATGCAATGGTGGTATGGCCACAACGCGGTGGCGTTCTTTTTGACGACACCGTTCCTTGGGCTAATGTACTACTTCTTACCCAAGGCGGCCGAACGCCCAGTGTTCTCGTATAAGTTGAGCATCATTCACTTTTGGTCGCTCGTGTTTATCTACATTTGGGCTGGCCCTCACCACCTACACTACACCTCGATTGCAGCATGGGCTTCTTCGCTGGGGATGGTGTTCTCGTTGATGCTGTGGATGCCAAGTTGGGGCGGCATGATCAACGGCTTGTTGACGCTGCGAGGTGCATGGCACAAAGTCGCAAGTGATCCCGTGCTGAAATTTTTCGTGGTCGGCATCACGTTTTACGGTATGGCTACTTTCGAAGGCCCGTTGCTTTCGGTCAAAACCGTTAACGCGCTTTCGCACTACACCGACTGGACTATCGCACACGTTCACGCGGGAGCACTCGGTTGGAATGGCTTTATGACGTTCGGCATGTTGTACTGGATGTTGCCGAGGATCTTCCAGACAAAACTTTGGAGTACAAAACTCGCAACGTGGCACTTTTGGGTCGGCACGTTAGGTATTTTGCTGTATATCGTCCCGATCTACGTTGCCGGTCTAACTCAAGGCTTGATGTGGCGTGCGTTCACTCCCGAAGGCAATCTAGCTTATCCGGATTTCGTTGAGACAGTCAACGCGGTCATTCCAATGTGGTGGACGCGTGTTGGCGGTGGATTGCTGTATGTCGTGGGCATTGTCCTAATGGCGATCAACTACGTTATGACTTGGCGTTCACGTCCGAGTCAGTACGACGTTCC
This sequence comes from uncultured Pirellulaceae bacterium, assembly GCA_964503675.1. GTDB lineage: Bacteria > Planctomycetota > Planctomycetia > Pirellulales > Pirellulaceae > Mariniblastus. The sequence continues at coordinate 10,532 of CAZDBE010000046.1, read as the reverse complement.
CGTTATTCAAGCCGCACCTCTATCGAGGGAGTACAACGACGATCCGCCGGTTCCTCAATCGCGAATCAAAGGCGGCGTGCTCGACCTCGCTCATAAGCTCGACGTCTTTGAGCAAGCTCAGTGGCATCGTGTTTGGGAAAGGCTGCCCGTTCGGTTTACGGTCTGGACGACAGTTGCCGTTGTGGTCGCGTCAGCCTGCGAGTTGGTTCCAACATTTTTGATTCGGTCTAACGTTCCAACAATTGCATCGGTAAAGCCTTACACACCGCTGGAACTTGCAGGACGAGATATCTACGTTGCAGAAGGCTGTTACAACTGCCACTCGCAACAAATTCGACCGCTGTTTGCAGAAACAGAGCGTTATGGTGAGTACTCAAAAGCAGGCGAGTTCATTTACGACCGTCCGTTTCAATGGGGGTCTCGTCGCATCGGACCAGATCTGGCACGCGAGGGTGGTAAGCAATCTCACTTGTGGCATTTCGAGCATTTTCGAGAACCGTCGGCGATGGTCGAAGGCAGTGTGATGCCGGGCTATCCGCACTTGATGGGTACGAAGCTAAAGTTCCGTTCGATTCAAGCCCGAGTCAACGCGGCTCACATGCTGGGTGCTCCTTACGATCGCGCACTCGAAGATGCCGACGGAATGGCAAAAGAACAGGCGCGTCAGATCGCTTGGGAACTCGTCCAACAAGGCGGCCCGTCGTCGGTCAAGCTTGACGGTGAAGACACTGGACTTGAGGAAACGCAACTGATCGCTTTGATCGCTTATTTGCAACGAATCGGTACGGACTTGCACGCGGCAGAGGACGAAGCCGGCGACGCACGTCCGTTGACCGCGTCGCAAGAACAGGCGTTTGCCAAATACAAAGAGATGTTGACGTTTGAATCCATCAAAGCGGCCGACCTGAAAGCTGGTCAGAAAATTTACAACGACAACTGCGGAAAGTGTCACCAGCTGTTTGAAGTAGGCGGAAATGTCGGGCCGGATTTGACGGCGACCAAACGTTGGAACACCGATTACTTGCTCGAGAACATGATCGCACCAAGTCGCGAGATTCTCGAGGCTTACAAAACAGAGGTTGTTGTGACGATTGATGGGCTTGTCGTCACGGGCGTGATTGCTGAAGAAGACGAAGCGAATCTTGTGTTGCTGACGGCTGAGCAAAAGCGAATTGAGATCCTTAAAGATGACATTGAAGAGCGAAAGACGTCAGAGCTTTCCATCATGCCAGAAGGGCAACTCGATCCACTGACGCCGAAGCAGGTTCGCAATCTGTTCAAGTACCTGCAGTTACCTAAACCCTTGGAATAGCAATGTAGTGGAGTTGTTCAGAAATCCCTTCCCTCGGATCAAAAACATCTCAATAAAACGTAGCCGAAGAAATCTCAAAAAAGGAATTTTGGCGAATCCGACTACTTGGATTCTCCAACTACAAAAATGATTAAGAAACTCACAAGCTTTTTAGACTACGGCGTCTTCGCTGAGATCGCTCTGGCCATCTTTGCCTGCGTCTTTGTTGCGATCGTCATTCGGACATTGATGATGGGTAGCGAAACCACGACCAAGCAAGCCAGCATCGTGTTGGGCGATTCGGAGGAGCCAATATCATGAGTACTCAAACGACTAACGAACCGTCCGACGGTTCCACTTATTATGACGAGGTCGACGAAACGTTGCTGACCGGTCACTCGTATGATGGCATTGTCGAGTATGACAATCCACTGCCGGGTTGGTGGAAGTTTCTGTTTTGGTTCTTCATTTTGATCGCCCCCATTTACTACTTCTATTTCCACAGTGGGATGGAGGGGCGTTCAATCCACGATCAATACAACAACCACATGGCGAGCGTTTTTGAGATTCGTTTTTCTGAAATCGGGGAACTGACAGCCGATCGCGAGACGATTCTCGAGTACCTGAAAGAAAAACCGGAGTGGTTGGCCGTCGGCAAGGTTACTTACCAAACGAATTGCGTTAGTTGTCACGGAGCCGACGGCGGAGGGTTGGTCGGTCCAAATTTGACCGACAATTACTGGAAGCACGTTCGCAACGTCGAGGGTATTGCCAGCGTGATCAAGAACGGAGCGGGCAATGGAGCAATGCCGGCATGGAAGACGCGGCTCAGTCACCCAAACCAGATCGTGTTGACTGCCGCATACGTTGCCTCGTTGAGGCAAAACCCCGTTCCCGGGAAAGGACCCGAAGGTAACGAGATCCCTGACTGGAATGAGTAGAACCGTAGTGGATTTCGCCAGAAATCCCTGCCTCGGAAACAAAGAATAAGAAATAAGGAAGCAAACACAAAAAGGGAGTTCTGGCGAATCCCATTACCAAGTAACTGAATCATGAACGCAATGATCACTCCTCCAAAGCACGAAACTCAACAGCCCAAGCCCGCTTGCGGTGGATGTATGCTGCCGCCGGAAGAACACGTTCTGAGCACGTTGGAAGCAGACGGATCTCGGCGCTGGCTCAAACCAAAACTCAACACGGGAAAACTCTGGACTCGCCGACGCGCGGTAGCTTACCTACTGATTTTGATTTTCACAGCGGTGCCGTTCATCAAAATTGGCGGTAAGCCATTCGTTCTGCTCGACATCGTGGCTCGACGATTCACGATCTTTGGGTTCACCTTCCTGCCGACGGACACTGCGTTATTGGCGATCTTTTTGGTCGGAGTTTTGCTAAGCATCGTTTTGTTCACGGCGCTCTTTGGCCGAGTCTGGTGCGGATGGGCTTGTCCGCAGACGGTGTACATGGAGTTTCTGATCCGGCCCGTCGAGCGATTGTTTGACGGAACAGCCGGTCGCGGCGGAGACAGGAAGAACATTCCGGCTTGGCGTACCGTTGGGAAGTATATCGCCTTCTTTTTTCTGTGCGTCTATTTGGCCAACACGTTTTTGGCTTACTTCATCGGAGTCGATCGGCTCGCAGAATGGGTGACGCGGTCTCCTGCTGAGCATCCGGTGCCGTTTGCGGTGATGGCGTTTGTCACGTTTGCGATGATGGTCGACTTTTGCTATTTCCGCGAACAGACCTGCATTTTAGCTTGCCCGTACGGTCGGCTGCAATCTGTTTTACTGGATCAGAATTCGCTTATCGTCGCCTACGATCATCAGCGCGGCGAAAACCGAGGCAAACTTCGTAAGGCCGCGTTTGAAGATGGTCGGCTGCCGGTTCTAGGAGATTGCATCGACTGCCGCAAATGCGTGACGACTTGCCCGACCGGTATCGACATCCGAGATGGCTTGCAAATGGAGTGCATCAACTGCACGCAGTGCATCGACGCTTGCAACTCCGTGATGGAGAAAATTGGACGCGCTCCGGATCTTATTCGCTACAGTTCTCAAGCCCGTGACGAAGGAAGAACGGGCAGCTTGCTGCGAGCCAGGACGTTGATCTATCCGCTATTGATCTCTGGGATTGCTGCCGCGTTCTTGTCTGTCTTCTTCGCAACCAAGTCATTCGAAGCGGTCGTTGTTCGCGAGATCGGCAATCCTCACACGATCACGGAAACGGGACTAGTGCGCAACAACATGAAACTCAAATTGACCAACCGCACCGATGAACCGATGACGTTTGCAATTGATCTTGAGTCGCCTGAAGGCGCCAAGGTTGAACTGCGTGAGGCTAAATTCACCGTTGAACCCCGACAAAACCAAACCTTTCACATTAGCATCGTTACGCCGCCAGAATGTTTCAAAGTCGGTCGAGCTGATTCGCGCATCAACGTCAGTAACGACCACGAGGTAAGGCGAACACTCGATGTAACTTTGATTGGCCCGTATGACTAACGACGTAGTGTGATTCGCCAGAAATCCTTTCGCTTTGGAAACGGAGTTTTTGGCAAAAACCACTACGGATCAACAACTCACAAACAGCTCCTCACATAACATGAAAATACTCTCCCCCGAAATTCAACGGCGCGAACGAATTGCAATCTGCTTATGGACGTCGCTGATTTTGATGTTCTTTGTCTTGCAAGCAATCCTTTGGACCGTCGCGATATCCGTCACCGCGCGCGATGCCTCCCACGCAGTCGTCGCTGGCTACGACGAACAAGCTCTGCATTGGGATGAAGTCAAAAAACTCCGCAAAGACAGCGTTGCACTTGGATGGGATGCCGAAATTCAAGTCGACACCAGCGGCGACATTCGCGGTAACCGGGTCATCACGCTGAGTCTGAAAGACCGAAACCAGACACCGCTTGAAAACGCGAGAGTCGAACTTAACGCCTTCCATCGTGGCCGGGCGGCGGAGAAACAAAATCTGACCCTTGCTCAAGTAGGCCCAGGTGTCTACTCGACCACGCTGTTGGTTCGCAACAGCGGACAATGGCAGTTCACCGGGACCGCAGTATCGAATGACCGGCAGTTTCTAATCGAACAACGTATCTCGCTCGACTCCAACAGGAACCTTTAACGTGCTTGTTCTATTGGGAACTGTTTTCGTCGCTAGCCTCCTCGGCAGCCTGCATTGCGTCGGCATGTGCGGGCCCTTTGCGCTAATCGCCGGAGCCAGCTCAGAACGACGAAAAGCGGCGGTCGCTCCAACGGTCGCTTACAGCGGCGGGCGGCTGGTGACTTACTCGATCGTCGGTCTGATCTTTGGTTCGCTCGGATTGGCTCTCAATCGAGGCGCCTCGTTTTCAAGTTGGCAACAGTCGGCGACCTACGTGGCGGGAGGTTTGATGATCCTCGTCGGCGTTATTGCACTGGCAAGGCACTTTGGCGTTCGAATTACGTTGCCGAAAGTCTTTTCGCCAGTTCAGAAAATTTTGCAAGCCGGATTTGCGAAAGCTCAGTCGCTACCGCCTCTGCAGCGCGCGTTTGCGATTGGAGCGCTCACTAGTTTGATGCCTTGCGGCTGGCTTTACACCTTCGCAATCACCGCTGCGGGAACCGGAAGTCCATTTTGGGGTGCCGTAGTGATGGCTGTTTTTTGGGCTGGAACGGTTCCGATTATGTCCGCGCTGATGTTGGGCGTCAATCGTATTGGAACGTCGATTCAACAACGTTTGCCCGTAGTGATGGCCAGCCTCGTAATTGTGCTGGGGTTTTTCACGATGGCCTGTCGTGCTCCGGTGACGATTGGTGCCGAAACGAAAGTCGTAACTGGAACCGAGAGCATTGCCGAGCAATTGATGCTCGTCGATCAAGAAACGCTGCCTTGTTGCCAATGCCATTCCAAGGAGGACTAGGAAACACTTCAAAATCCAAATTCGAGCAGTCGTCGTTGTGGGATTCGCCAGAATTTCAAACGTCTTGAAAAGTGCTTGGGACTTCTGATGAAGTCCACTTTGAATTTTGAAAGGCCCGCTAGTGACCATTCATGAGCATTTCATCCAGTAGTGATTCCGCAACTCCCTCGACCGGAGATCCATCGCGCTACCAAGTTGCCAACATCGAATGCACTCATTGCGGATTGCCAGTGCCAGCCGGATTGATCGAACCTAAGCGCGAGGCGCAGTTTTGTTGCAGCGGATGTGCGGGAGCGTACGAGCTAGTTCACACAAGCGGCTTGGAATCTTTCTACCGAATGGTCGACAGCAAATCCGACCGCAGTAGAAATTGCAGAGACGTAGCCTCCAAGCGTTCGTTTGCTCAGTTTGATGAACCCTTCTTTCAGGAGAAATTTGGCCAGACCACCGCGACCGAATCGTCAATTGAATTTTCCGTCGAGGGTATTCACTGTGGTGCTTGTATTTGGTTGCTCGAGAAGCTCCCCACGATTCAACCGGGCGTGATCTCGGCCACCGCTCACTGGGCCAAGCGGACCGTTAAGCTGCGTTGGCGGAGCAACGATGTGAAGCTTTCTCAAATCGCAGCCACGCTTGATCGACTTGGCTATCGGCCGAGCCCCATGTTGCCTAACAGCAGTCGTGATACATGGAAAATTGAAAACCGTCGACACCTAGTCTTGATCGGAGTTGCCGCCGCCTGCGCTGGGAATAACATGATAATTTCGTTGGCGCTCTACCTTGGCATGTTTTCGCACATGACGCTCTCAATGACCGCCTTGTTGCGCGGAGCGAGTTGTGTCGTGGGGGTCCTAGCGCTGATTTGGCCCGGTCGCGTCTTTTTGAAAAGTGCTTTTCACGCTATCCAAACACGCACGCCGCACATGGACTTGCCAATCGCGCTTGGCTTGAGCGTTGGCACAATTGCAGGGTTAGTGAATGTCGTTCGAGGCGTTGGCGAAATCTATTTTGATTCGCTTTCAGTTCTGATTTTTCTATTGTTGATCGGGCGTTGGATTCAGTTTCGGCAGCAAACCAAAGCCGCCAATGCGGTCGAGTTGCTATATCGGCTGACGCCTGAGGTGACTCGTAAAGTGGTCAATGGAGAGGTCGTTGAAACGCTTGTCGAATTGGTAAAGGTTGATGATATCCTGCAGATTCGCCCCGGCGATCTCTTTCCTGTCGATGGAGAGGTCACTGAAGGTAACACGCGCGTGGACGAGTCAATTCTGACTGGCGAATCAGAGTCGATAGTGAAGACGACCGGCGATAGCGTGGCGGCTGGTACGACCAATGAGGCTTCGATGGTGAAGGTTCGTGCTATGGAAGTCGGACAGGAAACTCGCATCAGTAAAATCGTCGATTTGGTTGAACAAGCTTCAGCCGACAAGCCAAAGATCGTCTTGTGGGCAAACCAAATAGGAGCCTGTTTTGTCACCGTTGTTATCATACTGGCCTTGTTCACGTTCTGCTTTTGGGCGATCTCCGATGTAGAAACCGCGATCGACCGCAGTGTCGCCTTGTTGATCGTCGCGTGCCCTTGTGCGTTGGCGTTGGCAACCCCACTGGCAATCGCGGTCTCGATCGGACGGGCCGCCAGTCGTCGGATCATGATTAAGGGAGGCGACGTGTTGCAATCGCTTCAGCAACCGGGAATGATCTGGTTGGACAAAACGGGGACGCTGACCGAAGGCGATTTGAAGGTCGTACGCTGGCATGGCGATACGAGATGGATTGACATTGTGGCTGCTCTGGAAAAAAACTCTTCGCATCCCGTTGCCAAGGCGATCGTTGATTATCGAGCGTCTTGCTGGACGACATCAGACCAACTCGCGACTTGGGGCCGGAACAAAGCGACCAAACGTCTTCTCGATTTGCGGAATCTTGTCTTTGGCTCAGAGACCATTCCGGGTAAGGGCATTGTTGGAGCTGTCGGGTCATTTCGAGTGCTTGCAGGAAGCAAACAGTTAGTGTCGTCGCGGAGCATCCAGATTCCTCATCGGATGGAGCGGACTGAACAAAACATCGTGGAATCGGGACTGTCACCCTGCTGGGTGTGCATCAATGATTCGATTGTGGCATTGGTTGCATTGGGGGATTCACTACGCGACGATGCTCAAGAAGCTGTGGCGAGTCTTAAAAACGCAGGCTGGCAGGTTGGGATTCTCTCTGGTGATCATCAGCGGATAGTCGATCGGGTTGGAAAACGTTTAGGCATATCTTCCGAGTACCTGATTGGCGGAGTCGACCCCGAAGAGAAGCTTGAAACCGTGAAGAAGTCCAACGAGTCAGGGACAGTTGTTATGGTCGGTGACGGCGTGAATGACAGTGCTGCACTTGCTGCCGCGACGGTCGGCATTGCCGTTCAAAGTGGAGCCGAAGCAAGCCTTGCCGCCGCGCCGGTCTATCTTGCCAACGCAGGACTGAGCCCGGTGATCGATTTACTTTCGCTGAGTAAGTCAACCACGGGCACAATGCGAATGAATCTCGGCGTTTCGCTTGTTTACAACTGTATCTTTGCCGGGTTAGCGTTCGCGGGTTACATTAACCCATTGTTCGCGGCGGTTTTGATGCCGATCAGTTCGCTAACGGTCGTCGCTTTGTCGATGCGTAAGCCCAGTCACGTGATGCCTTCCGCAGTCGCTTCCACCATCCAATTTGAAAGCTCCCGATGAGCGTGCTCTACCTCGCCATCCCCGTCGCACTTGTCGTCGCGTTAATCGCTGTGATCGCTTTTGTTGTTCAAGTCCGCAATGGCCAATACGACGACTTGGAAACACCTGCTCGTCGCATGCTGTTTGATGACGTTGAGAAAAAAGAAAAGCCGTAGTAGACTTGCGATAAAGTCCTGTCCGTTTCGTGAACGAGGAAATTTGGCGAATACCACTACGGAAAGTTGGTCTGAGGGGGGTAAAGGCCCGGTTGAAAAGTCGTCTTGATTGCGCGACTAGAAATCCAGCGTTCCCTTAAACAGCCCGTGCCAACAACGAATCTTTCCCGTTCCTATCACATTTTCAACGTGCTGTTGCCGCCCTTGTTTTGGTTCATCGGTTACCGCTTCAGAGGCCACAAGCGACTCCACGGACTGCGATTCCTTGCGTTTGGCTTTGCACTTCTCGCAACACGTCGACTTGCCACAAGACTTTTTCTTGTCCTTGTTCTCAGGGTTGTGATCGTGCCTTGTTTTTGGCTTCGGCATTCGTCGCGGAAGCTTAGCGTTGGGGGCTGGAATGGTAGCGACTGACATGGTTCTACTCCGTTTTGCTAGTTTCAACTTCAAAAGATGAACGCAGGCTTCAATGCCTTACTCGTTTCCTACGAAACGTTGCGATGCAATCGATATGCCAAAAGTAAAACGTCTTACAGCTCGCCAAAGAAGCATGTGTTGATCGTTCCAAAGTGAGCAGTGTGCGAATTCGCTCGTGCGAACTCGACCAGTAATGCGATGGATGAGTGAGTAGGTGTTCTTTTGTCTTTCCTTCAGTCATGTGTGTGAGTGTGTTTCCTGCGGCGGCCCCGTCAATTCAACAAGGTAGAGGCTTTCATCTTGGATCTATTCAAAAGACTGCAAAAAATCAAGACAGTCGATCGACATTGAGTGCTTTGGACTGAGCGACGTTAGACGTCACCGAGCCTTAGCAGTTGGCTCTTTCTTTGAATCGCATCAAGTAATTGTCCTCTCAGTTCATTCTGAGATAATAGCGAAGATGCGGCTGGCGAATATTCCAATCGCAGGCGATAATTTGTGTGCGGGAAACACGGGCCCCCGCTATCCAACAGACACTCATCAAACCGCAAGACGCATGAACTCACCGCTGCTTAGGATGCGAAAAGGAGCAGGGGTTCTCGCGGGCGTGTTTGTAGCTGCTGTCATTGCGTTTAAACTGACCGGAGAGTATTCGTGGATTGAAGCCGTTTGGATGGTCGTGGTTACGATCTCGACAGTGGGCTATGGAGAATCGAGTCAGCAGACAGCCAGCGTACAGTTGGTTTCAATCTTCGTCATTCTGTTTGGCGTGACGGCGGGAGCATACACGTTTGGCGGTTTCGTGCAGCTAATGTTGCAAGGCGAATTGGAAAAGGCGTTGGGGACGAAAAAAATGACACGAGAGATCAATCGCTTGAATGATCACGTCATCATCTGTGGTTACGGAAGGCTTGGGCAGGATCTGACGGAGCAACTGACGCATCGTGGGCAAGCTTACGTTGTGATCGATAATTCCGAACATAAAATTGAAGAAGCCAAGTCGCACGGTCAGCTTGCCGTCCAAGGTGATGCGACCGATGAAGACGTGCTTCAATCCGCTAGACTTTTGGACGCGCGAGCGATCGTCACGAGCCTGCCGACCGATGCGGAGAACGTGTTTATCGCGCTGACGGCGCGCAATCTTTGCCCAAAGATTCAAATTATCGCAAAATCGGAAGAGGAGTCGAGCTGCCGAAAACTGCGTCAAGCTGGAGCCAACAAGATTGTGATGCCACATCGTGTGGGTGCTCAACAGATGGAGCGTATGATCTCTCGACCGTCCACGGCGGATTTGATCGAGCTATTCGCGGAAGCTTCTCATTTGGACATGGAGCTCGACGAGCTTCTTGTGCCTGCGACAAGCGGTTTGGTCGGGCAGTCGATCAAGCATTCGAAAATCAAAGAGAACTTCGGCGTGCTGCTTGTCGGTATAAAAGATCCGTCTGGTGAGTTTGAGTTTAATCCAAACGCGGATCATAAAATCCAAGCCGATGATATGCTGCTGGTGATGGGGCAAGGCACCGAGATACTGCGATTAAAAAATTCTTTAATCGGAATTCTTGGATAGCCAACCAATTTCCGTGAACCTACGTCATGCCTTTGATTGGGGATGGGAGTTTGGAAGTGGGACCAGAAGTTTTTTTGCTTCGAGCGCAAGTCGGATTGTTCCCGAAGACATCACGGTCTAACTTGTGCTTTCCGCATGAGGCCGCCTAAAATACAAGGTAAGTCGCTGGAGTATTTTTCCAAGCGACCATGCGGTGCCCACTTCCCCGCCAATCATACCGTTGAAGCCCTTAACCCGAGTCTGACCCCTAGTAGGCAATGTGAAGCACTGCGTTGCCGCACAACTAAGCGCGATACGGAAGCGATGGGCTTCGAGAGTTTTCGGATTTCTAAACTAACGAGGCGCATCTCGATGTTGGCGTTTTGTGAACGTTAGCGCGGCGGCATTTTCCGGATTGTCCTAGTGGTTTGTCCAAGCTGAATTTTTGGGTTGGCCGTAGTGGGATTCGCCAGAATTCCTTGGCCCAGTCGCATGCAAAGGA
>CAZDBE010000045.1:23248-24756 GCA_964503675.1 uncultured Pirellulaceae bacterium | reverse complement strand
CTCTGATTCGCTCAAAAGAGGTGACTGGGTGGTTTCCCTTGGTCACTCTGGTGGATTCGAACTCGGACGAAAGCCCCCTGTTCGGTCGGGAAGATTTCTCAGCCGAAACGAACATCAGATCATTACTGACGCGGTGTTAATTGGTGGCGATTCTGGCGGTCCGCTGTTCGATCTGGAAGGACGCTTGATAGCGATTCATTCGTCGATTGGTGATTCGGTCTCCATCAATCGCCACGTAAAAATTGAGCAGTTCAAATTAGACTGGGAGCGCTTGCGGCGCGGAGAAACTTGGGGACGGCTCTCTGACTTGACGGTCGAACCGCCAGTAGGAAAAGCCAAAATGGGGGTGAAGCTTGATCTAAGCTCGCCGCGTGCGAAAATCAAATTGATTAAGCCGCTGTCGGCTGCCGCAAGAATTGGTTTAGCGTCCAACGACATTGTCATCGGCCTCGATGGAGAAATGATTACCGATGCACAACATCTTATTCGCGCAGTAAAGAGCCACGTGCCAGGAGACACGTGTTTCATCACCGTACTGCGAAACGAGCAACCGCTGCAATTTGAAATTAGACTAGACTAATACAAGCTAGAGTAAAAGTTTTGGGAATCGTGGGATTCCCCTCAAGACGGATCTTGAAACGGACAGACATTATGGATCAGCGAAATATATTGGCGAGCCGTGCATTCCAACGAACTTTGGTTGGTGTGGCGATCTTTCTGTTGTCACTGTTGCCGGCGTCTGAACCTGTCAGCGCCGAAATGCCGCGCGATTTACGCGATCAGTTTGAGCGTTTGATTCCAGATCTGGATCCCGATGTTGCGAAACGTTTTCGGTGCGCCATGGATGCTGGATGTTGTGTCGTTGAGTTTACCCCAGATGAGTTTCGCAAATTTCGCGACAACCCTGTCAACCCGTTTGAAGACACCTACCAGATTGAACCGGACGATAGTCAAGGAAATATCTCGCTCAACTTCGAGATGCCCAGCTTGCGAAATCGACGCGTTAAGCCAAGCGAACGACAGAACGAGCAATTGTTAGAGACGCTGGCGCCGGTCGTCGCAGAGGTGGCAGAATCAATGGTGGGGATCTGGAAAGACGATCGCTTGGTGGCGTTGGGGACGATCGTCAGCAGTGATGGGCACATTATCACAAAAGCTTCCGAAGTGCAGAAACGGGCTCCCGTTCAATGTGTTGTGAACAGAAAGAAAGTTAGCGCCCGTATTGAACGCATCGATTCAGAAAGTGACGTTGCGTTGCTGAAAGTAGGTGTTGAAGATCTAAAACCGGTCCGGTGGTCAGAGAGTCGTACAGTTCCGGGCAGCTTCATTGTTACCCCCGGAGTAGAGAAACGGGTGATTGCACTTGGAACTTATGCTGCCACGCCACGTTCGACGGTTTCTGGCGAACAAGCGTTTCTGGGGGTCAATCCTGACCAGACCGTTCAAGGCGTAAGGGTCAGCGACATCCAAGAGGGTGACGCTTCATTCAACGCTGGACTGATTGACGG
>CAZDBE010000045.1:20998-23238 GCA_964503675.1 uncultured Pirellulaceae bacterium | reverse complement strand
GATTTAGTCAATGCGGTGCGTCGCCAGCATCCGGGCGACAAGGTCGAGATTAAATTCTTGAGAGGCGGCCAGCCTATGTCGACGCGTGCAACCCTCGCAGGAAGAAACCTTTCAGGTGAACAAGCGGCTCGTTTCAAAATGATGAATCGAATGGGAACGATCGTCTCGCGCCGCGCCGACAATTTTCCGTTTGTCTTCCAACATGATGCTCCGCTGTTTCCCGAGCATTGTGGGGGACCAGTGGTAGATCTCGACGGGAACGTCATCGGCATCAATATCGCTCGTCAAGGCCGAGCGTCTTCGCTGGCGATTCCAGCCAGCCGAATGAAAGAGATCGTTAAAGGATTGACGCGCTCAAATGTCGCAGCAAGGCCCTAATTGATTGACAGTATGCGTATCGATAGTGTAGGCTGCGACTGCACCAATCAGTCTTACACGCTTGTCCGATGGCCCGAAGCAAGAAAAAATCGAACGCTTCGAGCACAGCTGACAACTCTTCGAAGAAACCAAGCGTTTCAAAAAGGGTGAAGAAGTCGAAGGCTAGGTCTACGAAGGTCAAGGAGGCTTCCGCGGTCTACGATGCCGAGGACTCCGATCTCGGTGAAGAGAATGAAGTTCCGGAGATTGCATCGGTCGAGTATCAGCCCGACCCAAAGCTGTCGCCATTTGAGAACGCGGCAGGGAAAGTTCGCACGTTCCCTAAATCGCCGGGCGTGTACTTGATGAAGGATGCCGCGGGCGTGGTCATCTACGTCGGCAAAGCGACCGACCTTCGCTCTCGCGCGGGTAGCTATTTCTTAAAGGCCGCGCTGGTCGATCAACGTACTGGTAATTGGGTTCAGAATATCGCGGACGCAGATTTTATTCCCTGTGAAAGTGAAGTCGACGCGCTGTTGGTTGAATCACGTTTGATCAAAGACATCCAGCCCGCCAACAATAAAATTCTTAAAGACGACAAGACGTTTCCTTATCTGCAAATTTCAACACACGAGGACTTTCCGCGTGTGGAAGTCACTCGCGAGCCAGCCAATAAGGGTGTGAAGCTTTACGGGCCGTTCGCGAGTGCGGGATCTTTGCGGGGGGCCGTTCAGGTTTTACAACGCATCTTCAAGTTTCGTACGTGCTCCTTGGATATTACTGAAGGCGACGACCAATGGAAATGGTTTCGGCCGTGTTTGCTCGCCAGCATTAAGCAATGTACGGCTCCTTGCAATGCACGAATAGGAAAGGAAGAGTACAAGAAGGACATCAAACGTCTGCATACGTTCTTGCAAGGGAACAAGAAGCGTCTGTTAAAGCAGATGAAAGAGGAGATGCTTACGGCATCCAAAGAACTCGATTTTGAGACGGCGGCCAAACTGCGTGACGAGATCGAAATGTTGGAATCGTTAGACCGTCGTGGCGAATTGGATACCCATGCTCAGCCTGAAGTATTCTACGTTGATCCGAAGAAGGGACTAGCAGGGCTTCGCCAAGTGTTGAAGCTGAAAGAGACTCCGCGTTCGATCGAGGGCGTCGACATTGCTCATCTTGGTGGCGGAGAAACGGTTGCCAGTTTGGTCAAATTCATCGATGGGCTACCCTTCAAGCCCGGCTATCGTCGTTTCAAGATAAAGAACGTTAAAGGGATCGATGACTTTCGTTCTATCCACGAGGTTGTTGCACGTCGGTTCCAACGACTGTCGGATGAAAACGATGCGTTTCCGGATATCCTGTTGATTGACGGCGGCAAAGGGCAACTGAGCAGCGCTGTTGCGGCGTTTGAGTCCTTAGGAATTGATCCACCGACTTTGATCTCACTGGCGAAGAAGAACGAGGAGATTTATCGTCCTGGAGACAGCGAGCCGTTAGTACTCAGCCGCCATTCGTTCTCACTTCGACTGCTCCAATATGTGCGTGACGAAGCACATCGATTCGCTCAACACTACCATCACATTCTGCGAAGTAAGTCGCAATTTAAGTAGCTCTTCTCTTTGGAAGCCGCGACGGAAAATTATTGTTCGTCGCGTTTTTCTTTGATCTGGTTGAGCATTTTGTCGTAGCTGCGGTGGGTCTTTTGCATTGCCTTCATTAAGTCATCAGCCTCAGGGAGTACTTCTGACAACTTGATGATCGGATCCACCCACGTTTGCAACACTCGGAACTGGTCCCGCATTACGTTCAAGAAGATCCCAGGCACCTTATTGATGACTTCAATCTTCTGAGGCTCAATTGACGCTGCTTCTGTGTTTGCCCCGGCA
>CAZDBE010000045.1:19883-20988 GCA_964503675.1 uncultured Pirellulaceae bacterium | reverse complement strand
TGCCCGCGATACCGCCGTAAGCCATAATCGACTTCATCTCGGTCAACGTCTTGTTGAAGTTCGCGAGCTCCGCCACCGCTACGCTAATTTGCTCAGCGGTCGCGGTTTCCAAAGCGTTCGGACCTTGCTCGGATGCCAGATGCTTCACGCCTGTATCCAAGGCAGTGCGAATGTCTGTCAATCCCTCACTGAAGCTGGTCATCTGCGCGATCACTTGACCAAGCTGTCCGTCATCGCCGGTGGCACCCAGCATCAGGTTTCGCTTGAAGGTGCGTTTAATGTCTGACCAACGCTCTAGTTCCTCTCCTTCGAGCTTACCTGTCAGATCCTGAAGCTTCAGTAGGTTCGCTTGTGCACCAGAGGTAAGCGTCTGAGCCTGATTGAGATAGTGAGCGTCGATAAGCGTTTCCAATTCCTCATCGTTCATGATCGGTGCAACTTGCTCCGAGATTTTGTTCATGTCACGATAAGAGCCTTGTAACTTGAACGCTGGCTCGGTGCGGTACTCGTCCGCCTGAGCGGCCGAATCGATGTACTCACGATTGACCTTTAGAATCACGTCACGTGCAACTAGCAACTTCTTCATGACAGCGACAAATTCATTGATCTCTTCGATCGAGTAGTTGCCTTCGAGCGTTTGCGGTTGGTTGTCGCCGACTTCCGCCATTTTGATTACGGTGTAGACGTCTTTTCGTGATCGTGAATTAAGTCTTGCCAGCGTCGAGTTAGACGTTAGGCAGTTTTCTAAGTAGCTAAGCTCAAATGATCCTGCGTTGTCGCCGATGACATCACCAAGGTTATACGTGTCGGCTCGTGAGGCCAGCATGTCAGGGATTTGGAATTTTTCACCAGATTCAGTATACGGATTTCCGGCCATCACCACGGCAACCTTCCGACCGCGCAGATCGTAGGTCCTTGTCTTACCATTGAACACGCCTTCAATTCTTCGTGTCGCGTCACACAGAGAGATAAACTTCTGTAAGAATTCTGGGTTACAGTGCTGTATGTCATCCAAATAAATCATCACATTGTCACCCATCTCCAACGCCAGATTAAGTTTCTCAACTTCTTCTCTAGCACTTGCGTTGGGTGCTTCGGACGGATC
>CAZDBE010000045.1:0-19783 GCA_964503675.1 uncultured Pirellulaceae bacterium | reverse complement strand
TCCTTTTTCAGGTGAGTGTAAGCTTCGAACGACGGAACGGTTGTCGTCGAAAACCTCCCAAGTCGGACCATGAATTCGTTGTAGTCGAAGTGATACGTTTTGGCTTCGACGCGCGCGTGATCCCCCAAAAGGCCAGTAACATCGCATTCTGGTTCTACTGTTGAGGCAACGCGTTGGTCCTTGGTTCCGTCAACCAACATTGCGGCAACTTCGTCCACGTAACGCGCGTCTAGACCTTCTTGCGATACATAAGAGGCGATCCATTGCTTGGCCGCACGGTAACGGGACGCGACTGAGAGCGGTCCGTCGTTGATCGCTTCGAACTTATCTGTCGCCCTCTGCTTCTTCAAGAACGCGTTGAACGATTCAGCGATGGAAAGTGCTTCTGCACTGCAAGCTAAATCGACCTTGCCCGAGAACTGATCAAACAGATAGTGCGCTGCCTCGTCTGCGTAACGTTCGTCGCCAAAATGCTGGCTCGCGTTTTCAGCAAGCAGTTCATCTCTCAATTCGTCCACATACTGCTGACGATCTATGATCTTTCCGAATACTTCCCTAGCCGAACTCAAAACCGAAAGCTTGTTCTCCCACGCCTGAGCCCATGTTGACTCATCGGTGCTGCTTTTGGTCTTGTAGTGCCAGAAAACTGATGCGAGTGCGCGCGACTGCGTCGAATACTTAAGCAAGCCAAGATCGCGATCGAGCCTCAAAAGCGGACGCAGGATCAATACTGCATCGTGGTCGTGGACGCCCTTAATGTAACCCTCGGAGTATCGAGACGCCATGAATTTCTGCACAGTCTCCAACAACCCGTTGTTATCTTCGGCTACGGAAGCGTCTGGTCTTTGGACTGTGCCATCGTTGATTGCCGCCAACATCAAATACGCGAGATACTCGCCGCGGTAAACGTCACGGTTCTCAGAAACGACCGGTTGATCCCAGACATCCTTGGTGGCGTTAAGCCCTTCATGTGTGACAGCCTCGAAATAGTTCGTTCCACTAAGATGGAAGAACATTTGTCCATCTTTGATGACGGTTGTTAGATCTAGCGGTTGCGTGTTGACGGAGAACTTGTGCTTGCCAAACTGAATAATGTTCTCGCCATCGACGTACAGTTCGTTCTTGTCGCGCAGTTGTCGGACGGTGTCTTCACGGACTGTTTTCAGACGACTTTGTACGTCGTCAACTTTGACCGACTCGCCCATCTCCGTGAGTTTCTCGACAATGTCACGGACTTTGTCGATCATTAGATCTGATGCGAAGTAGCTGTTGATCTCATCGACGGATTCGAAGTTTGAAACCCGTGACTTAACGCCTTTGATGATTCGTTCGGCAGCCTGCATGAGGGCGGTGGCACGCTTGTTGCGAGATTCGACCAGTTGCAGCTTCTTTGTATCGAACGCCGCGTAGATCTCGTCGCGTTTTTCCGCCAACTGAACAATGAACTCATCGAACTCGGAGAATCTGCCCTCCAGCTCTTCGATCTGCACCATCATCTTGGTCAGATACTCATCGCAACGTTCTGGAGAATCGCAGACGTCCAAATAGTTGACGACGGCCTGAGAGACTAATTTTAGCTGCGAGTTGAACTCTGCCGCCCCCTCAACAGACAGCAGTGCTTGCGACTTCTTCTTCAGCGTGGCGCGTGTTTGATTCAGCGACGAGTAGATCGACGAAATGTTGTCAATGATCCGAGTGCGTTCGTTGGCGTCTTCGATCTTCAAGTTGCTGACAATTTCAATCAGCATTTCTAGTTCGCTCGAACCAGCAGCGATTTCCTCATCCAGTTTCTTTGCTTCGACGCCCGTTTCCAAAGATTCAATCTGGGCCAACTGGTCTTCGACGCGGTTCGTGTACGGAGTAAGAGCTTCTTCTTTGAGCAGGAAGTCAACACAACGGTTGGATAAACGGTCCGAGTTCTCAGCGACCTTCTTCTCAAGTGATTCGACGTCATTCAGGTCGACATACTTAAGTTCCTTAAGCGAAATCACCTGTCCACGCACCGTCCGCAGTTCGGCCAACGATCGAACGAAATCGTCGATGTGTTCGAAATGCCGACTGGTTGCTTGCATGACGGCATCGTTGGCCGATTTCGCAACCGTTGCAAACTGCTCGGCAGTACTCTTTCGGACTCGGACAACTTTATCATACTCGTCTACCGCTGCCGTCGCCGCCTCGCGAATCGAGGTTAGTGGCTCGGACAGCTGAAATGTATTCTCGTCGGTCAACCAGAAATAGGAGTCGAGAATGTCGGTGGTTTTCTTGACCAGATCAACGTACAGGTTTGTGTAAGAATCATCTTGGTCGATCAAGTTGAGGACTTCGTGCGATTCAGACATCGCCCGCACGATTTCCTTGTTGCCGATCTTGTAGATGTACGAATCAGTTTTCTCACCAAGCTGAAAGTCCTCTTCGACGTAGGGCGTTTGCCATACTTGCATCGCGTGGTGCTTCTGCGGGTCTTCGTCTGATTTAAAATAGATCAGCTGGCCGTTGTCGAAGATTGAGAAACCGCTACACACAATCGGAGTCGAGACTTCCTGCTCGATCATGTTGTACGACAACAGCACTTTTTGACCGGTTGCAGGATTGTAAAACACGTACAGGTAGTCTTCTCCATTACTGGAGGCAACTCGCCGT
The DNA here is from genome assembly GCA_964503675.1 of uncultured Pirellulaceae bacterium. Classification (GTDB taxonomy): domain Bacteria; phylum Planctomycetota; class Planctomycetia; order Pirellulales; family Pirellulaceae; genus Mariniblastus. The sequence continues at coordinate 17,143 of CAZDBE010000045.1, read as the reverse complement.
TCGAATTTCAGATCTGTAATGTTGCTTTCGAACGTTTTGTAAACGCCCGTTTGCAGATAGTAGCCGTTGGAGAAAATCAGACCGTGATCTTCGGGAAGAAACACGCAAGCGTCTGCGATCGAATCCAGTCGACGCGCCGTTTGTGTTTTCTCGTTGAATACGAGGTAGCGATAATCGTTCTCTTTGAAGGGTTTGATCTTCAGCAAAATGATATTGCCAACTATCGAGTAGTAGTACTCGCCGTCATCGAGCGTTTGGTCGGGATCGTCGACCGGTTCATCGTAGATGCCTGATCCGTCGTCGGTGTTGTCCTCGATTTTGATCGTCAGGTCACCGCCTACCGCTTCCACGAATACACGATCATCGATGGAAATATGCGGATGCTCACCATCGCGATGTAGATCACGATGCGTGCGTATCCATTTGAAGTCATGCTGCGGCGGAAGAACGATCTCATGGTCGCTGCGGTTGTCGATGTACTTGAGCGTGCCGCCATCGACAAGGAATTTGAACGCTTTGGTGTCGTCGTGGCTCTTGCCAACTTGGAACACCATGTACAAATGCGGTCCGGCGAGATGAAAGCGCTGGAAACGTGTGTCTTTGTAGTATTTGTATAGACCGTTGAAATCGGTCATGAAGGCTTTGTCTTCGAACAACTCTAATGGTTGCTCATGCATCGACCCCTCTGAGAAACGAAACACGCCAAAGACGTCAGCAAGTTCTGTGACGGTCTTCAAACCCATGTGGACGTTGTAACCGAAGATGAACTGATCACCGATTGGAACGATATCTTGGGCTACGCAGTTGTTGGCCGTTGTGATCCGTTGGGTCGAAATTAACTCCGTCGGGATCGAGCCAAACACCTGCCGGCGCTCGTCGTTGAGAAATCCGATCCGCTCACGCAGTTCATCTGAGAATGACTTCAGACGGTTCTGAATGATCTCGTAGGTGCCGCGCTCCAATTGGGGCGCACTATCCCCTTGGACTGGCTCTGGCTGCTCAAGTTGTTCAGGTTCGTTTGACATTTAGAACACTAACTTACAGATTATGGACTTCATCAGTATGCCGCTCTCTCTCTGGGAGAGTCGGAGCCTAGGCGACGGAGAGGGGTTCAGACGAGGGAGATTGATCGTAATTCAACTCTTGAATTCCAGCCCTCCCCGTCGGCGAGCCTCCGCCCCTCCCGGAGGGGAGGGTAACGTTGCCGACCGGCATCGCTGCCACACGTCTATTTCGTTACCGCCGCAATCACTTGGCCAGCATTCTGTGATGCAACTCCCGCACGTGAAGCGGCACCCATCATCGATTGAAGGTTCTGCAAGACGTCGGCGTCACTTGTCATCCCCATCATCTGACCGATCAGAGCGGCAACTGACAGATTCTTCATGTCCTCGGAAGTGATTCCAAACATGTCGATGTAGCGACCGACTTCGTCTTTGAACTGCATTGGGTCGCCGGTGAAGAACGTGTTCTTCACATCTGACAAAACACTGCTGTTGTCGACAAGACGATCGACCTGCTTACCGGCAGTAATCGAATTGACGATGCTGTCGAAGAATTTGTTGTCTCCGCCAACGATGTCGATGTTCGCGTTGGTTAAAGATTCGGCGATCATAGTCGCTTGAGCTTCGGCGATCTTCTGCTGAGCAGTAATGGCTTCCAGCTCGACTTCTTTCTCCTTGTTGAGGCGAAGTTTGAACTCCTCGTGTTCTTTTCCAACACCATCGAACAGCTTCATCGCTTCCGCTTTCTCGGTGATACCTTTCGCATCGGCTTGGAATTTCAGCTCGGCTACTTTGGCTTCGGCTGTTCCTTCCTTCTCAATCGCGGCAGCCTTCTCCATTTTTACTTGCGCTTCAGCAAGACCAGGAGCAGCAGCTTCGGCCTGAACGGCTTCGGCCAACATTTTCTTGGCTTCGGTAGTCTTTTCGGCTGCTGATCGGTCAGCTTCAGCGCGAACGATGACCGTCTGAGCCTGTAGGTCGGCTGCTTGCTTTTCGGCTTCGGCTTTCTTAACTTCCTCAACCAACTTCTGCTCAGCCGCCTCTTCAGCAGCCGTTACAGCAACTTGCTTCTTACGATCAGCGGCAGCGAACTCTTTGGTGTCCTTGATTTTCTCTTCTTCTTCAACAACGGTTCGTTCGACCATGACGCGGTCTTTAATGACGTCTTGAATGTTCTTTTTCTCGACTTCGATCGCCTTTTCTTTTTCGATTTCAGCAAGTGTCACAATCCGCTCGCGCTCGGCAATCTCAAGACCACGATCTTTTTCAACACGCTCTGATTCGACCGCGTCAGTTCGTTCTTTACTCTTGGCGGCCACAATAATGGCACGCAAGCGATTCTCTTCGGCAACCGCGATCTCTTCGTCGGCCTGAATTCGTGCCACTTCCGCACGTTGCCGTTCTTGCTGTACAACAACGCTGGCTTCAGCTTCTTGGCGAGCGGTAATTTCAGCGATTTCACGTTCTTGTTTCTCTTCTGCGTCAACCTGCTGTCGCTCGAGAGCCAGAATCGCTTCTTTTGCTTCCACGTCTTGCTTCTTGAGAGTCTTCTCTTTCTCACGGGTAATACTGTTGGCCAACGTTACCTCTTTGGCTGTCAGTTCCGTAATCTTTTTGATGCCCTCAGCGTCCAAAACATTGTTTGGATTCAGTTTCTCGAGGTCAGTTTGTTCCAGATAGTCAATCGCACAGTCATCCAGCACGTATCCGTTGAGGTCACTGCCGATGACTTTCAAGATTTGCTCGCGAAATTCTTCGCGCGAGTTGTACAGTTCGACAAAATCAAATTGCTTTCCTACGGTCTTGAGCGCCTCTGAGAACTTTGGCTCAAAAACTTGTCGCAGCGAGGTGATGTCCGAGGCGCGCTTGCAACCAAGGAAGTTGGCGACGCGTTTGACGTCTTCTTTCACTTTGTTAACACGGACGAAGAACGCAACCTTAATGTCGGCGCGGATGTTGTCCTTACAAATCAGTCCATCTTCACCACTACGGTCGATCTCAATTCGCTTAACGGAGATGTCCATCATCTCTACAATATGCAGGACGGGAACAACCATTTCTTTGTCGAAACTGACTTGCGTTCCGCCGGTTCCTGTTCGGATTAGCGCTGCGCCTTGAGGCACCTTGCGGAGACACTTGATGTAATAGGAAACAAATCCCAGAATGCCCGCGGCAACTACAGCCACGATCCAGACGAGTAGCTCCACATAGAAGTTGTCGGAAATAAGACCGGCAATGTATAGCGTGTTATCCATCAGTTGTGTTCTCCCACTTAGTTAGTTCGACGAGGAAAGTGTTCTGTTCGTCGTCATAAGAAATGATTTTTGCTGCGTCGCCTTTCGCTAGTTCCTGCCCTTTAGCAGTTCTGGCGTTATAGACGACTTCCGGCTCTCCGTCCGGTTTAACTTCTATTTGTCCAAAAACGTCTGTGACCGAACTGGAGATGACGCGTCCAATCGTTCCGCTCATGTCACTTCGTGTAGTATCCTCAGGTCCAGTCTTGGCCGTGATTTTTGCAATTGGTTTGACTGCGATTTTCACAACAACCAAGCCAATGATCACGCTTGGGATGACCCAGATCAGAGAACCGAAAAAGGTCTGTTCCGTATTGAAAAGGTGATTGAGTATTACACTAGAGGCCCAGTATCCGAACGCGAACGTGGTTCCAACAATTGCAACCGGCACGTCAGTCAGATAAAAGAACTCAAAGACCCCTCGCACGAATCCTGACGCGGTTTCTGCAGTAGAGCTGCCAGAGTCCATGTCGGCTCCACCAACTGTGGCAAGATTTCCATCAACGTCTGCGTCCATGCCAAGGTCGGCATCTATTCCAACGTCGGCGTCTATGTCGACATCGATATCGAACATGTCCATTCCAACAACACCGAAGACCATCATCGCCCAGTAAAGCAAGACGAGGATCATCATCGCAGAGGCGAGGAAGTTGGCTTCGGAGAAGATCTCTTGAAAAAAATCCATTGTTCGAGTGTTTGGTTACCTTACAGGCAGTGGTTTGAAAATGTTGGAAGAGGTTAGCCCGCGGACCCAAGGTTGCAGAAATGCATCATGGGACGCGGATGTGGCAAACAGTAGGTTACCGTTAAAGGTGAGGCTTGTTTGGTTAACCGTTTTCTGGATATTGGTCAGATGCTTGCCCGTTTAGCGTGTTTTGCCGGTGTTTTTACATCATCTTCTTTCAGAAAGTGTCATTGAATTTAACTCTATTTCGTCGCCACAAAAGAAATATTGGCGAAATTCGACGGGCTTACTGACTTCATGTCACCCCGGCATGATCAGTTCCTTGAGTCAAGCTACGGGAGAAAGTACCGCTCTGCTATGCCCTCATTACTTCGAAGTTGGCAGTCTCCTTACGCGGCAGTGATGCATCCGGCTGAAGCCGTCGGTTGATTAGGTAGTCTGATAGGTGCATGTTGAAACAGCAGAATCTGATGGTGGCGCCTTTGAGGATTCGTGGGCCGAGAATCTGGGGAATTCTTTGCGCTTTGGCGCGAAGTATTCAAAACGCAACCTAATGTTGCTCAATCCATTTCCAAATTTGACCACTTTTCTCCGGAATTGACTGATGTATGCGCGCTGGTTTTCTCAATCTATTCGGGCTGAAGCACTTTTTACAAAGCTTCGTCCTGGCTCTGACGCATTCGAAGCCACTTTCAAAAATGTTGGGCTTTGGTTTGGTGGCACGTTCGGCGCGATATTAGTCTTCTTTGCGATACTGATTGGTGTCATCTCTTTGGGTGAAAAGAAGAAAGAAGTAGAAGTCCCGTATGTAAAAGTGGTGGGATTCATCGTCGCCATCTGTACCGTCGCTGGTCTCGCGGCGGGCGGGTATGCCGCAAACAGCAACAACCAGTTGAAGAAACGTATTTTTGCGTTCGATGACGCCACGAAAAAGTATGACATAAAACACTGCGGCAACGTCTTGTTGACCGAAGACTATCGGCTTCCACTGTTTCACGAGTCAGAGTATCACGACCTCAATGGCACCGCAAAGAGGCTCAACGCTTGGCTATGTGGAAAGTGGAAGGACGACGAGTTCGCTTGGCTTGAGGGGCATCAATTAGTCGATCCGATGTTTCGCGGAAAAGACAACGCGGCTATCAACCTTGCGCTATTGGCGGCGTTTGGACGCAAAGGCAACAAGCAGAATCGGCTCAAGTGGAAGTCTTTCGAAACGGTTGTATTCTCAGAAGAGCTACCGTTGCCTGACATTATCCTTGGCCATTGAGACCAGCTACACCAAAAAAACTCTCAAGGGATCATCCCAGCCGCTTCCAGGCATGCCAATGTCAGCGAAACTCGGAGCATGGGGAGCAACTTCTGACCCGCGTGGTGCTCAAGGGATCTATGGAGCAATCGCAGACATATTCAATTCTCGAAACTGCCTGATCCAAGTCCTTGGTGGTAGGGTCGTGGTATTTGTGAACTACTACGGCGGTTACTCGGGTGATGGAACTGGTTCTCTCAAGGAATTTGAGGGCCATATGGAATTCGCCCACACGATATTCGCGCGGCTCAAGTTGATCGCAGGTGCTCAGGCTTCCGGCGACGTTGCCGCGCTGACTTCTGGTGCCAACGCAGAGGTTTTTAAGACGTTCCAAGAGAAGAAGGTTTCTGTACCGAAGATCGCTACTGGACTCGCAATGGTTATGTTTGGCGGACTGGCAGCTTTGGGGATGTGGGCGGTATCGCAGAAGAAGCCAGCATTCGACAAACAATCCGAAGTAAGGGGAGTCATCACGGAATGCGCGCTTGAACGGCAGGAGTCAAATGCTTACGGACGGAAGATTGTGTTGGCGCGGCCGATACTTAAGTACGCCTACAGCGTCAACGGAAAGCAATACGATGGTGGCAAGCCATCGAATAAGAATGGTTATTACGATCTGGAGTCGGCTACCGGTATTATCAAGAACTACTCCAAGGGTATGGAAGTAAAAGTGTTCGTCGACGGGAAGGCCCCTGAGAAAAGTTCTCTAAATGCAAAGAAATCAATTCTACCAAAGAAGGTGAATCTTAAAGGGCAGTTTGTGGTTTGTTGCATGATGGTCGCGGGAGGATTTTGCCTAATGTTCCTCGGGTTCTTCAATCCTAAAAATGCTCCCGTCATCCCTGACGCAACGACCTTCGGTGACGATGGAGATGCGGCCACTCCACTTGCTCCTGCCGAGCCGCGGAAGATCGAAGGGATCCCGGTACCTGAAGTGGTGGAATCAGACTTCGGAAATCTTTCATCAGCCAAATACTTTCAAAACCAATCGTTTGGCACTTTCGATTGAGACGAGACTTATACTTGCCTTTGTTCAAATGAAGTGACTTCAGTGGCAATCCCTGATGTGATTTGAAAGCGATGCCAATAGCAAGCTCTCAAATCTAAAAGCGATCGTTTTTAGACTTTGCACATAGATAGACGATAGACAACTTCGATAGAGAAAAGTCTTTGAGGGCTCTATTTGTCGGTGCTCAAGTGCAGAGCAGTTAGCGTTAGGCCTTTGTGGGATTTAAGAATGATCGAGTTCGATGTTTTCAAAAGTTTGATCGGAACTGGGACATCGATTGTTGCAAACAAATTATTCAATTCCCCCGCCCATTTCACTTCCAGCTTGAATGGTTTCCCATTGAAGGTTCCTTCCAGTTTGCGGTGTAAGCCGCCAACACGATGAAGTCCTACTCGCATCACGCATGCTTTAACCTCCTCGGCTTCGTCGACGTCAATCGTGAATTCCTTGTTCCTCAACTCGTCGTGTTTCACTGCTGTCTCGGGCGCGAACCAGAACTCTCGTTTGATTTCACCGGCTAACGAAAGTGGTTCTTCTAGACCAAGAGTGACAACAGTCGTTTCCTCGACATCGACTAAGATCCGCGTCGCATCTGGATAGGCTATCTTAGAATCGAATCGGACTTCTCCGTCCTGATAGTACAGCCGCTTTTGAGTTACCGAGGTTGTTGCAATCGGCTCACCGGTGATCTGACTAAGATCGACCTTCAATTGCTTGCCACCCATGTTGGTGATTGCGACTTGGATTGATTCTGCGTTGTGAAGCGCCGTCACGTCTAGAAACGGTCGTTTGTTCTTGACTGGAAGGCGTCGACCATCGAAATCTTTCCATAACTCAAAGAAATGGTGAACGGGCGTTCTTGAAAATCCCTCGATGGGACCGTTGGGCGGATTATCGTCGTTAGGAATGAACGCTGCATCGCCGCTTTGTGGGTTCCACGGAACATTCAAAAACACGAATGGAACAGCCAACTCGATCTCATGCGGCCGGCGAGACAATTTGTGCATGAACGCACTGAAAGAACGCAGGCGTAGCCAATAGTCACTTGGGCCACGCCCGGGCTGTAGCGATCCGCACTCGGTGATAAGGATGGGACGCACGTTGTCGCTGCCACGCATGTGTGCTTGGAACATGTCCAGAATCGCCTCCATGGATCCCAAAAGGTAGCCCTTGTAGTCCTCGCCACGTCTTTCCCAAGCACCAATTGTTCCACGATTCTCATAGAAGTGATGTGAGTAAAAATCCAATTTGTCTTTGGTCAGGTCCATGAATTTTCGCTGTTTCTCATACAAGCCAAAATTGTCGACCTGAAGTTGCATCCATGCGGAGCTAGGTCCACCGACTTTCGCCCCCGGTGCTTGTTTATGAACCGCATCGGCGATTTTCGAATGGAACTCACTCAATAGCGCCCATGAATCAACGCCTTTTTTCCAGTGATGATCCCACTCGGATTTGATCGTTGATTCGTTCTTCACCTCGTAGAACGGAGTTGCTCGACCGCTGTTTTTGATCTGGTTCTTGATATACGTTGCTACGAGCTCTGCAGCGGCATCGAAATGTTCGACCTTTGGAGTTCCGCGACCGACCTGAGGAACCGACATGAAATCGGGATAGTTGTCAAAGCAAACCGCGAAGTCGATGTCGCGAAACTGATCTAGGGTGTTAGCAGGATTAAGATCTACTCGATACTTTTTGAAAAAGCCAAGATCAGCGTAGCCGGGACGAGATTTGTCCTCCTTCAGTTTTGGCTGTTTGGGAGAATAGCCTTTGACCAGAGAGTATTGCAGCTTGTTAATCTGTCTTCCCGGCAGAAAGTTATGGTCCCACGCCCACTGTTCCAAGCTGGGGTGGGGCATTCCTGGCCGAGCGTAGAAGCGAAAGAATTTGCTGCGCTCCAGATCAACGTGCCCTTCGATCGAAAGTTCGTGGTTGAGATCGATCAGCACATCGACCTGCTCACGCGGGTACTCGGCGCCGAGATTTCGGTAAGGCAAATCATCAAATGTGGTCTTCAGTCTGCCTTGCGAGATGAATGCGACTTCAGTGATGACCGCTTTGCCAGTTGACTTCCCTACGACGATCATAGGCTGCATACCGGCCGAAGGCATCGGCAGCGATGGCATCTGGACGCGGTAGATTCCCGTCTCGCGAGTGCTGACATGCATCGTGCCGTCAGGAGAATAAGGTAGCAACTTCAAGCTGCCAATACGATCAAGATTCTCACCACGAATCAAAAAGTAGCGAAACATGCTGGCGATCCGCTGCGCGCCTTCGGGCAGCTCGATCTTCAAATCACCATCAACCTCAATGCGTTCTTTGTGAAGAATAACCTCATCGAGATTTCGATTGTCCCCTTTGCCCTTGTAGACGGCCTGATGGCTTTTGACAAAGTCCTCGAACAGAAATTCGTGGGCCGCTTTTCGTTCTAAACCCTCAGGGCTGAGCTTGATACGTTGCGCGTTGACGGAGTCTGATACCATACAGATGAATGCCGAGCAACTAAACGCAATAACGGAGAACAATTTGATTTTAGAGAGCAGTTGCATTGGTTGTCGGCGGAGAGGGTTGGGGAAGGCTGGACGCAGGCCGCCAGAAACTTGGGACTATGGAGACTCCTGTTCCTTGACTTCCTTTGTGGGTGCCGGAGCTTCCGAATCAGGCTTTACCTCCTTCGCTTCAACCTCCGAATCCGCTGGCGGTTTGGCTTTTGTCTCAGGAGCTGCAGCCTTAGTCGTATCCGGTTTGGACTCTTCATTCTTAGACGCCGCCGGTTCTTCAGTTGGGGGCTTTGCTTCTGGCATCTCAGTTGGTGGTTTCTCAGTGGACGGTTTCTCAATTTTCATCTCAGGATCGGCAGTCGCAGTTGCGGCGTCCTCCCCCACATCAATGTTGGGAAACGAAGTGTCAGGAATGGTGCCCAGCCCATCAAGTGGTGCCTTCGGTGGTTCCTTCACCTCGATCAGTGTCTCGCGATCCGCTTGCAGCGTCGTCAGGTTTTCGCCGCTGACGACGTAGTACCAATCTTCGAAACGCTGGTTGAGGATCTTGGCTTTCTGTTTTCCTTCCTTGATCTTTGCGGCCCGTTCTTCTTGCTCGCGTTTGAATTCGCTCGTGGCGACTTCAAAGTCAATCTTGGCTTCCTCGTAGGCAGCGACTGCCACATCGTACGCTGCAAATTTCTCGTCTCTCTCAGCCGCTTTTGGCTTGGGCGCCGCATCGTCATCAGCGTCGCCAGATTCTTCGTCCGAGCCTTCTGTTTCTTCCTGCTCAGGTTCAGGCGTGTAACCTTCTGGCTTAATTGGGGCAACGGGTTCCTTAGGAGCCTTAAGTTCTGCACCAATGTAAGATTCATCAAACCCTACTCTGATCAGTACATATCGATTGTCGGATGTTTCTGCTTGTGAATCTGTTTCGGCGTCTTCTTCCGAGTCGGATGTGCTCGGCTCAGCATCGTCTCCGTTGGCGTCGTCTTGGCCTTCTGGTTTTTCTTCGTTAGATTCATCCAGATCACCTGCTTCGTCTGACGCACCGGCTACTTTGATTTCCTTCTTGTCACTTGCGTTCGCTTTGCCGACATGAAGCGTGTATAGCAATCCGTCAGACGTCGCCGCCTGTACTTCGCCGCCCGCGGAAACCAACTCAAGTTTTTCGCCGGTTGAACCAAAGTTGAATCCGCGCGACTGCAGATCCTGCTGCAGTTCGGCGATGGCAACCTGAAGGCTTTGGAACTCAAGTTTTTGCTCGTTTGAAAGTTGATCCAGTTCCTGTTGGGTGCGCACCGACATCAATTTGGCTTGTTCAGGCGTCAGGCTGTAGTTCAAATCCGCGTCCAGTAGCATCTGGCCGTCAAGCGTTGGTTTTCTCTTGACGTCCACGATCGCCATGTCGTCCAACACGCCAACAATTGAGGAGACCTCGTCACTTTTGAGTGTCTCGGTCTCTTCGGCGATGTCCTCGATCGTCCAATCATCGGTAGAAGATTCACGTGCGAGTGCGATTTGGTCTCCCGGTTTCTTCAACAGCGTCGGAGCTCCGCCAAACATTCCGCCACCACGTTGCTCAATCTGGTAGTTGTTCAACTTCACTGCCACAACTTTATCAGCCTCAATCTGCAACAAATCTGGCTCGATCCAGTCGGCGAATTTGGTCGATAAATCAATCTGCAACGGAATGCGATAGACATTGGATTCATCTTGACGTCGTACGTAGTAGTATGTTCCTTCGTCTTGCTGCATCAGCTGACCGGGGCTGCTACGGTCTCCGTCGCTCGTCGCTTCTTTGCCGATGATCAAATCAACCAGGACGTCATCATTGGCATCTCTCAGGGTGATGCTTTGACCAACCGCGTCCATGTTTACGATGTCCTCGCCACGCGGATCAATCACACCGAATTTTACGTGGTCAGCCACGCTGCGTCCGACCAACGAGTCGCGTGTGATGCCCATCAGTGACGCCGAAGTCTGAGCCAGTCGTTGGGCCGCTTCTGCAGGATAGCCTTCGTGTGATGGAATTTGCCAAAGGCCGTCTTCTTGTTTGATCTCAAACGTTTGACGTTTCACCGCTAGTTCGTCTAATGAATTGACGATCAACGAGCGCGCGACGTCCGTTTTCACGAAATCCGGATAGAACGGCTGCCCGATGGTTTCAAAATCGGTTACGGGCCGCGGTCGGTTGGCAACGTTGCTGGCAATAGCAGCCGTCAACATGACGGCAGCGGCCACTACGAAGCAGATTGTTTTGGTGGCTTCTTTCATCGTTCGTTTGAATCTGTCAGAGTAATCGAGTCTGTGAAAAACTGTGTGCCGAGGGGAAACTATCCGCACGGTGGTTGTCGCAGCTACGTGACGCGCCGGTCGTCTGCAATATCTTTCTGCTCTCCCGTCTTGCGGAACCAGAGAACAATTCCTCCAAGTACTAACGCCGGAAGAGGCGCCATCAGGACCGTCAGCCATCGCGTGACGCTTTCCTGAGATGCTATTTTTTCCTGCATTTCGTTTTTGCTTTTGGCGTCTTCGATCGCTTTCTCACGCAGTAGTCGAGCTTGCGTTAATTCGAAACGGCGTTGCGAATCTGAAGCACGTTGGAAAGTCTGTTGGAGTTTCTCTCCCAACCCCATCGATTGGTCGGTCTGGATCTTCTCGGTATCAGCATCCAGCAGCGCTTGTTCCTTCTCCAGTTCTGCCTGCAGTTTCTCTTCGCGTGCTTGGTCCGATTTTGCTTTCTTGGATCGAAAGCCGTCAAAGATGGTCTCCAACCGAGTCAAAGTACGGGGCTTGGCTCGACGATTTCGCAGCGAAACAAACTGGTCCGATCCGGACAGCACGTCTAACGCATTGTACAAAAACGAAAGGTTATCCAGTTTCTGTCCTAGCGCCTCCTGCTGCTGGTAAAAATAGTCTGAGACAAAATCAAGATCCGCTATGAAAACGACATTAACTCCGTCATCGCCTTCGCCTGTAATCCGAGCGGCCAAGACATGTTCGTCGTCGTCAATTTTCGCCGCTTGAGCAGGTTTGACGATGCGTGTGAGCGACATCGTGTACTGGTTGAAGTTACGGTCGTCGGCGGTTGCCTCGCTCCATGAGGAAACACCGGAGTTCTTTCCGGTCGTCAGGAGAGGTTCAAATGTCAATTTACTGTCGTCCGATTTGGAAATAGAACCCGGGTAGATCATCAGTAGCTCGTTAAGCCCCGCGGTGATCGGACTGGTTTGGTTAATCGCCTCAACATCGTCTTGGTTCTTGACGTAGTTAAATGCCTTCTCATAGGGACCGTACTGCTTGGGCCAGCTTGGGCCAAAACGCTCCTGCGGCCAGTCGCCGCGAAAGTTTGGATGCGGATCAAGCAAACTATAGGCCGTCTGGCCGGTATTCCATTCGATCCCTAGCGCTTTATTCAGCGGTCCCGCAAATCCGTTATCCGCTTTAGGCATCTGGGAGCTGGAGAGGATCTGGGCATAGCGTGACTGAGGGCTGACCCGTGGCATCTGCGGCGCGTTCAAAATGCCCAACTGCAGCGGAGCCTGCGATGTCCAGAAAAACGGAAGGGGATCTCCCAATATCAACGTAGGGTGTCCCTTTTGGATGTACTGGGTCAACGCGCCCATCGATTGATCGTCAAGGCTCGCAGGATCCGCCACCAACATCACGTCAGGCGCTTTGAGACCATTACTTTCGGTTTCACTGCCAAGGTAGCCCGAAAGTCGGCTTGCCTCGATCAGTTTCACATCGTAATCCTTCTTCAGGTCATCCAGTGTGGTCGTGTAGGCCCAGTCCAGTCGCTGCCCCTCGACCTCCGGACCACCGAAGAACGCATCGGTTTCTAGGACTCCCAATGACGGCTTAGGACCGCGTTTATACGCTGTCGCGATCGAGCGGCTCAATTGGTATTCAATCGAGTCGCTGTCTTCGAAGAAAGGAATCGTCACGGTGCGTTCCGGGCTCGAGAGGTACACTCCCATATAGACCTCCCGTTCGATAATGCGACCGGCCTCCTCGGATCGGTTAGCGACCGGTTCAATGCCCTTGCCGCGTGCGTCAGTTGCTTGCCGACTGTTGGCTGCAACATCAAAAACGCTGACCTCAACATTGTTGCCGCCCTGTTCTGCGTACTGCCGCAAGATACCTAGCAACTGTTTGCGCGTGTTGACGAATTTTCGAGGCAAATCATCGCTAACAAAGGCCTCGACTTGAATCACTTGGTCATCGTTCTTGATTTTGTCGAGAGTCGAAATCGTGGCCGGATCTAGCGTATAAAGTTTCTCTGCCGTCAGATCCGCTTTGGCCGATGCCGATCCGCCATTCGAGTTAAACAAGTAGACTGCAGAAGCAAGCACAACTGCCAGACAAACACCACGTATCACGTATTGAATGAGCAACTCGACCTTGTTGGAAGGCTTCCACCGCCGCTCGCTGATCGCGACCAGATTCAAATACAGCATGAAAATCGTAAGGCCAACGAAATACAACACATTGGAAAGCGGGATGAGCCCCAAGGTGAAATCGCTCAGATTCCAGTCAATCCCCAGCCTTTCCATCAGCAAGCTGTTGCCAAAATATCTGCCGCCCAAGATCGGCACGGCACAAAATAGCGCTCCGAGAATAAACGCTACTGTGGCACTGTTGCTTAGCGAAGAAGCGAACATTCCTACGGCGATTAGGGCGACACCTGCCAGCCAGTAGCCGAGGTAGGTCGTTGCAATAACGCCCCAGTCAGGATCTCCCAGAAATTCCAAAGCGAAAATTTGAGTGACCGAAAACAAGAGCGCGATTGTGTAGACGGCGACCACGGAAAGATATTTTCCCAGCGTGATGTCGAAATCAGACGCCGGCAGGGTGAACAGAATCGAGTCCGTGCCTTGCCGCTTCTCATCTGACCAGACACCCATCGTGATGGCTGGGATAAAGATCAGCAGCAACAAGGGAAAAAATCGTGACAATTGATCAAGGTTGGCCAAGTTGTCAGCAAAGAACTGAGGACTGAACGTGATCACCGCACAGCACGTCACGAAGACGACGATGAACAGGTACCCTAGAACGCTAGAAAAATACTGTTGCAAGTTGCGCCAAAAAACGGCTGCGATAACGTGCCATCTCATGTTGTAAATCCGAATCCTGAAATGTGTGTCTTGAGCTCCGCAGGGCGAAGCTGTCAATGAACGTGCGTGTTGGCCAATCTCGTTTTGAGCTCAGTCACGCAATTAAGTAGCCGAAAAACTGGTCAGCGAATGGAACTTATTCTCCATCGCTTCCCGGGAGCCCATGTCGTTGCGGTCACCGTCAAAAACGATGCGCCCTTTGTCAATCAGCACTACACGCTGGCAGAGGATCTCGACCTCCTGCAGAATGTGAGTCGACAGCAACACCGTCTTCGTCTCGCCAAGCTCCTTGATCAGACGCCGAATCCCGACCAACTGATTTGGGTCGAGTCCACTGGTAGGTTCATCAAGGATGAGGACCTCTGGGTCATGCAGGAGGGCTTGCGCCATCCCGACACGCTGTCGAAATCCTCGTGAGAGTTTACTGATCGGTTTGTTCCAAACCTCGCCAAGGTCACATTTCTCGGCGACGAATTCCATCCGGGTGGCTCGTTTTGAGTTCGACAGGCCGCGCGCTCGTCCGAGGTACTTCAAGGCACCCTTGGGCGTCATCTCTTCATACAACGGGCCATTTTCCGGTAGGTAACCAATGAACTGGCTTCCTTTTATCCGGTGAGACTCCATATCAAAGCCGGCAATTTTGACCGTGCCTGCCGTGGGAGCAATGAAGCCGGTCAACAGTTTCATGGTCGTCGATTTACCGGCGCCATTAGGTCCTAGGAATCCGCACACCTGCTTTTTTGGTACGGAAAAGGTGACGTCTCTTACCGCCGCAAACGGGCCGTAAAATTTATCCAGCCCGATGGTTTCAATCATCGTTTCTGACATGGGGAATCGTTCCTTGATGCGTTCTGAATGCAAGTGTTTTCAAGTCGCTATATTCGAAAAATTGACTCAACCTGTCAACACTCCCGCCGGGAAAACTGCTGGTTCCAACGAAAATCAAGACGGGCAATAGTTGAAGGCTGACGTGAGAATCGAAGTTCGCGAGGGTAGCGGAGGAATAAGTGGTGTTCTGGGCTGGGCAGTCTAGCCAGTGAGTGCGATGTCAAGCCACTCTCCATAGAGCCTAAAACCGTTCGCCATTTCGTGATGAAGACAGTAAGTAACTCCGTTAGTGTTCACGAATCAAAACTAGGGTCTCCATGATGTGGTTGGATTCGTCTACGTTCGACGCCAGAAAGTTCCGGCTGGGCAAGCGAGTCGTTGCATCGAGAAATAGGCCGCAGTAGGGAGCCGCATGAGTCGCTAACGCTCGATGGACTAGGGAAATTAGTCAACAATAGCAGTGGAAGGAACGCAAAGTTTGTCTTTGTCGTGGAACTCTGCTATTCTGACTTTGAAGCCATACGACTGGAATTTAGGATCTAGCCAGTCGAATTTTTTTCGGGGTACATGCTTTCATTTCTCCCGCAGAAAGCAGTTACGAAAATGTCGTTGACAATAGATAGAAAACTTGGAGAGAACGATGACTCATTTGAGGCTGAGACGGGGTTTTACTCTTGTCGAGTTGCTAGTTGTTATTGCGATCATTGGAATTCTAATAGGTATGCTTCTTCCGGCAGTTCAACAGGTGCGCGAAGCGGCTCGACGAGTTGAATGTTCCAATAATGTCAGACAGATTGTGCTTGCTATGCACAATCACGAGAGTGCTTTCAGTAACTTTCCAGCCGGACGACTTGGTTACGATAACCCCAGCTTCGTAGGTAGGTGGGGACCAGGCAGATCGGGAGTCAGCAGTATCGGCCTTAGCGTCGAGACCGAAGGAGCTAGCTTGTTTGTCGCAATCTTGCCATATATAGAGCAACAAAGTGCGCTCGATCTGATCGATTTGAGGAACGTTCCGATTTGGTCAGCCAATACGACTTGGGCTCCAATCAGTAATCCTATCGTTGAGGCTTCAATGGAAATCATTGGACAACAAATTCCATTCTTAGTTTGCCCGAGCGACAATTTGGAACCAGTGTGTCAGGGTGCTCACGGAGTCGATATTGATGCGGCGACCGGAAGTTATGCAGGGTGTATGGGTGACCAAGATACAAGGGCAACCAACTTGAGAAAGTACGTGGGGGCTGCTGATCCAGATCTTGCAACCGGCATGTTTCTTTATTCCAAAAGGCTGACCATCGCCGATATGCTTGATGGCAGCAGCAATACGGTCTTCATTGGTGAAACGATTGAAGGACATCGAAGTGGACAGTCGAACATTTGGTCCAATGGGAACCGATTCACTTCGTCGATGCGCGCATGTTCCACTCCGCTGAATTTCCCTCTGGACCCAAATGGTACAGATGGGCTTGTCTTTGATGGGTTCGTCTCTGGTGCGGCTGGTGGAAGGTGCAATGGTGGGTTCGCGAGCGCGCACCCAGGTGGAGCCAACTTTGGTTTTGGCGATGGTCATGTGGTTAATGTAAACGAATCGATCGACCTAGAAGTTTATGGAGATCTTGCGACAAGAGCCGGTGGTGAGGTCGTACAGCTTGACTTTTAGTGGGCTTCGGGGGATTTGAAACGTTACGCTGACTGCTGCTCATCGTAGTGAGTCAGTTGTGTTTTTATGCTGAGCAAAGAAAATTCTGACATTAGATTAGAAGGGTAAGGATGCAGCTTTCTCACATTTCAAAATTTTCGGCGGTGGCTGTTGGGTCGGTGTGTTTCAGTACTCTGTTACTGTCGACAGGATGTGGTGACGGTCGCCCTAGTCGCGTTCCTGTTTCTGGGTCGGTCACTGTTGATGGCGAAGCCTTACAGCACGGGTCAGTTACGTTTCTTCCCATGGATAAAGGGGGCGAGTCAAGAGCTGGCGGTGGTTCTCTAGATAGTGATGGGCAGTTTAAAGTATCCTCGTACTCGCCAAACGATGGACTAATGTGTGGGAAGTACCAAGTGTTCATTTCCGGTGTAGAAACAATCAACGAGAGAACCGAGCGTTGGCATTCTCCCAAAGTGTATTCGTCCCCGGCCACTTCGGGACTGGAGGCTGAAATCACGCAAGCAACCGATGCGCTTGATTTCGAGCTGTCGTGGAGTGAGGACGATGCACACTCGAAGCCGTTTGTTGAGAGGTTCTGAGATAGATGTTTGGAAGTGAAAACTCCTCTTACGTCACTTAGAGCTAGACGGCACCGCGAACCGCGTCAAGTATCGGTGCAGCAACAGTTGCCAGCCGTGTTGTAGCAACAGCTAGTGATCGAACAAGATGACTTGATCTTCGGTCGGAGGCCCGCCGATTAGTTGCACTTGTACGC
>CAZDBE010000044.1:0-25235 GCA_964503675.1 uncultured Pirellulaceae bacterium | reverse complement strand
TGCGCTGACAAGTTCAGTCGCTGGATGAACGACAGGATCTACCCCGTGCGCGGCTACAATTAGTTGCCAATAGATGTCGCTTTACTCGGCGGCTTCACTTTCATCGGCAGCTTTCTTCTTCTTTCTACCCTTGCTGCCTTTGCTTCCCTTTTCCCTAGCCAGCATTTTCATCTTCTTTTGTGCTTTCTCTGGCAGACTCTTGAGTTGCTCATCGGTCAGCAGTTTGGCGACGGCTGTTTGGAAGGCCGCCATGTGCTTGTCAGAGTTTTCAAAAAGTTCAACTTCTTCGGCAGACAATCCTTCGAGCGGGTGAGCTTTGAGTTCTTTTCCTTTTAGGCCCGACTCTCGACCAGCTTTTAGTTTCTCTGACCGCGCCTTGCGCATTTCCTGCGTCAGTCCCTTCTTCTCCAGAGCGGCCAATTCGGCGGTCAGTTTTTCAGCCGCCTGATCGAACGCAGTTTCTTGTTCTGTCGTCAGTGAGAGATCTTTCAGTGATCTTTTGGTTCTTTTGACCTGCCAAGCAACCTGCCCGCCTTTCTTCTTTTTCTTTTTGGCGGCGTCTTCCTGAGCTAAGGAAGCTTGCGCGAAGGAGGAAGTGGCTAAAACGGCGACGATTAATAGGGTAAGTACATGTTTCATGGGATTCTCTTATCTTCAACAGGGAGTTCGCGTAGCAGTGACGGCGGATTGCATCTCAATAGGGGGATGCTGCTACACTAAAAATTATTGTCGCAATTTTTACCCGGGGCACTGTTTGCAAAGCGGAATCAGAACCCAAAACCAACCAATGCGTGAAAGGTGCACTAATAATTAAGTCGGCCACGCCGTCGCCGTTGACATCTCCCGCTCCGCATACTGAGGTGTTAAAAAAGTCGTTAGCGGCATCGCCGTCGAAGTTGAATCGCGAAAGATTGGGGGGATTGTCTGTGCGAAAAAGGTGGCGACAGCCAAAGTACACCATGCCGGCAAGCATATTGGAAAGCGCGATATGCCTGCTTGAGTATTCATTGGGTGACTTTCTCGTGCTAATAAATGAGAGGAAGCCGCGCCCCGGATTCTGCCAACCTTGCCAACGTCTAGATGGCCAGTGCAACTTGAGTAGATACGAAAAAACCCCGCGAAACAAAGCGTTTACACGGGGTTTGGGAAGCGACACTGACGGGACTCGAACCCGCAACCACCGGATCGACAGTCCGGTACTCTAACCAATTGAGCTACAGTGCCATGGCAAGAATGCAAGAAATTATCTTGTCATCGGCGTCTTGGCAAGACGTAAAGACAGTTTCGGAGATTGATTCTCAAAACTGCATTCAATTCCTCATTTTTGACGCGGTTTTCCTTAACTTTGTTCGCTTGTTTCCGCCCCTGAATGACCCGGAAAGATCGGCACAATCGGACGAACGAGCCCCCTATGGATTAGCCCGCATTTGGATCAAAGCTTCCGGACTACCCCTACGACCACGCCGGTGACCTTGGCGTCACGCGAGTAAATTGGTTTGAGCTTTTTATTGGCCGGCTGGAGGCGGATCTGGTCTTTTTCAGGGAACCAGTATTTGACTGTCGCCTCTCCTTCAGACGTGCGGGCGATCACAATATCGCCAGCGTCGGCCGTCCGGCGACGTTTCACCACAAGATAGTCCCCCGGAGCAATATGAGCCTCGATCATCGAGTCGCCCTCGACCTCTAACACGTAGCTGCCTCGCGCCGTCCAGAATTCGCCAAAGTCCACTCGCTCGTTCTGCTCAATCGCCTCGGTCATCACCCCTGCCGCAACACGTCCCGCCAAAGGTAGCCCTTTGACCTCATCTGAAAATTCGTTGGTCAGCTGAATCGAGCGCGACTTGTGGCTGGAGCGCGTGATGAGCCCCTTGCGCTCGATCGCCTTCAAGTGTCCAACAACACCGTTAGGCGATTTAAAATTCATCCCTTCGGCAATCTCACGGATTGTGGGCGGGTTGCCGTGTTCACTAATGTGCGAAAGGATAAACTGAAAGACAAGATTCTGACGCTCGGTTAATGTTTCCTGAAGCACGGCTGATCTCCATTACGTTCTGCGAGTCGATTCAACGGACTGCAGAATTGTATACAAATGTTCACTCAAGAGGAATGGTTTATCTCCTTGTGGCAGAACTTCTAACCAACTCCTATGGAAAGCGCAGGCAACATGCTATCAAACAAAATCCCAGAGTCTGACGGGCCTGATGATGTTTCAAATAAACGTGGCGTAGAACTGATCGAAACGGTGACTTGCCCCAATTGCCAAACTCGGATCCCGGCCGAGATTCCCGATTCGTCACGAGAAAACAAGCAGGCAATGTTGCCAAGACCGGTCCTGTTTGTGATTGCCGTCGTCTGTTGCCTGTATCTGGTGATGCCGACGTTGGGCATCTTTGAACTGATTCCAGACGCAATTCCCTTGATCGGAAGCTTGGATGAAGCAGGGGCGACCGCCGGGCTGTTGTTCGCGGCAGGCGGGTTGGGCTGGTTGGATTTCTTCAGGCGAACGTGAAGACGGTGGCCTATCTGCCTCGTTACAACCGGCATAACTATCAAGGTCTAGCGAAATGAGCCACTTTTAGGTGAAGCTTGGTTGAAATGAGCCGCCCCACTTCGACAAAGTTGTAGATTTACAATATCCAAGAAGAAGGGGCGCGTTGACCTTCGCTGCCCAAACCGAAAATTTTCTGTTCCGATTGAGAATCCAATGACTAATCTGATTCCACAATTCATGTCACAATTTAATCGCGGGCTAAGGACAGCCTACGTACAATTCGACAGTCTAGCCAGCAACATGAACGAGGCTCATTTCGCGATCGTCGGCATTATCATCATTGGTATTGGCGTAATCTTAATGCGTGGCAAGCCCGTCCACGGGAGCTAAACCGGCTACCCGAAGGGCCGCACTTAAAGACCAAGTTTCCCTTCGAGACGCTTAACGTATCGGGGATGCCCTAAAACAGGTGAGTTCCCGGTTCGCAGCCCAGCGCCTTGATTTCCTCTGAGTCCTGTTCCGCGCCGTGTTCGTCACCAGACTTCTTCCGTACTACCATTCGGTGATACAACAACACTGCTTTCTGTTTGCCAATGGACTGCCGGGCCGCCACCGGGTCCTGAACATAACCTTCGGCATGGTTGTGAATATTCGCTGTCAACGATTTCTCAAATATTTCGAATGCGAATACGGATTGGTCTAGGTCCCGCAAAGCGTCTTCGAAGTTTCCGCTGACGCCAACGGTTCTGCCATTGAGTTCGATGGTTCCATTGTTAGAACCAATCGGCATCAGACCAATAATGTATCCGCGCGTATCCAAAAACGCGGACGAGATCTGGATTGTGCCAATGCATTCAATGTCCTCGGGAAGCGCTGCGGCAATTTCATCGCCATCCAAGGACAAGCTTCGTACCTCGGCCCGGTCTTGATCACGTAAGTCGTCGGAGCCCAATTGTTGATAGGCGAGAGCCCTGACCGTGAGCAATGTTGCCAGCGTTTGTTGGTTGTTGCGAATTATGTCGCGGAATTCATTGTTGCCGTTGGCTTTCTCTGGAGTCGGCGGATATTCTTGGGCGGCTAGATCTATGATTTCCCTGTTGAGTTCAGTATTTAAATCACTCAACATCCGCCTGAGGCTGTCGATTGCGTCAGAGAGATGCGGCACTGCCTGCTGTGTCATGCCGATCTCCATCGCCACGATGCCGCTGGCGGCAAGACTGCGCTGGAATAGCCCCAGATTCCATGGCAGAGTTCCAAAAGGCGATTGGGAGACGATCGCACATGCCACGTCTATATCTTGCTTGGCATCGTCCAATTGGACTCCTGCCAGAGCTCTAAAATAGGCGCGTTCATTCAGTTTGTCTGGGCGCCTGCTAATCGTCCAGTTTCGTTGCCGGGCGCGAAGATTGAACGTATCCAATGCTACCCGGAAATTACCTTGCGCCTGCTGAGAATTGGCTTTGGTGATTAATGCCGGGTCGTTATCAGGGAATCTGGCGAGGATTTCGTCACACAATACTTCTGCTTCATGGCCGCGACCGGATTCGATAAGCTTCTCGGCGAGACTGATTTTGAGTGAGGGATCGCGCGGGCTGCGCTCGACGGCGGTCGTTAGCTGAAAGATCGCTTGTTCCATGTCGCCTCGGTCGTAGGCGATGACGGCCTGCGCGGCGTCCCATCGAGCCCACTCAGGACCGCAGCCGTACATCATTAATGGCAGCAGCAGCAACGACGAAAATCCGGCGATCACCAGCCGCCGCGTCAGGGGATTGTCAGCGGAGGACGGTTGGGGAGGTGATGCTTGATAAGGCGAATCTTCGGAACGGGATTGGGCATCCATGGCTGCTAAACCGACTCCGTTTCTTCTTTGGGCTCAAGGAATTCCTTGGTCGATTCAAAGATCGCGTGTTCAATCTCTTTCAATCGCTCGGAATCGCGTATCTTTTGGCCGTTTTCATCAGTCACATAGAGAACGTCGATGATCTGGTGGGCGTAAGTCGAAATGCAGGCGTATTTAACGTCTAGGTTCAGTTCAAAAACTTTTTTCGAGATCTGATACAGCAGTCCTGCTTTGTTGTAGGCGAAAACATCAATGATGGTCGCCGTGTCGACTTCCGAGTTATTGATAACCACCTGAATTTCAGGCCGCGACATTTGCAGGGCCAGCGTTTCCTCGGTGCCCCATTTTTTCCTGAAACGAGGAGGCCCCGTGTCTTTCTTGACCGACTCAATTGCTTTTTCTTGAATCTCTTTCAATCGATGGTCAGGGCTCTCTCCATTTTTCTTCCAATCACCATCGGCGAACTGAAACCAGAAAAACATTTTCAAGTCGTCAAGCTGCTTAATGTCTGCGGACATGATTTCGAGATTCAGACTGCTGAGCATCCCGCTGAGCCGGTGGAAGATTCCGGGTTGGTCATCGATCGCTAGGCAGATCTCATACAGATGTACGCCTTCGATTCGATTGACGCAGCAGTAAACCTCTTCTCTGCTGTTTCTGATTTCCAGCATCTGCTTGGCAACATGCTGAGCTTGATGGAATTTTAGATAGGTCGTCGGCAAGAGTGTCGCGGCATTCTTAAGCCACTGACGTTCGTCGTCGTCAGAAGTGAGAATATCGATCTCCGAAAATACCGGCGAGTACTCAGCCTCGTTGAGGCTTTCTTGGCTGTTACCGGTCAAGACTTTCTGGGTTCTATTATACAGTTCGGTCAGCAGGCTTAACTTCCACGGAGTCAGCACACCTGGCCCAACTGCCGCGATGTCGGCGCAGGTCAACACAAACAGCATCGCCAAGCGCTCCGAAGAACCTACGTCCGAAGCGAATTCGGCGATGGTCTGCGGGTCGTTGGTGTCCCGATGAAAAGCCAGATGCGACATCGACAGATGTTTATGCACCAGATACATGATGGTCTGCGTCGTGTCCTCTGGCAAACCAAACCGTTTTCCGGTCTCTTCGGCAATACGTCGACCGACCTCGCTATGATCCTCAGGGTACCCCTTGCCCAGATCGTGCAGCAGCATTGCCAAGTGCAGGACATTTTTCTCGCGGATTTTCCGGTAGGTGTCGCCGAGGGTTGTTTTGTCGCCTTCAAAAGAAATTAGATGCGAAACGGCCCGCAACGAATGTTCGTCGACGGTGTATTTGTGATACTCGTTGAATTGCAGCAAGCCGCGTGCGTGCAAGAAATCCGGCAAGATCTTCTGCAGCACTTGCATCTCGTGCAGTCGCCGGAGCAGAACGTCGAGTCCTTCGGTATTCGACAGCAACGCCATGAACCGTCTGGCCGCCTCGAGAGTAAAAGTCACATCGGGGAATTTTAACATCGAGTGACGGATCGAGATCCACGTCTCGTGTTCCAGTTCTTTTTTATACAGACAGGCCAACTGCATCAGACGCAGCACCTGTTCCAGATCATTTTGAATCAGGTGCCGCGAAGCCTTAAGAACGCCAATTTCGGTGCTGTTCATCGTGAAATGTTCATCGATCTGGCGATTGACCAGTGGCGATAACAGGACGGCTGCGGAGGTCTTTCCTTTGGCAGTACTTTTGCTGACGAAGTGATCGGTGATGTAAACGATCCGGCTTGTGTACCTAAAATACTCGCGCATGAATCCTTCGACGCCCATCATGGCTTCGGTGTCTTCGTGCCCCAGCCATTTCGCCAGTCGTACTTGTTCGTTACGTCCGAGGCCATCGGCGGGTTTGTTGGCGTGAAAGTGCATTTCATTGCGAATTCGCAATAGAAACTCTTGGGATGCGCGCAGCTGTTTTGAATCTGTCGTGGAGATGCCGCCACGTTTGAGCAATTCATCAAAATTGTTCGTGCCGAAGCGGATAAATCCCAGCCACCGAATCAGGTGAATATCGCGTAGGCCGCCGCGCGAGCGTTTTACGTTGGGGCGCAGGAGATAGGCCGTCTCGCCGTACTCCGCCCGTTCCTTTTCCCGCGCTTCGATAATAGCCTTAATATTCCCAGCCGATTTTCTTTTGGCAATGCGGATAAAACTGGACTTGAAAATGGAGAATAATTCCGCGTTACCGGTCAATAGACGCGCCTCGGTCAAAGACGAAAAAATGACCGCGTCTTCGATAGCCATCTTGCATGCGTCGCTGGGCGTGCGAATACTGAAGCCCACATGCATTCCGGAATCGGTCATGTCCGCATTGATGCGGCGTGCAAATTCAGATATTTCGTCGGTCAAGCTGCCCTGATAGAGCAGCATCACGTCGAGGTCTGACCAAGGCGCGATATCTTGCCGGCCGTTGCCCCCCAACATGACTAAGGCAACCTCGTTAGCAATTTCTGCCGAAATTTCATCGGCGGCCACCTCGAACAGCTTGGCAATAATTTGGTCTTGGAGGTCCGACATTGCGCGGCATGTGACGAGGCCGGTTTGGCCCCCGTCGTGAGCGGTCTGGATCTGTTGTCTGCCCTGAGTCCACGTTTGTCTAGCGTGAATGACGCTGGCGCGAAAACCTTCACCACTTACGGATAACGGCATTAGAGTGCCCGAACAATTGAGTTTGAAAGTATGAAACAAAAAAACAAACCCGTGGGTGGGCACGGGTTTGGGAATCTCCGGAGAAACCGGATAGTCAAATGTCTACCTTGGCGATTCGGTTGTGGTGGTCCGTTTCGCTCAAGCGATTTGAAACATGTATGGTCAATGGTGGTTGGTTGTCACGACAAAGGTTGCAGGGTGTGGTCGGTTGCAAATATTGTCTGGAAATCGGCAGTGGGTTTTAAACCGCATCCTTACCTGTTTCGCCCGTTCGGATTCGAACGACTTCTGCTAGGTCGGAGATGAAGATCTTTCCATCACCCATTTGGCCCGTTTGAGCCTTTTCCATGATCGTGTCGACAACTTTTTTCATGTTGTCTGCAGTCACGACGACTTCCATTTTAACTTTTGGGACGAAGTCAATCGCGTACTCGTTGCCGCGGTACATTTCCGTATGACCTTTTTGACGACCGTAGCCTTTGACTTCGGTAATGGTCATACCTTCAACACCGACTTCGGTGAGTGCGGTTTTGATTTCATCCAGTTTGAAGTGACGAATAATCGCTTCGATTTTTTTCATAGTAACACTTTCTTGACGTTTGATTTAACGCTTCTGTTTGGCATCTGAACAACCGTCTTGTTGAAAGACCGATTTCCCGACATCCAAGGAACACAAAGTTTCAAAATATTCTCATTTGTAAATCTTCCGGTCACCAGTCAAACGCCGCCTGTCACAGACAGAACATTGTTTGACTCCATCCATTCAATAGACAACCGCAGGGCAAGTCCCGTGGATCCATTGACGAAGTTCCGAGATCAATACAAACGAGATCACATCTCAATTATTGGCGCAAAACGCGGGCCAAAGTATTCTTTTTTGCATTTAATTGCAAAAATACTACATGTTGGCACCAACCTTTTGGACGGGTGCTATTGTAGCGGAATCCAGAAAAAAACTAACCCGTCAGTCCCCACGAGTCACTTGCCACAAGGTTTCAGCGACTCCAGCGTCGCGGTTGACGACGCGTGAGAGGACGAATAACAGATCACTAAGCCGGTTCAAATAGATCTGTTCTGTGGGGAAATCCCGCTCCACACGACTTTGCGAAAGTTCCACCAACCGCCGTTCGGCACGTCGACACACCGACCGGGCGAGGTGCAGTTGGCATCCGGCGACCGAGCCGCTGGGCAGAATAAAGGCTGTCAATGCAGGCAGTGTCGTGTCATATCGGTCCATCAAAGTTTCAAGATCGGCGGGCTTGTTTGCGGCAAAATCGGCCACGCGAGTGGAATCACTAAGGCAGGCGGCGACACGGCTGCCAAGGTCAAACAAATCGTTCTGGATCTGTCGGAGCTGATTCAAGAGTTCGCGCTGGGGAGCGCTATTGTCGGTCCCATTTGTTTCAATGTGGCTGCCGACGACGCCAATAACACTATTGAGCTCATCGATGGTACCACACGTTTCTACGGCCAGATGGGATTTTGAAACTTTGACGCCGCCAAGCATCCCCGTATTCCCGCCGTCACCTGTTTTGGTATATATTTTCATCGAACTGTTTCCGAATGGATGTTGGCAGAGCAAAAAAGGATTGCTGAAAATGGTGAAAGTCAAGTCGTGTGGTTTTTTGATCTTTCGAAATGATGGTCGCAGTGGCGATAAAGTCAATCGCAGTTTCCTGTTGATGGAACATGCCAACCGCTGGGATTTGCCCAAGGGCCATGTTGATCCGGGCGAAACCAATCGAGAGTGTGCCCTGCGCGAACTTGAAGAGGAAACTGGAATCGGAGTGGACGATATTTGTATCGACGACGATTTTAAATTTAAATCGAAATACAAGGTCAGCTACAAAAAGAGTCCGGGTATCAAGAAGAAGAAAACGTTAATCATTTACCTGGCCGAATTGAAGTCACCGGTGGAGATCAGGCTAACTGAGCATAAGGGATATTCGTGGTTTCCCTGGACGCCACCACATAAAATTCAGGACAACACCATCGATCCGCTGTTGGAGCAATTGGCCGAACATTGGGGCGAAGGGTAGAAATGCGGCTTGCCGTTAGACGACGGAACTAGCGCCCATTGACGCGGTGAAACGCGTCTCACGGCAGGCGAACGTGGCGCACTGCCCGTTGTACTCCCAGCAATCTCGACAGTGTGGCGTTTGGCAACGCATGCAAGAAACAAGGTCGTCCGCGATCGTTCCGGTGCAGATTGGGCAGACCACGTCCTCAATCACTGTCGCATCGGCGCCGTCGAGAAACTTCACTCCCCATGACTCGCTCAACCGCAACAGGTCAAAAATCTGCAGCGCTTGTTGAATGAAGTCGGCCGTGTCCTGAAATTTCGGCCCGATGTCGGACTTGCTGAATACTAATTTCCCTTTGTGCAATTTTACCGTCATGTCGTCAGACTGGCCAAGCGTCGCGATCCGGAATACGAAGTGCTGAACGTTGCTGGTCAGCAGACGGGTGTCATCACTTGAATAGGCGGTTTTGACATGAAAGCGATCGCGGAAATCAGGTGATCCAGTGGCCACATCTTTCAATGAAACAAACCTGATTTTCTGATGAGGATCGGTTGATATTAGGAGCGTTTCGGAAGCCTTGCCTACTCTTCCAGATTTCTTTGATCGAGATGCTTGAGGCCACGTCACGGTCAGACGCATCCTCCGTCTTTTGATCCGCAACAATCCAAAATGCCTAATTGAGACGTCGCATGGTGTCGATCCGTACATGAACGACAAAGCTGGCGACTTGCTGACCAACATCCTGACCAACGCCGGCTTTGAGACGCGTTTGCCGAATTGCTGCTTCAAATGGTCGTAAAGTCGATTCCACCGGTTGGTGCGACTGACGACGGTTAACATCACGAACCCAAACAGGCCGATCATCAACAGGATTTCGATTGCTCCCAACATAAATTTAAACCTTGGTTCCGAACGAAAAATTACGACACAAACGGCTCACTACGACTCAATAGGCAGTGCATCCTCCAAAGCACTGTGCCGAGATTCGATTTCAGGTTCAGTGCGATAAGACTCCTCGCGCATCCATCGAGCCCCAAAGAGTCCTGCCAACAGGCCAACCAACCCGCCGCAGCAGGCAATTGTCGTGGTCCACAGTGGATTGGATTGAGCAACGTAGTCACCTGATTGCGTGGCCAGAAGTTGTTCGCCGCGCTCTTTCAACGCACCAATCTGCTGCTCGTTCTCTTGGGCCAATTTACGCAACACTAGATTGTCCTGAGTCAGCGATTGTGATTCTGCCTCCAGTGTTTCTTTTTGCTGCAACAGTGTGTCGACACGTGCGATTTGACCGTCCAAATTGGCCGTCATCCGTTTTTGCTCAAGTTGCAGCATGGTGTAGTTCTCGGCGAGACCACTGACTCCGTCCTGATTTGTCACCACGGTGTCTAGAATGTCGCGGTAGATTTGGTTGGAAGTTTGAAGTTCGGCAACAGAAATCGTTTGCTGTCCATCGCCCAGATTCGCAATCACTCCATCACCTGTCGTTGGAGCGAGTGTCTTCCAAGTAAGAAATAGGATCAGCAATAGCTGAGCGCCTAGTACCATCCACAGCGCAGAATCGGACTTGGCCGATCGCCCGTCAATCATGACGGGCATCATACTTGTCGATGGATCGCCGGTAGCCGTCAGGCCGTTGCCCGCATAGCGTGGATCGATATTCATTTTTGGTTCCTTGTTGTAAATACCAGCGAAGTAATCGAGACTTCTAGAGCGGTGTCGACTAGCAAACAAGCAGAAACCGCTTGTTCGCCGTGGCGGATTTGTTGTGGCGTTCTGTATAGTCTTTTCGTCCGTTTGAACTTTCGTATGTTCCCATTGAAACCAGCCACGGTCATCGTTGCACGGGTCGATGACTAACGCCACATTTTGTGGGCCGTTGAAAAAATTGTTGCAAATAAACAGATCCATTGGCGAAAGAAAAACAGTCCAGCCGGGATGTGTGTGATACCAGCCAACCATTTCCAGATCCGGGTGGAATTTCCGTCGGTCCCTGCTGATCTGGCTCCAAGTGTCATGCGTAAATTTGAAAGATCCGCGTGTGGCTTCGTAATGTTTGGCTCGCAATGACTCGCTGACCACGATGTAGGGCTGACCGCCCGAGTCGTTGAACTGCCGCCCTAGCATGATGCCGCCAAGTTCGACGTTGGTGTTGCTGATGGAGTGAGCCTCCATGTCGCGCATCACATCTAGATCGACAAAAATCGGCATGTCGCCGTCACTCGGATTCCCGATTGCGCGGATCGCAAAATGTGCATCCTGATCAGGCCGCAACGCCGTGGCGGGAGATGAGTGTTCGATGTCGCCGAATTGAATATCAGTTGAATCATTTGTCGTCATCGCGCGCAGCTCGTTTCTGCCGCACGTTCGGCGATACTAGCCAGTTCAAAAAAATGGTCATTCTGATCATGCCTTACGCGCACGATGTCTCGGTCAGGAACGCCTAATTGCCGCATGGGTGCATCTGAGAGAGGGGTATCCATGCCGATTTCGCACACACTGACCGGTTGCATTGGCTGCTGGCAACTTGAGCAAAGCCCTTCAGATTGTTTGACCTGAAAACGAGGTCGGCCAATCGGTTGCGTGAATTCGCAGCTACGACATACCAGCGATTGCAAGTAATCGCGGTCCAGCACGAGAGTGAATTGCGAATCATTTTTTAGACGCAAGTGTGCGCGGATCGAATCAAACAGTTCGCGCGCGGTATTGTTGGCTGAAAGATCCAACGACCCAATCTCCGCAAACGTTTCGTGCGACAAACAATCATCGCGCAGTGCGAATTTGGTTTTGTAAAACTGATTCGCTACGCCGTTGAATACCAACGCCGACCCTTCTGCTCCCGGCATTTCATGTAACAGTTTTAAGGCTTCCTGCACTTGCAGGCCACCGACGATCGATGCGATTGTCGGAGCCGTCGGAGTTCTTCCTTGCTGGATGTCTTCTTGCTTGAGCATCGGGCAACTGTACCGCAGCGCGATCAAACGGTAGTCGTTTTCGGTCATCGTGCATTCGTAACACGGACCGGCGGGAGGGCGGAAGACTTTCGCCACTCCATTGATCTCCTGAATGCCGCCGTCGATCCAAGGCGTGTTGGCTTTGAAGCACATTCGATTGACCCACAGACGCGCTTCGCGATTGTCCAAGCACCCGATCACGACGTCCATCTCACGGATAATTCCCAAACCAATATCGTGAATAATGTCCGCGTCATGAACGATCAACTGGCAGTCGGGGTTTAGTTCTCTCGCCATGCTGGCCGCAACAGTCGCTTTGTTCATGCCAGTGTGTTGCTGGCGAAAGAGGACCGACCGAGTCAGGTTAGATGGTTGAACTTGGTCGTAATCAACAATATGGATCGTGCCGACGCCTAGGAGTGCCAGATTTTTTAGAACTTCGTTGCCGAGTGCGCCAGCACCGACGACCATTATTTTTGCCGACGAAATACGTTGTTGATCCCACCACGCGATCAGCCTCATGCGAGCATACCGATCGTCATCGTCGATAACAAATGGTTCGGGGGACGGTTGAATCACTGCGTTGCCTTTCTTTAACTAACCCGACGCGTGAGCGAGGTGCTGACGGCTGACACGAACGATGCGTTTCTAGTGTGGTTTGGATGTTTAGTTTCTAACCACAGAGGACACGGAGGTTCACAGATTTTTGGGGGAATGTTCTGCGAACCTCCGTGATCTCCGTGGTTTTTCTCTTGCAAATTGCGCGCCTCGCTTACGCGTCGGTTTAGCATTTAGTCAATAAAACAAATTCCTGCATGGCTTGCTTCGTCAAGCTGCGAGTCTTCAATGATCTGCACCTCATCACTAGAGGAAACCTCGCCGGTGAAAGTCACTTCAGCGGCAATCGGAGGCGCGTCCTCGATCACGATGTTTGCCTCTGCCCCAACGTGCAGGTCTCGAATTGAACGACGATCGAGCGGCAGTTGGAAATCGGTTTGGTGAACAGCCCACATCGCTGCGTCACGGTTGTAAGGGCTTTGCGCGTCATAATTCTTGTAACGAATCATGTCCCACAGCATGGTGCACATTTCGCCCAGCGTCAGGCTGGGGACCCAGTGGGTGCCATAACCTCCCAAACAGACGACGCCGTTGTTGGAAATGTTGGGATGGAAAATAGGGGACTGCCACGCGAGCGTTGGTATCAATCGCGGGTAGGACGCTCCCAGTTCGATGGTGACTTCATGTTTTTCCGCCACGTAGATTGTTCCGGCCTTGTCACGCGCCAACCCTTTGCCGTGAAAATGAAACAGGTAACGCGTGGGTGTCGCACCGGACGACTCGAATGAGAAAATCGAACTCTCGGCCATCAGTTTTCGAACCGATTGGTAGTCTGCATTCAAGCGACGCTCGCGCGGTGATTTTTTCATAACGTGGTGCAGGGGTTAAATTCAATGGCTGATTAATCGTTGAATCAAAGTTGTCACCCTCCCTTCGGGAGGGTCGGAGGCTCACCGACGGGGAGGGTTACGCCTGATATGTTCGAATCTGAGTTTATTCATTGCTCCAACAAGCCCTGTCCGTCGTCTTGTATAATAATCTCCCAGAGGGCGCATAGGGAGAGTGACATAATCACGCCGTTCACCCCGCGACGATCTCAGGGTAGACGATCAAATGATCGCCATCGCTAACGTTGGCTTGGACCAGCGTCTGACGTTCGTTTAAACGGCGGCCGCCTTCCTTGTGGTCGAGGCTGTAACTCATCGGCTGTCCGTCGGGGCCGACTACCGGTAAGTTCATTTTGGTGATGATGTTGGGGATGATGCGTTGAACGCTCACGGTGTCCGAGACAACAGCTTCGACGCTTTTGGCACCGGTCTGGTCCAGAAACGTGACACGAGTTCCCTGCTCATTGGCGGTTTCAGCCATGGAAATGGTCCCTTTTGATGGGGTAAGTTGTTAGAGACGAGGCATCATGCCGTCATGATGTGCCTGTAACCGGGAGCGTATTCGTCACCGCTACGATGAACTTGGACGGAAAAGTAGATTTTCGTCGTTTTTTCGGCAGTCTAGTTGCGTGTCGAGTTGGCAAGTATTGCTGGTTGCTAACCTGTTTTTACCCGTTTGGAGTGGCGCAGTATTCCAAATAGTGCCACATCTTCAAAGATTCCCCACTTTTTCACGTGCCGTTTCAGCACTCCTTCTTGTGTCATCCCCAGCTTCTGCATCACGCGTCCAGAAGCAGGATTGCGCAGCATGTGGTAGGCAAAGATCCGATTGAGCCCCAGTTGTTCGAAGCCAAACTCAATCACGGTCGCCGCGGCCTCAGTACAGTAGCCTTTCCCCCAATGCTCCAATCCCACCCAATAACCTAGTTCGGCGCGCTCATGGACTGAGTCGATCTCGAGGCCAACCACGCCGATCACGGTGCCTTGCTCCGATGGGTCGGGCAGGCAAACGGCAAAAACGGCCGCCCTGCCCTCCTCCCAAGTCTTCGACTGAGGCTCAATCCACTGCGTCGCCATTTCGATCGCGTACGGAAACGGGATCAGTTGCGTATTGGCGGCGATCTCTTTATCCGCCAGTAATTCATTAACTCTCACCGCATCGTCGAGCGTAAAGGCTCGAAGAATCAGTCGCTCGGTCCGCAAAATGGGCTGAGCGATCGGTGAATCGGGATGTGGGTCAGCGGGGAAATTCATCCGGGAAATTTCGTTTTAGGCGGTTTTGTAGGCAAATTGCGGCCTGACTGAGACCGCGTGACCCACATCGCCTATTTGAGTTCGGGTTATGACGATTGGGCAAGCCTTAATTCTTCAGAAACATGGTCACCGGCAGCACGAACAAGGTTCACCTCTTAACGTAACCTACCTTTTCTGGTCGCACCGAGTACCGGATCGCCGTCAGTCAGTGGAATTGCAGTTCGTTTTTTTAATTGAATCGCAATCGGTTAACTGGCTGCGAGTCAGTATTTGGAGCCCCAATTTTGATTAATGACCAGAGACTACGTTATGAGTAATTATTTAGATCGATTCTTCCAAGACGCTTTCAAGTCTGACCAGAAAGCTCAGCCATCGGTTGCCAACAGTTTTGAACAAGCCTCTGACGAGCAAGTGGCAGCGCACCTAGACGTAGATCAGTACGAATCGTTTCAATTGACCCAAGCGGTTCGTCCAGCGATGGACCTAAAAGTGAAACCTGTTGAGGGCTACCGCCACGACGTTTATGTCGATGATGAATCAGGCGGAAAAGTGCCAGTTGTTATGGCGGCGGTTTCCAAAGATAAGCTGTTTTCTACTTTCATCAAAATGATCCAGCGACTGGGCCCAGTGGTCGACGTCGTGCTTGAGTCGAGCCATGCGGATTCTGATCACGGCCACGTCGATCTCTATCGCGAACACATCGACATGCCTGTTCTTGTCAGCGTGCTGTACGAATACGAAGACATTTTGACCAACGATGGCTGCACGGGTATCGCTGTACTCAATCCAAACACGCCTCAGGAAATTCAATTCGAAGAGCACAAACTGCTGATCGTGTACGGCAGCCCTCTGGAGCCATTTGAGTTTATTCTAGAGAACAACGGCGTGTCCGAGCGATCGGACATGAAATTCATCACCGAAGCCGAGCACATCCATTCCTCGTCGGATCAGTACGCGAAACGATTCGAAGAAATGCGAACAGATCTAGGACTTGATGGAAACCAACGCCGAGAGTCCTATGGTGACAGCTTCGAAAACGAAAGCCAAGGCGAAGAGAGTTGGGGCGACGAAGGGTGGAATCCAGACGAGGATAACACTCAAGGCGGCTTGCTGTAAGCGACAACCATAATTGAGAGCTGGAGCACGATGGTGAGTTACACTTTCCATCGTGTTTTTGTGCACTGGAGCGAAAGGCGACTATTTGAAACGCCCGTGCACCAAGAAATCCTCTGCCAACTGAATCGCTTGCCGATACCAAGCCAACACGCCGTGGTGGCCCTCTACGCGCGCGTAGTCACGATACCCATCCAATAAAACGCCACCCTGCGCTATCACACGATCCTTCGTTGCTTCAACGATTCCGAATTCAATACCGTTGGATTGAAGTGAGTTTGGCAGTTGGTTAACGTAGCTTTCTTCTGCATCGGACAACTGGTTTAAGCTGGGCGTTAACCAGCCGATGTACGGCACCAGTTTGCGAGCGACATGCGATCCCTGATGCGGTGGGGCCAGCATCACGACGCGCCCAAGATTTTCGATGTCGCGATTGGCAAGCATCGTCCGAGCAATGATTCCGCCCATACTGTGCGTGACCAAGTGGATTTTTCCGGCCGACATATCAGCATCGATGGCAATTAGGTCATCTGCCAACCGCTCGGCATGCGTCTCGATACGTTGGCCAATACTCCGGTAGCCCCAGTTGCGTACCGCGTAACCGAGACGTTTTAACCGCCTGCCAAGCGGCCACATGTCGATTCGGCTGCCGCCGAGTCCATGAACCAGCACGACGGTGTCGTTTTGATGGATCGTTTGCTTCATTTTGTTGCGATCCGAATTAAGATCTCATTGCGACGCAGTGGTCCGGGCGTCCAAGGAGGATCGTAGCTGGCAATTTCGAAGTTATCGACGGAGGCCAACTCGCGTTTCTCAATCCATGCCTCCAACACTTTCTTCTGTTGTTGACGGACCTCTATATCGATCCGACCAGCAAATCGGATGACCGCGAAAGTTCCACCGGGCCGCTGCGCCACTTCGACTTGGTCGCTGACAGGACTCGGGATTGATGTTCGAGCCACGTCTTTTGGGATGACAAAACCCATTTGCCCGCCGTTTTGCTCGTGTTGTGCGGATAAGCTCTGGGGTTCCATAAAAACTGGCGTCGTCATTGCGACCTTCTGTTTGATTTCGTTGCCACCACTGATGTAGCGAAACAATCTACCAAAACTCCCGTCATCTCCCTGAGCGCGTGTACCCATGGTGGTCGTCACCAACATCAGATCAGGGTAAGTACGCAACTCAATCTGGCCATCGCTCTCCACGACTGTGTACTCTGCTGATTCGTAACCGCTACGAGATGTCAATTTCCATCCTAAGAAGACGACGCTGCAAACTACGACGGCAACAATCAAGTAAACCATTTTTTTGAACATTGAAGCTCGATAAGTTTATTGAAACAACAGACTCTGTTGCGGCTTTTCTTTCTCTCCCGCCACAAGCGTGCCCAATACTCTTCCGGCGGCAGCGATGCCACTGAGGTACGCCCCTTCGACGCGCGAGCCGCTGGCCCAGTCACCGCATGCGACAATAACCGCAGATTCGTCAGCAAAACAACGCATTTCTGATGGATCGACAGGGATCGCATACTTCCAACGGTGCGATTGCAGGTAATGGTGGGGTTGTGGCGTTGCTCCCGTAACTCGCCAAAATTCAGTGAGCATCATTTCAGCGACTTCCTCGCCATCGTGTTCCCAATGCTCAGCCGTCCAATCAGGATTGGCATGGATGACAACATGATCTCCGTTATTGCTGCGGCCGGGCTTAGAATTGTTTCGGGCTGCCCACGAAAGAAAACTGCCGTGTAAAAATGCCCCAACCCATTGATTGGTGACCGGTTTATCGAATGCCACCATCGTCGCCCAACAAGGGTTCATTTGAATGTTTGATATCGGTTTAGCTAACTCCGTAAACTTGGACAGTAGTTCAGCTGTTTGCTCGGCAGGAGCCGAGACGATCACGCGGTCGAATTTACCTAGAGAGATCTCTGAATCATCGAAAAGTTCAACACCGCTTTCAACACCACCTTTGAGGCAGTCAATCTTGGCTACGCGTGTTTGTTTTTGAATTGGTACGCCGTCGGCGATGTGTTTGCAGAGTGCGTTCATCGTTGGCAATGAAACAAATCGATCGTTTGATTTAGACTCCGATTTAGTTACTCCATCTTCAAGTACCGCAATTTTCTGATCGCTCCCCAAGCTTTGGTCAGGCCACTGACCGACGATTCCTTGCTCAATCCATGACTCGACGTGCCGTTTGAAATGCTGGTCACGTGCCGTGAAGTATTGAGCGCCGTGGTCGAAGGTGACTCCGCCTTCGCCCCGACGTGTTGACATGCGTCCGCCGACCCCACGACTTTTGTCGAACGCTGTAACTTTAACGCCGTGATCTTGCAGCGTTCTGGCAGCGCTCAAACCCGAGATCCCGGCGCCGATCACTGCCACGTGTTCTACAGGATCGAAACGGGGCTCCGTCACGTGCGTTAGATACTTTTGAGGATCAAGCCGTTCGGCGTGCTGAGCCGTTGACCTTGGCCGTACCGTTCCAAAGATATGCTTCTCTGGATCAAACGGACGATCGAACTGGCCGAGACACCACAAAATGCCTCCGTACGATGCAGGGTCCCGTCCATCCAATGCGTAGCGATGGTTCAAGTCGATGATCGTCGCCAGTGCCTCCTGCGGAGTCTGTTTCCAATTCAGAATTGTTTTGCCCCACGTCATCCGCACGTTGTTGTGCAGTTCGCCTTGCATCAACAGAGACTTCTGAGCCGCGTTCCAAAATTCGTCATGCGTTTTGCCTCGCGCTAGTTGCTCCCACGAGTAAATGGTCCCGCGCCTGTCACGTGAGTGGCCCTCTAATGACTCCTGCGCCCACTGGGGGATGGCCGACCACCGATCGTGGTCGCCGCGATAGAAACAGAATGCATACGCCAATTCACGCCAGATCAGCAATTCGTCCAGATACTTTTCGGACCCTGCTGTGTCGACTTGAGCGGCTTCACGGGCAAGGCGAAACGGCGACACCATCCCGTAGTGCAAATAAGCCGACATGCGACTGACACCATCCAACAGCGCGTTGTTCCGTTGTTTGGCATAACGGGTCAGTCCCTTCTCTTTAAACACATTCCAGCGCCGATAACCTGCCGTACTACCACCGATCGTATCAACCACCGGGCCAATGCTGTGATCGATATCACAACGAGCAACCAGCGCTGCAGTCTTCACCGCCTGAAGGTCGATGGGAACAAACGGCAGCCGTGCCAGATCAAACTGTTTCGTCTCCAGTTCCAGCTCTGGCCAAGGACGCGTCATCCGCTCGGCGTAGATTTTCTCGGTCGCACTGCGGAACTTGAAAGCACGTGTGTAGGGTTTCTTGATCAGTTGCATCGGAGCAACACACGCCGTGTCGACGGTTAGAATTGGTGTCTTCGTCGATCTTCTAAGGGCCTTGAGAAAACGACGGGACGGATCAACCGGCACGTCTTCTGTGACAACCACGCTGGCCATTTCCGCCAGTGCTATCAAATGGGGATCTTGATCATAGAGTGTTTCGATATGGAAGGCGTAGCTGACGCCCTTCCCTGCCAAACGTTTCTGCACATCGCGCGCCCCTTGCAATATAAACGTGTGATGTCGATCGGATGCGAATCGGTAACGCTGTGAAAGCGCGTGGTACACCAGCAGCGGTACGTCATTTTGATAAGCAATCCACCTAGCCACATCTAACGCCGGATTTTCGTCTGCGCGAACTGCAGTGTTCATCCAGTAAACAACAAACTGGTTTGCGTGGGCTCTTTCTTCGAATTGCAGGTCAGAGGACCGAGTTCGTTCACGTAGATGTTCGGGTAGCTGGTCAATCATTGCCTCTGGACTGTATTTTCAGGTCTCGGTTAACAAATATTCAGCACGGCAACTATTCAGCATCGGCCGCATGCTCCAAAAAGAGTTCATGTAAATTGAAAGCGTCGATTAATTCCTGCGGTACGCCTTCTTCGATCGGCGGACGGTCGAACGATATTTCGAACTCGTTATTTTGGGCCTCAGTCGCGATTCCGCAAAAACCTGCGCCACTTTCGCAATAGAGTAGGCGAAAATGAAAGCCGTGCTGGGCAGCACCTTGCTGCAAAGCGGCAACTGGCGGTGAATAGTGAGTCTTGAAATTGGCTTGCAGCTCCGATTCACTCAGTTGTTCAAACTTGAATGACCAATCGTTGCGACAGCCCCAGTTCTCTAACCGCCAGAAGTAAGACTTGGGCTGGTGAGCCAACTGCGGTAGCACTTCGATATCAAGCTCTTCCACGTTCGCTGGCATCGGACGCAGGAAGTGAAGGAAGCCCGTTTCGGATCGAGGAGCCTGGGCGAAACCCAATCGGATGGCCAGTTGTCGCAGCTTGGAAACCACCGGCGGCGCGGCCGCGTCGGAAACTTTCTTCAGCGTCTGCGAATCTTCACTCGAAATCGTTAGTCGGTTGTCGCAAAGGCTGGGCATTGTTTTTTGAATGGGGAAAGATCGACGGTCGAGAACGTTGTCGCGAGAATCACAGATGTCCGTTGTTGGTATCTGCTCGATGGATCTCCATTTCAACACGCGGATAGAAATTGTCAGACAAGAAATGGATCAATTTTAGCGTTTGAAATGCGTCCAGCCATTCGTGAAAACGGTGAAGTAGCATTTCATTGTTACGTGAATTGCTCTTCAGTTTTGGCCACACGCTCTCAAATTTTCTGCCAACCAACCAATCGGTACAGGTCTCGGGAACGCTTTTCAAAATTTCTGCTGCAGAATGGGAAACTCCCTTTTCAACCTCGTCCAGCAACCAGCCAAGATCGCGATAGCAATGATCGTGATAGGACAGCCAGTGCCCACTTTCAACAATATCACCTACCGCTTTACCCGTTCCAAAAGGAACTCGATCCGAAATTCGGTCCGAAGGAAAGACAATCGCGTCCTCGATCATCTCTATTTTGCAGCCTGTCTTGCTGAGTTGTTGCAGGAGATAGAAATCCTCGCCTGCCATTCGACGGACATGGTAGCCACCCGATTTTACATAGGCTTTTTTCGTGCACAGAATCGTTGAGCCAATTGCATACCATGCGTGGGGCGAGTTGGCATCCTCAAGTCTTTGCCGGTGATGTTTAAGATGCTGTTCGTAGACCTCAATCGCACGTCTTTCGTCCGCCGTGCCACAATGTCGATGCTTGAAATTTACATGACCAGCCTGAAATTCAGGATTCCGTTTCAGGTAATCAAAGATTGCAGATGTGTAATTTGGATCCACAGGGCTGTCTGCATCAAGACTGATGACAGGGGCCGTATCTTCGACAAAAGACATACCGACCGTACAACACTGATGCCGCGCTAGACCGACGCCAAACTTCTCGGGATACGCGCTGCCCTCTGTGACGTGATCCAGCCAAGCCAACTTTAGTGGCGTTTCAAATTCTTCGAGCCATTTGAGCGTCGCCAGATTGTTCTGGTTGTCCATCGAAGCGCGCTGATTCACGTTAACGACAACCAGAACGTCATCGAGCATCTGTCCCGACACTCCAGCTATTTCAAGGCTTTTCAAGGTTTCCGGAAGCGTCTCTAATTCGTTGCAGCTGGGAATCGCAACCACTGCGCGGAACTTGTCTCTCAGTTTGTTGCGAGACTGCAGTAAAGCAGTTTTAGGAGTAACTTGAGCCATATCACTATGTAACAATCTTCTACTAACCGGTTTGCCGCATTGGGCGACCTATCTATGAGCCAATCTTACCACACTGCCGCTTTGGCTATTCCCCGGTTCTCAAAAGTTGCGCTGGACCCACTACGATGCTAACTCTAGAAGAAATAGAAACGGTTTTTCAACAGTACTATTTCGATGGTATGGGAGCCGTTAGTCGCGGTGACGCAAAGTTTCTGTGTGATCTGATCGAAGAAAGCCGACCAAGTAAATGTTTCGAAGTTGGTGTCGCTTCGGGGATGTCAACGACATTCCTACTGAAAGCATTGGCGAAGGTTGGTCCAGAGAGTCAGTTGGTATCGGTCGACATTAGCCGGCAGTACTACGCGGACCGAACCAAGCAGGTCGGTTATGTGGTCGACGAGGCGATTGCTGAACTGGGCTGCAAGTTTGAATTGCACTTCAATCATTGGTCGGCTGATGCCGAAAAGTTTGCTGCTGATGAAAAATTTGATTTTGTTTTCATTGATGCCCATCACAGCCACCCGTGGGCAACGCTCGACACAATGCTAGTGCTACCTTTTGTCAAACCGGGAGCGTGGATCGCGTGTCATGACATCACGCTTCACAAGATACCCCGGTTTGTAAGAGAGACGGGACCGTTCCACGTCTACAAGTCGTTTCCTGCTCCCAAGAGGAAATCATCGTTCGAGAATCAAAACATCGGGGCGTTTCAAGTAACCGGCAACCACCGTGACTACGAGGAATATTTGCTGGCATCGCTGGCCCAAAAGTGGACCGTGTCGGGAATGATTAAGCAATCGTTTTACGATCGCATCTTTGAGATCGTGGAGCGTTTTTATAGCGTTTCTTTTGCTGCCAGAGTGCGAACACAGGTCGAAGCTCACAACAGAGGGATTGCATTGGCGCGGTCAAGGAAATGAATTTTCTTCTTCAATCAACCGTGGTATTCAAGAACCACGAAACACACGAAAGCAAATGGGCGAGGCTTTTCGTGTGCTTCGTGTATTTCGTGGTTGATCGGCTTCCAGATCAACTACCTCGTTGAAAGCGCGGTCTAGTAACGGCGATTGCTCCTCTAAAAACACCGACTGAATCCGCTACTTCACCCGTACCAGTTTCATCAACCGACCAGAAATGTTCCAGTCTTGGACATAGAGATTGCCTTCTTTGTCCCAGTAGGAACCGTGGGTGCCGCTGAAGATGCCTTCGATCCAGTCCTTTTGTTCGACTTTGAAATTGCGACGCTTCTTAGGATCCGGATTGTGGCCCAGCACCGCCATGATCGTGTTTGACTTGTCCAAAATCACCAACCGACCATGCAGATCAGGCACCGAAACATAGTCGCCTTGTATAGCGACGGCTGTTGGCATGCCTAAACCCGATACAACAACCGCGATGAACTCGCCGTCAAGGCTGTAGTGCAGCAAGCGTCCTTTGGGAGTATGGTTTCGATCGCAGATCAATAGCCGATTGGGCGTATACCGCGTGTCCAAGGTCATACCGTGGCAGACTTGGAACTGTTTCAGTCCATTGCCTTTCTCCCCAAAGTGACTGATGTACTTTCCGCTTGAATCGAACTTGAAGATCACGTTGCTGCCGTAGCCGTCGGCAACGTAAATGTCGCCCGTTTTACTGATCGTGATCGCTGTAGGCTTGTAGCCCTTACCGTCCAACCCCGATTCGGTTGGAAACGGTATCTTCAAAACGATTTCGCCGTCCTTGGCGTTGAACTTGATCGCTTCCGCATTTTTGTTGCGGGCACCGTAGATAAACTCGTCGTCGCCTTCGGCTCGAATTTCTATGTCGTGCATGCTGGAATACTCTGGCCCCAAATATGATTTTACGATGATGCCATCTGGAGTAAAAGCGAAGACGCCCTGTTCGGTGCTGGTGTATATGTGTCCTGCTTTGTCGATTACGACTGAACCGTGAGTGGCGCCCAATGGAGAATTGCCATCGGGACGCAGTCCCCAGCCGGGAACAGTTTCGAACGTCATCAAGCCACAGCCCATCCGAACGGGGCTCACCGTTTTGGTTTTTTCTTGGGCGAGGGTCGGCCAACATAACGACAGTGAGATCAGAGAAGCAATAAAGGCAACTGAAAATTTTGCGTGAAGCATGCTTGTTTCCTTGGTGCAGTCAGTAAGAACATCCATGGTACCAAAACAAGATCGAGTCGTGGTGAAATTGATTCCAGTTGCTTCGGTCTACGCCCAGCCTAGCCATCATTGCGAAATCTAACAGAAGGTCGCGAAGTACGCGAAGAATCGAAAGGTTGGCGAGTCAAATTTGCTAGTGGTGCAACAAACAATCTGCCTTGCGTCCTTAGCGGTCTTCTGTAGAAAAACTGCATCTAAGCGAGCGGTCTATGAAAACTAACTCTGCACCGTCGACATGCCGCCGTCGACTCCCAGCGTCTGTCCCGTCACCCAGCGGCTTTCATCACCCAATAAGAAAACGGCTGCTGCTGCGAGGTCGTCGACCGTACCGGTGCGCTTAAGCGGGTACTTCGAACCTAGTGCGTCAATCTTCTCTGGATCGGTAAAGAACTTTTCCATCAGCGATGTCTGGGTGAGTGCCGGCGCGATGCAGTTCACACGCACTTTTGGTGAAAGTTCGGCGGCCAGTGTTTTGGTCAAGCCCTCGATGGCGCCTTTGCTGGCCGCGATCGAAGCGTGAGCATTCATCCCGCGCGCCACGGCGACGGTGCTGAAAAAGAGCGCTGATCCAGATGGTGATTTTTTGAGGCCGCCAAGGCAAGCTTTGATTGTTTTTACGGCACCGACGACGTTGACCTCAAAGTCCGCCCGCAACAACTCCACGCTCAGGCCGCGAATCGATTTAGCGTTAAAGCTACCGGGGCAATAGGCGAATCCATCAATCACGTTGGGAAACATGTCCGCTGAGATATCGTCGTCCAGCACGTCCATCACGGTATGGCTGACATTGGCAATCGTTTCCAGCTCGCCTGCCGTTCGACTGAAGACGGAGACTGTGTGACCGGCGGCGGCCAACCGCTGGACGATTCCCAATCCGATTCCGCGGCTACCCCCAATAATGACGTAATGTTTGCTCATGAATTTCTCGCTGAAGTTGTTTTGACCTTCGTCAGACCGCTATTGGTCAGCGAAGATAACTTCTGAAACTAGCTCGAGCTCGCTGGAGGAAGGATTGCAGAACCTCGAAACATACGAATGACACGAAAGGACAGCCGCGACGACTTTCGTGTGCTTCGTGTATTTCGTGGTCAACTTTATTCCTCTGGCTACCGGCTGCTTATCGGTTTGAAGTACTTTTGCCGGTTTTATGCAAGCGTTGCAATGGTTATCATACTGGAATGAGCAAAGACAAGGAAAAAGCGTCACCGATCCCCATTCGGGTGTTGTTGGTGGACAACGAGAAAGACCACGCCAGCGCGATGACCGAAAGTCTCGAACGCATCGGGTTGGAGTGTAGTTTCGCAACTTCCGGTCCTGAGGGCGTCCAAATGCTCAGCAAGGACACGTACGACATTGTTGTGACCGATCTGATGATGAACGACGTCGACGGGATGGGAATCCTTAAGCACACCAAAGACACCCAGCCTCATTGCGAGGTGATTCTGGTCACCGGCCACGCCACTGTCCCGCGCGCTGTCGAGGCCATGCGGGAGGGGGCAATAAATTTTCTGGAAAAGCCGATCACGCCCAAGCGTTTGCAGGCGGTCGTCTCAAAGGCCTGCGAAGCGGTTAGGTTGCGGAAGCAGAACGCTCAACTGCAAAGTCGATTGGATGAGCGATTTGGTTTTGAGAATCTGATCTACGCCAGCGACAGTATGAAGTC
>CAZDBE010000043.1:20193-25532 GCA_964503675.1 uncultured Pirellulaceae bacterium | reverse complement strand
GTCTCCTCCAGAATTTGCCTGATAAATCCACCAACCGCTGGCAGCAACCAACACTCCTACTGCCAACCCAGCCCACCAGCGCCTGCTGCTCGTTCGCGCAGGCATCCCATCCAAAGGAGCCTTCGCGCTTGCCAACGCAACATCCGATAACGCATCACCATCGCCCGCCAACGTCGCCAACAATTGCTCGCGCAGATCCGTATTGGATTCCGGAAGGTCATGCGTGGCGGACTGACGCAGTAGGCGCCCTAGCTCGTACGTGGCAGCGTCCTCTTGATCAGTACACTGTTCTGATTCCAGCACACTGGCTGTGTGCCGGGCCAATTGGGCTTCGTCTATTTCTTTGCGCTGTTTGTCATTCATTTCTGTTCACCTGAAGTCAAAGTTGTCTTGAAAGCTTTGCCATTCAAAGCCGACCTGTTTACCGTTTCGCTTTGGCCGGTCGCGCGTTCCAGCCAAGGAGAAACTTCTGGATGTTGTTGCAGCTTCTTGATGCCTCGATGAAGGGTTACCCTCACCGTGCCAGCAGGCTTGTCGATCACCGTTGCGATCTCGCCCGGTTTGAGTCCGTGAGACCAAAGTTCAATGACTTCTTTCTCACCGGCATTAAGTGATTCCAGCAACCGGGGCAGACGTTCCAGAAAATCGTCAATCTCTAATTGCTCGGCCGGATCCGTCAAATTCGAATCTAGACGACTTGCCTCTGATCCGTTGAGTTGCGGGCGTTTTTGACTGGCCTTCAGTTCATCAAAAATCCGATTTCGACAAACCGTGTACAGCCAAGGAGCAAGTTTGTCAGCAATAAGATCGGGACTCTGCTGGCACAGTTTCATGAATGTGAACTGAACTGCGTCGCGAGCAGCATGTAGATTGCCACGAGAACCACCATAAAACTTCAAGGCATATGCCGTCAGCTGCCGCTCGTAGCGATCAAAGGCGTCCATCAGGAACGTCTTTCGCGACAAAACTTCATCTGGTGGCCCAGATTTAAATTTTGCTTGTTTCATAAGCCCATTCCTGTTTCGCAGTGATCAAAGACGGTTGCCGTTCGTTTGCACTACGTCCAGAGTAACCGTTCGTTACACAGAAAACAGAAATTTACGTAGATTCGGTTGAAAACCGAACCTACTTGCCGCGCGTCTCGGCCAGCCACTGCTCGGTACCCTCGGGCTCCACCAAACGGCACATTTCTTCCAATTGATCAGCGATGTCATACAGGTCATCCTGCCAAACTTTGTGCTCTATATCCGCCGGACACAACTGAGCCATCTCATCAAGAAGCAGGATAAACCGCAGCAAGTGCCGGAAAACCATGCCTTCCTGTTTCTGCAATTTGTAGCTGGTGATGTATTTGTTAAAATCCGTGCCGTACTCAAGCACTTCGCCAACAACCCACACCGGCGTCAATTTCAAATCCTGCACGTCCGGAAAACCGAACTGAAACAGTCGCTGCAATTTGTACGGGAAAGTCAGAATCGGAACAAAGTCCGCCTCATCCACCCACTCGCGCGTCCCTTCTTCCTCGCCTTCCTTGGGATAGCCAAATTCATCGGCTGTCGCCAAACCAAGTTTCAACAGTTGTGGATCCAACCGCGTCATCGCCAGCGGACCCGGCGGCAACTCATCTGGCTTGGGAATACGAATCGACGGTCCCAAGGAACGAGGCAACTGCAGCAGACTCTCAAACGCCATCACCCGTTCGGTGCGATCGGCGATGCCCATGTGATTCATCAAGAACAACGCATACAACGGATGCACGGCGCGCAAATTCAACATCGCAAACATCGCCTCGGTTGGAATCGCCAAATCAGGTTTGTAGTCGGCAAGCGCATCGCTAGAAGCACTCTTTGGTTTCGCAGATGACTTTTTCTGTTTCTCATCTTCCTGATCGGGCAATATATCGGACTTGCGCTGTCCAAGGTCCAGTTGAGCAAACAAGGATGCAGGATTGGCCGATGGTATTTCATCTGAGCCGTCATCCGCAGCTGACGTTTCGTCTGCTACTTCTTCATCTGGATTTTGCTCAACTTCATCGGTACTGCCCATCAGAGTTAACGGTGGCTTCGGATCTAGCGTCACGTAACCGCCTCGCCAAAGAGTAATCAATTGGCGCGTAAGATTCTTCTGAGCTTGCTCTTTCTGTTTTGGATCAAGAAGTCTTCCAGAAACCAATTTCCGAATCGCCGAAACTTCTGGAGCGATATTCAGCATGTAAACCAGCAACCGCCATGGCAGCGGGCCACGACTGGCCAGATCCGCCGATGGTGCTTTGATCAATTGTTGGAACTGAGCCTCGGACCAATACTGCTGCGTCTCACGACGCTTGGGCTGCTTCTTTTTGAGCGCCTTTTTTGCTTTTCTCAGCCCCGGATCTTTGGTGTCCTCCGGAATCTGATCGTACTTCTCTTTCCAACGGGCTATTTTTACATCGTCCTCGTGCGCGAGCGCATACACGTAACCGGCGTCATCAAACTGCGGTCGACCTGCGCGGCCAAACATCTGATGTGCTCCAGCCGCATCAAGCAGTTTCATCTTTCGTGGTGGGCCCTTGAGGATCGTTGGCAGCACGACACTACGCG
The DNA here is from genome assembly GCA_964503675.1 of uncultured Pirellulaceae bacterium. Taxonomy (GTDB): domain Bacteria; phylum Planctomycetota; class Planctomycetia; order Pirellulales; family Pirellulaceae; genus Mariniblastus. Next base: position 22,953 of record CAZDBE010000043.1, on the reverse strand, counting down.
CCGGAAGATTGATCCCGGCGGCCAACGTTTCGGTACAGACGCAGATGCTGAGTAATTTTTCTTGAAACAGTGTCTCGACGATTTGTCGGTAGCGTGGCAAGACACCTGCATGATGGACACCGATGCCGCGCAAAAGCAATTGCCGCATCTTGGGACCTGCACCGCGCGTAAAATCAAATTCGTCCAACCGAGCCGTCAATGCTTTCTGTTGATCTTTGGCCACGCATTTTTTCCCCTTCAGCGTTTCGGCGACGTTCCAGCACATGTCACGATTGAAACAAAACAAGAGAGCCGGAACCCGTCGTAAGTGCTCGTCACCTTCGACCATTTTCTCCATGTGGTCAGCCAGCAGTTCCTCTTGTTCCCAATTGAACTCTAGCGGCACGGTACGCTCAGTGCCCTCGATCAATTTCAAACTGCGAGAATGCACATGGTTCAACCAGCGCAGAAACTCCATCGAATTCCCGACGGTGGCCGAAAGCAACATGGTCTTCACGTGAGCCGGCAACAAAGCCAAACCAAATTCCCAGACGATACCGCGCTCGGGCAAATTGAAGCTGTGAAACTCATCCATGACTACCGCCCACACATCGCTGAAGTCGAACGACTCTCGATCGAGCAAACGGTTCAGCAAAATTTCGGCGACAACGACAAGGATCTTTGCTTGCGGATTAACACTGCGGTTACCCGTCACCAGTCCAACGTCGTCAGCCGAGTAACCCCAACGGACGACCGTTTCTTGAAGGTCGCGGAACTTCTGGTCGGTCAGTGCAATCAACGGCGTAGTGAAGTAAGCGCGTTTGCCAAGCTTAAGTGCTTCGAATAGCGCCCCTTCGGCAATGAGCGTTTTTCCAGTTCCAGTAGGGGCGCAAACCAAAACACCTTGGGGTTCAGAGAACCACGACAGCAGCGCGTCTTCCTGCACCGGATAGGGGTCATAAGGTAGCGATTCAAGGTAGGCTTCGGCAATGTCGTCGCGCTGGTCTTGGGATGGCGTCGATGAGGGAGACTGGGATGGTAAATTCACAAGTGCGGCGATCGGAGAAATACGGACTGATGGAGTACCCGTATTCTAGCGTAAGATCGAAAATGAGAGTTAGACCAAGAAAAAGTGTGCAGTCCTCAATTTAAGCGGAATTGCAAATGCCTACTTGCCAAACGTCGCAACCGCAACAACGGTCTCGCGCGATGAAGCCGCCACGCCGCCGGGATTCTCCTGAGTTACCATGAACCGGACGGCTTTGTTGATCCTGAAATCGGGAAGCAACAAAATGATGGACTCGTTTTCGTTCACGACATTGAACACGCCAGCGCTTACCGGATACTTCTGATTGACTTTAGTATCGAAAATCCAAGCCTGATACTGAAACTGACTGGGATTATTGATTGGCAATCCGGAAAATGTTACGAAGCCTTTTTGCTGTGAGTCGCTCCACAACCAATTTCCCGAAGCATTCGTTTGACCTTCCAATTGGCAAGTCAAACGGGCCATATCAACTGGCGGATTTGTCAAAAACGTCTCTCGATGATTGCGGTTGACAGATTCTTCATTCATCCAAATCAGACTAGAGCCCTCTTCCAGTACCGATACAAACTCAGTTGCCTCCACGATATCGACCGGGTCAGGCTGCTGCCGTAGAAATAGTGCCAATGCCAACAAACCTGCCGCGGCAACGATCAAAGTACTCACCTCGCGCACTTTAGGAATTCGTGAAACAGACTTGGCTAATCTCCCAACTTGCAATGTGGCCGACCGTGCCATCGATGCCACCGCTCCTAATGAATTCCGCCGCCCGACATATACACCGCGCGGACGAAATTCTCTGAAAGGCTCGTCTGCAAAATGTTGCATCTCACACAATGAACTTTCAGACTCCATCTCGGAAACAGAATCTAACGCCATCGCTGTACACTTTTCGAGCGAGTCACTATTACCACTTCCATAGGCTTTGTCGACGTATGCCATCCCGTCGGCAATGATCGCCTGCCGCAGACGGATCGGCATCTCAGCGTCTTGCCAGGCCGGCCCTATTGCGTCATCCTGAAACGTGTTGGGGGTTGGTTCTTTGTTGTTCTTCATGAAGTTGCCCGACTCGAAAGTCTAACACACACGCTGTTTAGGTAAGTAGGAGAATGGAATTGCAAGCGGAGTCAGGTTTCACAATTTCAAAGCACTGACACCGGCATCTGTTGAAGAATCTTTCTCGACAGTCTCACGGTATTGAAAGACGACAGCCTCATCGTCGATTCGATCACCAACACCTGTTTCATAGAACATCGCTTCCCGAACCTTAATCAACCCTCGTCGAATATGCGTCTTCACTGTCCCCAGTTTCAACCCGGTTAGGTCAGAAATGCACGCGTGTGACAAACCGTCAAAGACGTTCATTCGAATCACCAGTTGCTGATCAACGGGCAACCGATTGAGAGCGCGTTCCGCAAGAGCCGCCTCTTCTTCAAGTTCGATTCTTTCAGTGGGATCGGCGACCTCATTTTGCAATTCATCAAAATCACAATCTGTAACATGGCAAACTCGCTTCTGTTTGCGATGCCCATCTATCAAGCGGCGACGCGCAATCATGGCCACGAAGGTTGTCTCGCTGGCGATACTCTCATCAAAACGATCAGACACTTCCCAAAGATGCAAGAAAACATTCTGGACTGAGTCCTCCGCCAGTTGAACGTCGGCGCAATAGCGTCGCGCCAATGACCACACTAAACCGCCGTCACGCTCTCGGCCTTCTCGGCGGAGCCGCTGCC
>CAZDBE010000043.1:0-20183 GCA_964503675.1 uncultured Pirellulaceae bacterium | reverse complement strand
ACCCACCGTAACGATCGAGGCATTCACTAACTGCCTCGGTTTCGCCGGCAGCAATTCGGGGAAGTAAAGGTTGTTCTGTGGTCAAGGGAGCTCCTTGAATAAGTCTGAACGATCCATCTGTCTGTTCTCACTCTATGACCCTCCACTGCGCGAGGCAACCACTTGAATCTCTTTTGCTGCACAAAACATGAATTTCATAGTTCGATGCTGGCGTCGGCCTAACTGAAACAGTGTCATCGTAAAATTATTGGTTGCGCCTTTTCTTCCGTTACTTGTTCATCAAGACTTGATCTGTCATCTGAATGGTTCTATCTCTGCACTTAACGGCAGAGTAAGTGATTTTGTGGCCAAAGTTTAATGAAAATTTCAAATTCCCCGTAGCATCGCAGCATGACGTCGGCGATGGTATTCGCATAACTTTCAATTGATTGCATGACTGATGGAGAGCTGCGCAGTGAAGAATTTTTGGACGATCGTTTTACTTACCTGTGGATTGTTACTACCAGTCAAATCCTCCGCCGCAAATCAACCAGAAGAAGCGCCTTCGGTAACGCCAGTTCCTACCGACATCAGCCCTGTCAAAATTGATGGTGCCAAACCACGCAACGTGGTGTTTATCCTTTCCGATGATCACCGTTACGATGCGATGAGTTTCATGGGGCATCAATTTGCTGAAACGCCCCACATGGACCAAATGGCGAAACAGGGCGTTCATCTGCAGAACGCATTTGTGACGACGTCACTTTGTTCGCCAAGTCGAGCGTCGATCCTTACGGGTCTGTATACGTTTCGGCATCGCGTCATCGACAACCAGCGATTGGTCCCAGAGGGCACTCAGTTTTTCCCGCAGTATCTACAAAAGGCCGGCTACAAAACGGGATACGTTGGTAAGTGGCACATGGGCGGTCACAGTGACAAACCACGACCCGGATTCGACTACTGGGTCAGCTTTCGCGGTCAAGGTCACTACCTGCCGCCGAGCCCCAAGTACACAATCAACGTCAACGGCGAAGACGTTCCCCAAGACGGCTATATCACAACTCTGTTGACTGATTATGCCATCGACTTTCTGGAACAAACCGATCGCGCGCAGCCGTTCTGTCTGTACCTCTCGCACAAAGCCGTTCATTCAAACTTTACTCCAGAAGAAAAGTACGCCCAAAAATTTTCGAATAAGCCTTTTGCACGCTCGACCAGCGAATCGAAGGTGGAGAAAAACGAACTGAATCGACCGCGCTGGTTGCTCGATCAGCGCAACAGTTGGCACGGCGTCGACTTCCCCTATCACAGTGATCTCAACATCGAGCAGTACTACAAAAAGTATTGCGAGGCACTGTGTTCAGTCGACGACAGTGTGGGCGCGGTGATGGACCAGCTGAAAAAGATGGGCATCCATGACGAAACCTTGGTGATCTACATGGGCGACAACGGATTCATGTTTGGAGAACACGGCCTGATCGACAAACGTGTGGCCTATGAAACGTCGATTCGCGTTCCCATGTTGGCTCAGTGCCCTGACCTGTTCGCCGGTGGTGCGAAGGTCGACAAAATGGTAGCCAACATCGACATTGCCCCCACCATCATGGAAGCCATGGGTTTGCAAAAACCGCCTCACATGGATGGCGAGAGCTTCCTTGCGCTGGCGCAGGGTGAAGATATTCCTTGGCGCGATTACTTTCTGTACGCGTACTATTGGGAGAAAAACTTTCCCCAGTCGCCGACCGTTTTCTCGCTACGCAGCGACAAGTACAAGTACATCACCTATTACGGACTGTGGGACACCGATGAGCTTTTTGATATTCAGGCCGATCCGGGTGAGCAGAATAATTTGATTCGTTCTTCGCAGCACAAGAAGGTCAAGAAACAAATGGAGAATCACCTCTACAAGATGATGGCCGATTTGGGCGGCATGGAAATTCCTATGAACCAACCCAGCGGTAACTCGAATAACAAACGACTGCGCAGCCGAGATGGCGATACGGCCGCAGATTTTCCATCGGATGTCGTTCTCGACCAGCCGGAAAAGGGCAACGAATAGCATTCGTCTTTGTAGATCAGTTGTCTCAACTGCTCATTCACCCGCCGACATGCTGCGCTGAAACAGCTGGGACAACTGATCTACAGAATTCATGGAATTTCTCTACAGCTCAATCGTTTTCAAATGGTTCGAACATTTGTATCCGGATATTTCACCAACGAGACAGCAATTTATGAGTCGCCAACCCGCCAATGCCTTTCAATCGAAAACGCTGATCGCTTGTGTTTTGCTCGTGTTTCTCCTTACGTCTTCGCCCATTGCTGTCGCTCAGTCACCCGCCGACATGCAAAGACTGACAAGTCTGTTTCAGCAGTTTCAAAAGCAGCAAGCAAGTGACGAAAAAGCCAAAGCAGCGGGAACGGCGCGCGAATTAGAAGACCTCGGAGGGAAACTCATGGGGCCGTCGAACCCCGACATCGTCGGCTTTGGGCTGGTTCGAGCCATCCTGCTTAGAGACATTGGGCAGTACGACAAAGCACTGCAACAAGCTAGAAACACGCGCCGGAAGATTCTCAAGCACCTCGGCCGCAATCAAATTGTCTTTGGTAAGTCCTTGATCACGCTGGGTTCGATTCACCAGTTGAAAGGCGATTTTGACAAGGCCAAAGAATACTACGTGAAAGGCATCGAAATACTCGCCGGTTTGGGTGAGGCTGGCCAGAAGGATCTCTCGGAAGGCTACACCAACATGGCGGGCTTACTAAACGAGATCAACGATCCTGTCACCGCAAAAATCTACAATCAAAAATCACTGGACCTGAATATTAAAATTTTTGGCGCTGGTTCCCCCCAAGTCGCCCTGATGTACAACAATCTTGGCATGGCATCAATGAAACTGGGTGACTTGGATGCGGCAGAAGAAAAGCTAACCCAATCACTTAAACTCTATGAAAAGATCTACGGCCCCGACCACGCTGAAATTGCCACTTCCCTAAACAATGTTGGCCTCATGTACAACAAGCGCGGAAAATTCTCAGAAGCGACAACCGCATACCGCCGCGCACTTAAAATTGCAGAAGAGAAACTTCAAAGAACGGACCCGTGGTATGCAAAGATCAAAGGGAATATGGGTCAGCATTTGGACGAATTAGGACAACACGACGAAGCACTGCCGCTGCTAATCGAAACCGTCAAGCTTTCAACCGAGATACACGGTACTGACCACCCGTCCACAGCGACTGCGTTGCACAATTTAGGATCAACTCAAGCCAATGTCCAAGACTATGAGAACGGTCGCAAGAATCTGACCGAGGCAGCCCGAGTAATGCTCAAGGCGCGCGGTGACCGCCATCCGTTCTCCGCAGGAACGTTTACCTGTCTTGCCGGGTTGGAGACTGTCACGAATAACATTGATGCCGCTATCGCGGCGTTTGATTCCGCTCGCAACATCGCCAACCTTGCGGCGTGGGATGTACTCCCCGGACTTAGCACCAACGAACAACAGAACTTTATGGGGCAGACTTTCAACCACACGCTGCATAACAGCCTTGCCCTCGCCGATCAAAACCCAGACAACCAAAAGGTCTTACAAAGCACAGCAGGTTGGTTGGCCAATGGAAAAGGGATTGCCGAAACGGCGCTGGCCGCAGCGGAATCCAAAACACCAAATCAAGAACTGAAACAGGTTACGCTGGAGCAAGTCCGCAAAGCGATTCCAGATGATGCCGTTCTGATCGACATCGCCCGCCATTATCTGATCGACTACAAAGCGCGGACTTGGAAAGAACGTCGCCTAGATCCGCACTACGTGGCGTGGATCATTCCGCCAACTGGTGATATTGCACGTGTCGATCTTGGTGATGCAAAAATGATCGATGGGCTCATTGATAAGGCGCGTGAAGAAATCACCAACGCCGGCGGCGAAGGTGGAACCATCCAACAGCGCGGTGATGCAGGGGCTGTCAAAATTGTCGAAGCGAAACTCGCAACACTCGCTGACGTAGTCTGGAAACCTCTGGCCACAAAGATCGACCCCAAAACACGCCGCCTGATTCTCAGCCCCGATGGTCAGTTGTGGTTGGTTCCGTGGAATGCTCTACCAGTGCAACAAACGGATGCGGGCGATGATGAAGGTGGCAAAGCACGGTGGTTGATCGAGCAGTTCGCGATCTCGACAACGGCCAGCGGGCGCGAACTGGTTCTTGGAAATCAGTCTGACCAACCCAACGAAACCAAACCGGCCATCTTTTCGAACCCCCAGTTTGATCAATCGTCCAGTGGCAAATCTTCTTCCGATCAGCGGCTGTTTCGCAAGCCACCGCAGCCGGTCAATCGGTCGGCGAAGCGAACAAGATCCGCCAACCTTTTCAATCAAGATGGTGGGTTTAGATTCCGCGCCACGTCGTTGCCGGGCACCGACAAAGAAGCCAAAGCCATCACACCATCGATGAAAGCATGGCTCGGTGGTGAAGCACCGGACAATTTCCGTGGCCCCTACGCGCTTGAGAGCGTCGTCAAACAACTGGAGCGTCCACGATCGGTGGTATTCGCAACTCACGGTTTCTACGCCAACGCAAGCGACAACAATTCGGAAGTTGACCCTCTGGCCAGCTGTGGTCTCTTGTTAGCTGGATGCAATGACAAGACGGCTGAAATTTTGGGCGACGACGGAGTTCTGACAGGCACGGAGATCGCCAAGCTAGACCTGCGTTCAACGGAATTGGTTGTGCTGAGCGCGTGCGAAACGGGAACGGGCAAGATCGAAAACGGTAACGGCGTGGCAGGACTTCGACGGGCGTTCCATCTGGCTGGTGCCGAGAGTGTGGCTTCGACGCTATGGAGGATCCCAGATCTGGAGACTGCTGACTTGATGACTGAATTCTTTCGAGCCTTGGCAAACGATGCTGACAAAGACGACGCGCTTCAAACGGCTCAGGTCAATCGGATCAAATTTCTTCGAAACGAAGCAGGTGCGGCTCATCCGTACTACTGGGCTGGATTCGGAATCAGCGGGCGGTAGTGAACCGTTCTTCGGTTGAAAGCCGAAGCTACGTAGGTTCGGTTTCCTACCGAATTACATCCTCTCGAACGCCAATCGTTGTCTCAGTGACGCCAACCGTTAGAATGAACCAACCGCTACTTTAAGCGCCATCATCTAACGATAACTCGAAGGGTCACCCTTGACTGGTCTCAAAATCCGCGCCCAAGCAAACGCCAACCGTTTCATCGGCCTCCTACTAATAACGTTACTAGCTTTGGTCACCGTCTCCGAACTGCGCGCTCAATCGGTCGTTCTAGAGAAATCCAAATCCACTACCTCCAGCGGAAGCCTCAACTACTTTCGCTTCGAGAATATTAGAGAGGTCATTAGCAAGTGGAGCCCCAACCAACACTTGTACGTCAAAGGCGATCTCGGTCTCTCTCCCTCGCAACTGGTGGAGCTCGAAAGCTGGTTGCACAAGCGCGGGCACTGGACAGCAATCCTAATTGAAGACTCCTCCAAACAACGTTACACCAATGAAGACGGTCGAGTTGAAGTTGGAATGGACGCCGTCGAACTCTCCTTGAGCGATCTGATGGAAGTGGGCTCCTTTCGCGGCCAGGTGAACTCAGTCACTGGCGAACGGGACGCGGCTGTTTTTATTCTGTTCCTTAACGAGCGAAAATTTTCCTACCGCGCCTCGGAAGCTCAATCACGTCGCGGACTGGGGCAAAACCGTTGGATCGGAAAACTTGATCGCCCTGCCTACCGCGCTATGCGCGGCGGAGGCCGAATCATCGACGCCGTCAAAGACACCGTAAAATCGATCAATGCCCCACTTCGAAACGCAATTGCCCAAGAGCAAAAGATCGCCGCACAGCGTGAGCAACAACGCAAACGCGCGATGGATGACATTACCGCACAAGTCAGCCAGATCCAAGACAAACTCATTCGTATCAAATCCTATGCCAAAAAAGTGCGGGACGACAAACCATCAGCCACCGCTGACCTCACCAGCCCCGAACTCGGCGGAATCCAATCACAACTCGCAGAGTTGAAAGAATCACTCTCCGCCAGCGAAGCCAACGTTAGCGGATTAAGAGAAAACGTCTCGAAGATCGACGATGCTTCGGACGACTGGATCAATCTATACAACGAATATGCTCGTTTCGAGGACTCGCATTCACAACTCACCCAACGACGGACACAACTTGCCTCCGATGCCGGCGATCTGAGTTCCGCGATCGACAGTTCGTTGTCAAACGTCGATTCGATGCTGACCGATGCTCGTGACGCCTACGACAAAGCCGATAGTAAATTCCAAAAACACCTAAATGCTGCAGCACACGAACTAAAGACCGCCAAAGATCAACTGGCGACCTCGCGTGATAATCGCCAGCGCACCGCCGCTCGCCAGTCGCTGATCCGTCGAACGGCAATGGCCGTGGGAGGGTTCCTCTCCACTCTCGTGGCTGGATTACTATTTTGGCTAAACCGTCGCCGAGGCCCCTCAAAAACCCGAGCTATTGAACGACTAGAGGCTCGGCAAAACGAAGTCAACAAAGAAATGGAAGGCGTCGGTGATCTGCTCGAACGTGCTGACATCGTTGTCGGCGATAGGAAGGCGATTGAACGAAAGGGATACCAAGGTAAAACTAAAGAGCTTTCTGAAACCGCACTTGAAGATATCGACGATATTTTGGTGATGAGCAACAGCGTTGATAAAGTGATGGAAGGCGCCAAAGAGAAAATTGAGCCTCAGTCTTGGTGGCGTCGGATGACCAATCGTTTTAGCAGTCGCGGCTACGACGAAGGTTATGACATGCTGGAAAATCAACCGATCGAGTTCGGAGAGAACGACGGCATCTCAATCGTGCGGGACGAAGGCGATGGACCAATTGAATCACAAGACTCGGTAGATGCCGATGGCCAGAAAAAGAAAACGATCTCACTAAGCTTCAAAGAGCTTTTCAAGATCTTTCGCAAACGGTCGGAGCGCGTCAGTGGTACGATCGACCAAGTGGAAAGTGGCTGGACGCAAATCGTCTCGACCAACACCGATTTGCAGGCGGCAATCGATCAAGCTTACGACATCGAACAAGAAGCTCGGAGTGCCACCGAGCAGGATAGCCTATTAAGCGTTCCACAACTGTTTGAGAACCTACTCAAATCGGCGCAGGCCGATCAAGACGCCTCTGAGGTTCTAGGTAAAACGGATCCAATCTCGGCAATCGCTGGACCGGCGACCGACGGTTTACGGAAGGCAGCCAATGCCGATCAACTTTCGCGTGAACTGGTCGACGTACGAAAATCCGCAATTCCATCGATGCGAAAAAATGCAAATGCTTTGGCAGAACGCAACCGCCAAGTTGAATGGATCGACGCGGCGCTGGACGATTTTGCCGACCGGGCGCAATCTCTAGCCACCGAAGCGATGAGTTCCAATGTGGAGGAAAGTATCAGTCTGTGGCGTGGTTCTTTTGACAAATTCACAGCTGCCGTCGGGCGCGCTGTCGAACTTCACGATCAGTCAGTCGGCGAAGTAACCAACGCAATCGCTGCCGCCAGTGATTCAGTCGCGTCAGCGCGAGCAACGATCGCCGAACGTCTGAAACTCGCCCCAGACAAAGTACTGGCCGAGCGTGATCGCGCGGCCAATGACAGTCTCGCCTTCGCAGCCGAACATAACGCGGCGGCTCAATCCTCACTCGATCGTGGCGACCCACCGGCTGCCGAACTTTCCATTGCCGAATCGCTAGAGTGGGTTGAGACAGCAAATCATACCGCCAGCGAATCCTTGCGGATTCTCGACGAACTGCCGCGTGATTCAGAAAATTTGACGGGCGAAATCGATTCATTGAAACGGTCGGCTCAATCCTCTGGAGAACTACTGAATTCGATTGAAGGTCGATTTGCTGATAGTGCGCTAGTAATTGAAGGGGCGAGCATCGACGGAAAAACAGATCTTGCCGATGGCGACGAAGGCTCCACGACAATCTATGAAGCTGTCTCGATGTCTGCTGGAGAACTATACCGAATGGCAGTCCGTCAACAACAACAATCGACATCCTGTAACGACGACGCGCTAGTGTTTTACAAACAGGGACGACTGCTGGAAGCAGATGAAAGCTATCAGCGCGCCATGCGCCTGTTACAGCACTCCCGGCAAAACCTGCAACTGCTGACCGACCACGCTCAATCACTGGAACAGTTGGTTTCAGACAATCAAGCAGGAATAGGAAAGCTCCAAACTCGATTCGACGACCTTGAGGAGACGCTCAACCAGCACCACGTGACACGCGGTACACAACAAACCGCTCGATCGTTGCACGAAAAATTTGGCGTCGTCAGCCGATCGATTGAAGCCACCACTGGACGTCGAGATCCGACGGCCGAAGGACAATCGATCACTGACATCGACGGGCAATTCGATCAGTTCCGTGAATTACTCAACATCGATCAAGCCATGTATGACGAAGCAGGTCGATCGATCGGGTCGTTGCGGCAATTGTTGGCCAGTGCAGGGCGCACCGTACAGCGGTCAAAGACGGATCAGATCACTGACAGCCGGCGAGTAGAACAGGGGGTCCAGCAATTGGAAGAAGCTAGTCGAGTTGCCGATAAATTGTCATCACAGCTGAAGGCACCGCATGAGAACTGGAGTCAGATAGATCAAGAAGCTGACCAGACGTTGGCACGGGCGACACAGTCCTTAGCCAGTTTGCAACAGGAGTTGGACCGGGCTCAGTCCGCCGCAGCGGCGATCGAGCGCGCGGCCAACGAGTATCGATCAGCGATGGGTTGGTCGGGCAGCTACGGCATTCGTGCCAATCCTCGACGCGTACGTCACACACTGGACCAAGCAAGAGACGCGCTCTCACGAGGCGACTACAACGGGGCGTCAAACATAGCTCAGCAATCGATCAGTCTGATCGCCAACGCGATTGCGATCGCGCAAAATGAAGTCCGTCGTCGTCAAGCAGCCGAGCGCCGCCAAGCTGAGCAGCGCCGACGGCGAAAAAACCGCTCGATAGGCGGCGGATCGATTATGATCCCGAGCGGATTCCCAGACTTCGGCTCGGGACGCAGATCCAGCAGATCGTCGTCATCTTCACGCCGTTCATCGTCTGGCAGAGGCGGATTCAGCCGATCGGGTTGGTAAAACTTTCGCAGTGCGCTCCGCGATAGAACGTTCGCGGTAATTTTTTGGGCCAATTGAGACTTTTGTTCGTAATAAGAATCAGCTTCCTCCGTATTAGCTTTTGTCTTAGAGACAGAATCTCTTTTAGGAGCCGATCATGGCCCAATCCGTGACTCGAACAAACAAAATCGGACTGATAACGGCATTCCTTTTCGTCGCCCTCACCTCGACGCTGGGCTGTAATGAGAAAAACCATATGGCTGCCGCCTATAAACGCACTGAAGCTAGAATGGACGCGACCGTCTCCAGTCACGCGCGTGCGTCAGAAGGTATGGGCGGGTTCGAAGCAGCTGGCGAGAAAGATCTGGGAAAACAAGCCACTTCCTTTGAAGTTTCCGATGCTGCCGCCAACCGCAAGATTATTTACACCGCCAATTTGAGAGTCGTAGTGGAAGATTTTGCCGGCGTGCCGCGCGATGTCCAATCGCTGGTCGATCAACACGGCGGATTCGTCGCGCAGTCCAATGTAGGATCGATGCAAGGGCGCAGCCGATCCGGTTCGTGGACAATCCGTATTCCTGTCGATCAATACCAAACCTTTCTAACTGCCAGCAGCGAGATTGGACAAACGGAATCATTGTCGCAAGACGCCGACGACGTCTCCGAGGAATTTTTTGACGCCAAGGCGCGTGTGAACAATAAGAAAAAGCTCGAAGCGCGGATCGTCAAACTGCTTGAGAAGTCTGACCATAAGATTCAGCACGTGATCGAAGTGGAACGCGAACTTGGACGCGTACGGCAAGAAATTGAACGTATCGAAGGACGCATTCGATATTTGACCGATCGCACTTCATTGACGACTATCAATTTGAAAATTCGAGAACAGCGAAATCATGTCCCCGAAACGGCTCCCACTTTTGCCAGCCGCATTTCTAACGCGTGGACTGATTCGCTGACTCGTTTCCAAGTGTCCGCTGAAAATTTGGCTGTGTTTGCAGTGGGTAACTTCCTCGGTTTCTGCACACTTGCTGCGATCGGGCTGTTCGGTTTCTTTCTGTTTCGAAGATTCCTAGGTGGCACTGTCACCGCAAGCTAACGAACTACTTTTCGACCACTGTCTCTACGGCGATGAAGATCGATGTTAGACTGGCCGGCATGAATACTTCACAAGGCGACCAAACAGATTCGCGCTTACCCATTGTCATTATCGGCAGTGGGATCAGCGGTCTGGCCGCCGCTTGGCTATTGCAAACCGCAGACTTTAAAGTCGTTTTGCTGGAAGCACGGGAGCGAACTGGCGGGCGAGTCCTTACCCTCGACAATCAGGGAACCTCCAACAGTGGTCTTGGCGCCCAATGTGATATGGGCCCATCATGGTTCTGGCAAGGCCAGCCACTGATTGCGGGGTTGCTGAAGAAGTTTGGAATTGGCCATCACGAGCAGTTCAGCAACGGCCAGATACTCTTTCAATCACCCGATGGAGTTGTACAACAACTTGATGAACCTTCTCCCATGACCGGTGCGCTTCGCATCTCTGGAGGCATCGGACGTCTGACAGAGGCGATCGCATCTAGACTCGCACCCGGAACGATCCAATTGCAACACGCTGCTCGGGCGATTCGTCTTATCGATCCGGCTGAAAGTACGATAGAAGTTCATTGCGACACTCCGACAGGAGCACACACCATTTCAACAAATCAAGTTGTGTTGGCCATCCCACCTCGCCTGGCCGCCCAAATCGAATTCGCACCTGAACTGCCCCCGGAATCTCAACAGCAGTTAGAACGAACGCCAACTTGGATGGCCGGTCACGCGAAATTTTTTGCAGTCTATCGGACACCTTTCTGGCGTGAAGTCGGTCTGTGCGGCACCGCGATCAGTCACAAGGGGCCTTTGACCGAGATCCACGATGCCTCGCCCAACTCGGGTGACTGCTACAGCCTATTTGGATTCGCAGGGTTACCTCCAGAGGCGCGCGAAAAACTTGGACCAGAAAAATTTATCGAGCTGGCTACGCGACAGCTTGTCGAATTGTTCGGAGACCAAGCAGGGAACCCCGAAAGCGTCTGCTACCAAGACTGGAGTCAAGAAGACTTCACGGCGAGCCAGTCTGACCGAGTTCCGCAGACACGCCACCCACAGTATGGGCTGACCTTAAAGATGGGCGTTCAATGGCAAGACAGACTTAACTTAATTTCATCGGAAACGTCATACAATAACGGCGGTTTAATTGAAGGTGCACTGGAAGCCGCGCAAACATTGGTAATGCGAATGGCCCCTGAAACCAAACCGTCCGATAGCAATGGTGAAGGCACGCCCCATGTCGCCAGCATGGGATGGGATTGGTTGTAGTCCAGATTTCAGTGCCCTGCCCCGCTCTGATTCGATAGGGAGAAACGAAACTCTTGCCGAGTTCCGCTACGCGCCTGAATGATGGTCCGCCACTAAAATGGCAAAACAGTTCGATTTTCAGGCCCGTTGGAGTTTCATGCGCGCCGGACCTATAATTTGGCTACTTTAAACTTCCACCAGAAATATGCTCGACTTCTCCACGGTATAAGATGCGACTGTCTGCGATATTGATTGGCCTGATGATGGGGGTAGCGTACGCATTGTCATGCGCCATCACGCTCGGAAAACCTGTCGAAGATGTGCCAGTCAAAGATCAGGTTGCTGTTGACCCAACCACCCAGCGTCCTGCCATTGTCATCCGCGTGCCGCTACCAGTCACGCTCGGCTCCAGCCAACTGGTCCAGCAAACACTGCAGAAATTTCTGACCCAAGCGCCAACCAATAAAGATCGAGCGGTGGCGGTTCTGGAATTTGAAACCAGTCTCCAACGCACCGGAGCCGGAAGCGATTTTTGGGCCTGTAGCAGCTTGGCCAACTTTCTAACGTCTGCCGAAATGAAACGCATCGAGACGGTGGCCTATATTCGCCCGATCAATCGGCAGAGCAAGGCTGCGGTGCGCGGAAAGTTACAAGGCCACGCTGTCTTAGTCGCCATCGCTGCCAACAACATTGCCATGGACAGAGAAACGACGCTCGGTTCGATCGCCGCCAGTGACAAAGTCAGTGGAGAGATTGCCGAACTGGGCTACCGCAGTATCGCCGAGAAACGTCTGGCGCGAATGCCGGTGGAGGTTGTCGTCAGCATGCTGACGAAAAGTTCAGGCCTGTACCGTGTCAAAACACGAAATGGTATCCAGTGGGTCGACGAGCAAGAACGCGACCGGCTTGAAGCGGCCGATCCCACCGCCGAAAGTACAACTATCGCTCCGGCAGGTGAGTTAGCCGATCTGACCAGTGAGCAACTGTATCAGTACCGTATGATTCAATTCATCACAGACAATAAATCCGACCTCGCCCGTCAGTTGAACGTGCCGGTGAAGAGCCTAACTGTCGAAGCTTTGGGTGATGAAGCTTGGAAAGCGACGTCAATTGAGATGCCCAGTTTTTTGGATGATCGTTCGGCGCGATGGCTGAAACGATCCGTCATCCCTGCGATGACGAAAAGTAAATCGAATCTGTTGATTTTGAAATTCAATGACTGTGCCGGTGATCCTAACGCTTCGGTGAAAGCCGCACGCTTCATCGCTGAACTTGATCCGGCCAAGATTCGCACCGCAGCCGTGATCGAAAAATCGGCTAGTTCTGGCGCCGGCTTGGTTGCTCTGGCGTGTGACCAGACCTTGATGAAGAATGATGCCACCATCGGCGGGTTTGGCGCAAAGCCGTCCCCCGACGAACCTCCCGCAGGCAGTATTTCCCCAGCGCGTCACCGCAGTTACGAACTGGATGCAAAATCAATCGGAAGCGAAAAAGAAAAAGACTGGTCTATTCTGATGGCAATGATCGACGCCGAAACTCGCGTCGGACGTTATCGCAACAACCAATCCGGTCAAAAACGTCTACTGTCAAAACCCGAACATGAAGAACTTGCCGACACCGATGACTGGAAATTACAGGGTCAGCTAGATACGAAAAAAGGGATCCCCGCTACTACGGCGCGACAAGAAGGACTGTCGACGATGACGTTTGGTACGTTTGACGAAGTCCAAGCCTTCTATCAACTTAACGAGCCTCCGTCGCCGTTGGTCAAAACCGAGACCGATCGCTGGGTAGAGTCACTGGCAATGTTCCTGACTAGGCCGGGCGTGCCTTTCATGCTTTTACTGGCCGGATATTTCTGTATTTCGACCGAAATGTCGGCACCCGGGCTTGGCGTGCCAGGATTCTTAGGCGCGATCTGTTTTACGGCATATTTCTGGAGCCAGTTCTTCAATGGCAATGCTGAGTGGTTTGAAGTGCTGCTGTTTGTTGTCGGCGGGGTGTTCATCATAATAGAAGTGTTTGTGATTCCCGGAGTGGGAATTTTTGGATTCGGAGGCGTGATCATGATGGCAGTCGGAATCGTACTCTCCGCCCAATCATTTATCATCCCGCAGAATTATCGTCAGTTAGAGCAACTGCCGATGTCACTTTTTCCACTCATTGGTGCCGGATTCGGGCTAGTGTCGGCGGTGTTAATCCTGCCCAAAATACTGCCCAACACACCCTTCCTACGAGGCATCATTCTCTCCCCGCCGGCGCGTGAGGAAACTGGGTTAGAGGAGCGCGGCGACCGAGAGGCAACTGCCGACTTCAGCCATTTAAATGGTCAGGTCGGCCAAGCGGTGACAAAGCTGCGGCCCTCCGGACGCGCCAAATTTGGCAATCGCGTGTACGATGTCATTACTCAGGGATTGGTGATTGATAAAGGGACCAAGCTGAAAGTCGTCGAGGCAGTCGCCAACCGGGTGGTTGTCGAGGCAGTTGAAGAGGATGAGGCAGCTAAAGACATACAGTCAGAAGGAAAAGCGTGATGTCTCTACCGATGCACTACTGGTCAATGATCTGCTTAGCGGTAGCCTTATTGTTTCTGACTTTGGAGCTGTTTGTGCCGTCGGCCGGAGTCTTTGGCCTTGTCGCGGCGATATTGATTATCGCCAGCATTGTGGCCGGTTTCTGGTATCATCTGGCCTTCGGTGCGGGAGTGCTGTTGCTGATTGTGCTTGCGACGCCATTCTTGATCGCCTTCGCGGTCAAAATCTGGCCTCACACACCAATCGGAAAAAGGATCTTGATTGGCGACCGCAGCGAAGATGCCGTGTTGCCCAAAGGATCACACTACACAAATATTTCCAATCAAGCCGGCCGCTCGGGCGTGGCAAAAACCAAGATGTACCCTAGTGGTATTGTGCTGATCGACGGCGAACCATTTGACGCCGTTAGCAATGGATTCCCAATCGATCAAGGCGAGAGAGTGCGAGTTGTCTCGGTCGAGGGAAATCGTTTGCGCGTACAAAAAATTGAAGACGACGAGGAACCATCGGAACCCTCCTCAAGTCCCAAAGATTCCGCCTCGCCGGATGATACACTATCACAAACCATGGAAGACTTGGGCATCGAGGATTTTGAACTGGGTGAATCTGGTTCCTCCGAACAATAAATACTTTCAAGTTAAAACATG
Source organism: uncultured Pirellulaceae bacterium (assembly GCA_964503675.1). GTDB lineage: Bacteria > Planctomycetota > Planctomycetia > Pirellulales > Pirellulaceae > Mariniblastus. The sequence goes on along the minus strand of CAZDBE010000043.1, from coordinate 5,572 downwards.
AAACACATTCGTAATTTCTGCATCATTGCCCATATCGATCATGGAAAATCTACCCTTGCCGATCGCCTGATTCAGTCATGTGGTGGCGTCGAACAACGCAACTTCCACGATCAGTTACTCGATTCAATGGACATCGAGCGCGAGCGTGGCATCACGATCAAAAGCAATACAGTCTCGCTTGACTACACAGCACCCGATGGGCAGAAGTATCTGCTGAACTTGATCGACACGCCCGGCCACGTCGATTTCTCGCACGAGGTCCGCCGTAGCCTGATGGCTTGCGAGGGAGCGCTGATCATCGTCGATGCTTCCCAAGGCGTCGAAGCACAAACTGTTGCGAATCTTTATCTGGCGCTGGAATACGATCTGGAGTTATTGCCGGTCATCAACAAGATTGATCTGCCATCAGCCGACATCGAAATGGCGCAAGTGGCGATCGACGGCGAACTGGGACTCGATCCATTCGCGGCCATTCCCGTATCGGCAAAAACGGGCGAAGGGATCGAGAAAGTACTCGAAGGCATTGTCACAAGCCTCCCCGCTCCCGAAGGAGACGCGACGGCTCCGTTGAAAGCACTGATCTTCGATGCCCATTTCGACAAATACCGAGGCGTGATTTTGCAGGCTCGGATCATGGAAGGGACGCTCAAAGCCAAAGACAACATCCACTTCATGCACGGCGGACGCGACTACCGTGTCGATGAAGTTGGATACAACCAGTTGAGCTTGAACCCGCAGGATCAGCTGACCGCTGGCGAGGTAGGTTACATCGTGGCAGGCGTTAAAAGTGTTCAAGATATTGAGATTGGCGATACGATCACGCTGGTTGATAAACCGGCAGAAGCTCCAATCCCTGGTTATCAGAAAGCGCGTCAGGTCGTATTTTCCTCGGTCTATCCGATGAGTACCGACCAGTACAAAGACTTGACCAAAGCATTGGACAAACTGGCGATCAACGATGCGGCGCTGACCTATGAAAAGGACTCTTCGGCAGCACTCGGATTCGGATTTCGTTGCGGGTTCCTCGGCCTGTTGCATTTGGACGTTATTCAAGAACGACTGCAACGCGAATTTGATCTCGGATTAGTGATCTCTGCTCCGTCAGTGATGTACAAACTAATGCTAAGAGATGGCAAGGAGATCGAGGTCGACAATCCGGGTTACTGGCCAGATCCTACCCAAATCGAATCGGCCACCGAGCCCTTTATCAAGGCATCGATTCTGACTCCCGAAGAGCATGTAGGTCCGGTGATGGAACTATGTCGCGAGCACCGATCCGATAGCCAGACGATGAATTATCTGTCGGCGGGTCGCATCGAAGTCACCAGCGAAATGCCGCTGGGCGAGGTGTTGTTTGACTTCTACGGAAAGTTGAAAATGATCACGCGCGGTTACGGATCGTTCGACTACGAACCGATTGAATACCGCAAAACAGATATCGTGAAGGTAGACATCCTCGTCAATAAGGAGCCGGTCGACACGCTGTCCTATCTGGTGCACCGCGAAAAAGCACGCACCCGGGCACTGCAGTATTGCGAGCGACTGGCAAAAGAGATTCCTCGTCACCAATTCAAGATCCCGATTCAGGGTGTGATTGGCGGCACGGTGATTGCCCGTTCAACGATCGCTCCATTCCGCAAAGACGTTACTGCGAAACTTTACGGAGGCGACGTGACGCGGAAGAAGAAGCTGCTGGAAAAGCAGAAAAAAGGAAAGGCCAAGATGAAGCAATTCGGCAGCGTCAACATTCCTCAAAAGGCCTTCGTGGCGGTATTGAAAAACGAGCAGGAGTAGTTTGTCACTTGATCAGAAAGAAAACCATGCGTTTCGTTTAACCGTCAGCCGAAGGCGTACGCGCTCCTATATGCAACTTGCCGGTTAAACGGCTTTGATACGTTTGCGAGGTAGCAATGATTCACGGTTACCATGTAATTTTGCCGCATTTCGGATTCTGGTTGCCCAATGACCCACGAGGGTCGTGGTCGTTGTTCGTCGCCCGCTGGGAATTGGCTCGGTTTGGTAAGACGACTCGAAACTTGGAACAACGTACGCTGGCTCAATTGTCCGCCAGAGAACTTGCTCAGCGTAACAATTTGCGACAATCGCTGCTGTATCCACCAGTAGCGCTCAACGGGCACCAAGCCTTGTCCGTCGCAAACGGCTTTCGACAAAAGTCTGAGTCAAGCGACTACGCCATCTGGGCCTGTGCAATACTACCGCAACATACACATTTGGTGATTGGTCGGCATCAATATAAGGTCGAACAAATCGCCAATTTGCTCAAGGGAGCAGCTACTCGTGAGTTAATCGAAGATAAGCGACACCCATTAAGTAAGTATGCCACGACGGGTAAGCGACCACCTGGTATGTGGGCCAGACACCAGTGGAAAGTCTATTTGGACAGCGAGCAAGCGATCGAAGACGCGATTAACTATGTAATTGAGAATCCCATCAAAGAAGGCAAGCCACCACAGACTTGGAAATGGATTACTCCGTTTCGAGGATTGGATTCCGGGTGGACCACTTATATCTAATCGCTATACGGTTCAACAAATGTCGAACCTGCGCCTTTTGGGTATAACCGTCAGCGCGAAAGCGCACGTGGTTTGAGGTACTCGCGTACGCCTTCGGCTAACGGTTAAACAAACGATAGCTTATCGTTTTCGCTTCAACCCAGAACGCTGATGGCCGATCAAGCCTTCGATTTCCGCAAGACGGGCCGTGTCGTCGATCAACGACTGCGGAGCACTGTCAAGCTTCAACCAAGTTCGGATCCGCAGAAACGTAAACACGTTGAGCCCCGCTGTAAAGCGAGCTGTTCCTGCTGTCGGCAATGTGTGGTTCGGGCCAACGCCGTAATCGCCAAAGACTTCGGCCGATTGGTGACCGATAAAGATACAGCCGGCGTGTTGAATTTTTTCCGCCACGGCTGCCGCATCGGCGAGGTGTAATTCCAAGTGCTCGGGAGCGAGTCGATTGCAAATTTCGATCGCTTGTTCGATATCATCACAGATGATCATCGCCCCATTATTGGCCAGAGACTGCCGAGCTACATCCTCTCCGGGCAATTCCTTCAACTGTGATTCCAATTGCTCACTCACAGCTTCGGCGATCGAATCGTCGGTCAAAATCAAAAACGGACGAGCGTCGACATCGTGTTCGGCCTGAGCCAATAGATCTGCGGCGATCATGGCTGGATCGGAAGAACCATCGGATACCAACGCCAATTCGGACGGACCAGCCAACATGTCGATTCCGCAATCGCCACTTACAATTTTCTTGGCGGCCGTAACCCAGCGGTTGCCGGGTCCAGCAATCAAATCGCAACGTTCGAATCCTTCGAAACCTTCAACTGAATGGAAGCCATAGGCCATTGCTGCGATCGCGTGCGCTCCGCCGATGGCCAGCATCGAATCGGCTCCCGCAACAAACGCCGCCGCCATCATGATGTCGGACGGATTGGGTGACGCCACCACAACACGCTGACATCCGGCAACCTTGGCGGTCACGGCAGTCATCAACACTGTCGAAGGCAACGCAAATCGTCCGGCCGGAGCATAGCATCCTGCACTGCGAATCGGCTCGATCGTGTGGCCAGCCGTTCCTCCGGGAACATCAATGCTGATCTCAGAAATCGAATTCAACTGTGCCGTTGCGAAAACCTCAATACGATCGGCAACGCGCTGCAACAACGCGAGATCCGCCGTATCGATGCGTTTACTGGCGGCTTCCAATTCAGACCGATCGATCTGGATAGGTTGGTCAACTGTACGCTCGCCAAACTCGGTGGCGAAATGCCGTACACCATCAAGACCTTCAGCGCGCACGCGGTCAACGATCGCCTGCGATTGAGCCAAAGTCGCAGCATCGATGGAATGCGTCAGATTGTCGGCGGAGAACTCTGCCGCGCGGATTTGTTTGATGATTTCGGTCACTTCAGGATTCCAGTTTATTCTTGCGACGCACGATTCGATTCATTCGCCGCGCAAGTTCAGCATAGACCTCGTCCAGCCCCACGCCGTTGTTTAGCATGGCGACCAACGAGAAGTACATGACATCGGCCGCCTCCCACGCGACCTCATACCGATCATCGCCTTCATTGGCCTCGGCAAGTTCCCCTGCCTCTTCTAATAGCTTCTTCTGCAGCATTTCGGCATCGCCAGCCAATTTTCGAGTGAACGATTTGGCATCTGGCGAATCGATGCGATCTTTGAGTCTTTGTACAACCGTGGCAATCGATCGCTCTTCACCAAAACAAGTGTGCGTCTTGCGGTGACAGAATCCGGGTGGATCCTGCGTAACGGTGAATCGCAAGCAATCGGCATCACAATCGAACCGAATTGCGTGTAGCGCTTGCGTCGCTCCGCTGGTCAGCCCTTTGACCCACAAACCGCCACGCGAGCGCGACCAATAAGCGCCTTGGCGATGGGTAACCGCGTGTAATAGACTTTCCCGATTCGAATACGCCAGCCCCAACGCGATGCCCAACGAATCGCAGATGATCGTCGGCCACAAACCGTCTGGACGATCGGACTGTAAAACGCCACAGTAATAGTCGACGACCGCTTCGGAGTTTTGATCCAGCCACGCTGAGTCCACGCAAACATCGATGCGCTGTTTTTCCAAATCGACCAACTGATTTACCTTTGGCGATTCAACAAACACTTGATCGCCTTTGCTTACACCTTCGATAGACGTTCTAAAAATGAGAATTCGGTCGTCAGGAATTGATTCGAATGCACCACGCTCTTTGGCAGTGGCCACGATCTGTGCCGCACCGATGTTCAACAACTCGAGTGCTGACGGGTCATCAAGACCTGCCAAGTGAAGTTGCAGATTAACAAACCCAGTAGATTGTTTAATGACGCGGCCAAGCGCCGCAAGTTGGTCTTCAGAGAGTGCGCTGGTCGAAACAAGGCACGCGGAACCAAACAGGGACGCGTGCCGAATCTCCGACAGGAGTTGTTCGCGCGACTCTGCTGTTTCCAACAACGAAACGTCAAGGGTAAGTTTGGGAACAATCATTGGCGAACATTGACTCCGGCTTTGAGTAGCTCTTGTTTCACATCACCTACCGTCATATTGCCATCGTGAAAAATCGAGGCCGCCAGTACTGCATGGGCACCATGAGCAAAGGCCTCGACCATATGTTCAACTGAATTGGCGCCACCTGAAGCGATCACTGGCAACGCACACGCGGCGGTCACCGCCGACATCAATTCTAAATCGTATCCGCTGCGTGTGCCGTCACGATCAAAACTGGTCAATAGGATCTCGCCGGCGCCGCGCTGCTGAGCTTCAGTCGCCCAGTTTACCGCATCAATGCCCTCGCCTTGAGTACCACTGCGCGTCATGACTTGCCACAACTCCGGATCGTCCGTCTTGCGTTTGGCGTCGATCGCGACCACGGTACATTGAGCTCCAAACTGAACGGACATTTCGTTTACGAGATCCGGGTTGTTGACCGCCGCCGAATTGATGCTGACCTTATCGGCACCTGCATTCAACAGGCGACCCGCATCTTTCACCGAACCAACGCCGCCACCAACAGTCAGCGGAATCGATAGCTGCT
>CAZDBE010000042.1:0-25623 GCA_964503675.1 uncultured Pirellulaceae bacterium | reverse complement strand
CGATACACGTCCGCCAAACCCTCGGTCGCATTTGTGACTGGATTTGGAATAAAATCTGGTGCGATTGCCTCATCTGTCGCCCATGATTCTCACAACATTGTCGCTGTTGGCACCAGCGATGATGAATTGGTCGCCGCCATCAACGCTGTGGTGAGTGAACAGGGTGGACTTTCTGTTTCCGTCGACGGAATGACTGACGTTTTGCCACTGCCTGTAGCGGGCTTAATGTCGACTGGTTCGTGTCAGGAGGTTGGCGAAAAATACGGCCTGCTTGACCAAAAGGTCAAAACGATGGGGACTAATCTTAGAGCGCCTTACATGACGTTGTCCTTCATGGCACTGCTGGTTATCCCATCGCTAAAGATCAGCGACAAAGGATTGTTTGACGTCGATAAGTTTGATTTTGTGCCGCTGTTTGTTTGAGACTCTATGTCGCATTTGCTTTGGAGAAATCGACAAGTCCGTCGTCTGACATTAGGCTTCAATCTGCGCGTCGCGAACTTCTAACAATTGCGCGACAATACTGATCGCGATTTCTGCCGGTTGGTTCGATCCGATCGGTAGGCCCAGCGGACACAAAAACCGCTCTGCAATATCTGCATCGATTCCTTCATCTTTCAGCTCGCGAATCAATGCTCCTCGTTTCGACTTGCTGCCAATCACACCAAGATACGCCGGTTCGATTCCGCTCTTAAAAATAGTTGATAGCACTGGCCGGTCTGTCGAATGCCCCATCGTCATGCAGATCACATAGTCAGAATTCGTCAACGACGCCGCAAATTCTGTAAGGTCTTCGGTACAGATTTTCGTCAATCGCTGATCGTCACCAATCTTGTCCAGCCATTGAGATCGGGAATCCAAACAGGTCACTCGACAATCAAGCGTCAACAGTAGCCGCACCAGCGCTTGAGAAACATGACCGGCACCAAAGACTGCGATATGCCAATCGTTTCGGTTGTAGACTTCAAAGAACAGCTTCACTAGCCCGCCGCAGGTCATACCGATGTCACGCTGCAAATTCCAATCGACAAGCTCTCGATTCTTGGACACCTCGAGGAGCATTTTCTTGGCATGTTCAATCGCAACATGTTCGACTTTACCACCACCAACGGTACCATGAACGAGACCAGATTGGTCAACCAACATCCGAGTCCCCGGATCTTGCGGAGTGCTGCCGGTTGCCTCGACCATTGTGACGACTACGAATGCGGCACCAGTGCGTGCGATCTTCGAAAGAGCTTCGATATGGGTGAGATCATTTTTCATTGATGCGACATTAGATCAACCGTTTAGTTGCTCCGTCACGCATCGCAAGATCTCTTCGCCGGTCGCCGGTAATCTCAGATTGGGATCATGACCGTTTGGCAAAAACGATAGAGCATTTTTTACCGCAGTCCACGCTGCAACACCTAGCAACAATGGTGGCTCACCGACGGCTTTACTTCTCCGAACGCAATGCAAGTTATCTTCATTGGGGAAGAATGCACAATTGAACTCAGGAGGCACATCCGTAATCGCTGGAATCTTGTAAGTCGTTGGTGAGTGAGAAAGCAGACTTCCCTTTTCGTCATACACCAAACACTCTGCCGTGACCCATCCCATTCCCTGAATGAAGCCGCCGGTTATCTGACCCATGTCGACTTTCGGATTGATCGATTTGCCTATGTCCATCAAAAGATCGACTCGTGGTACTGTCAGTTCTCCCGTAAACCGGTCGATCGAAACTTCGGCAACAGCGGCACCTTGGGTGTAGTACAAGAAAGGATTCCCTTTTCCAGTCTCCCGATTGAAGTCCACGCCCGGCGTTTTGTAGAAGCCTCGAGCTCCGAGATCAATTCGTTCCATACGAGCTCGATTACAAAGCTCGCCAAAAGGAATACGGCTTCCCGGTTGCCGCGCGTCGCTAACGATGCCATCGGCGAACTCGATGTGTTCGGGTGACGGTATTAGTCCTCTTTCTGGTGACGCAAACAGATCAGCGGCAAAATCGGCAAGCCGTTTCTTAATGATCTGGCTGGCGTTGACCGCGGCGGCACCATTAAGGTCCGTTCCGGCTGAAGCTGCCGTCGGCGAAGTGTTGTTGTTCTTCTCTGTGGATGTTGGCATCACGATCACGTTGCTAAAATTGACGCCGAACTCATCAGCAACCAGCTGACGGATCTTCGTATTGAGCCCTTGGCCCATCTCGGTGCCGCCAGTGGAAACTTGAATAGTGCCGTCGGTGTAAACATTAACTAGCGCGTTGGCTTGGTTCAAAAACTTGGTTGTGAAAGAGATACCAAACTTAACCGGCGTCATCGAAATACCGCGCAAGTTCATCCTGTCTTCATCGTTACGCTTCGATAGTTCCGCAACGCGCTCTCGATATTTAGAAGATTCAGCCAACGTCTCCATGATCCGTGTCATGTGATTGCCCGTGAACAGCTGGCCGTAAGGCGTTACGTTGCGATCTGTTTGTCCATACGTGTTTTTCAATCGCAAATCAAACGCATCAACCTTCAAGTATTCGGCAATTCGTTCAATGATATTCTCTGTTGCAGCTACGGCTTGCGGTCCACCGAAACCACGGAAGGCTGTATTAGGTGGAACATTTGTTTTACAAACCTGCCCGTTGAATTCGGCATGTTCAAAAAAGTATGAATTATCAGCATGCAACAGCGTGCGTTCCATAACTGACGTCGAAAGGTCAGCCGCTGCGCCGCCGTCGGAGTAGAAATCACACTTCAGACCAACGATCTGGCCATCAGGTTTGAACCCAACTTCCCAGTCGCAAACATACGCATGCCGTTTTCCAGTAACGCACATGTCAGTGTCTTTGTCGTAAACGATCCTCGCCGCTCGACCGGTACGCTGAGCTACCAATGAAACCATCAGAGCGGGGATCACTGCCTGCGTTTCTTTACCACCGAAAGCACCGCCCATTCGCTTGCAAATACAAACGACTTGGTGCATCGATAGCCCGAGCACCTCAGCAACCATCGTTTGGACTTCGGTCGTATTCTGCGTCGACGAGTGAACGATCAATTGATCCTGTTCGCCCGGGAACGCAGCCGCGGCCTGCGATTCAAGGTAAAACTGCTCCTGTCCGCCGATGCGAAATTTTCCTGAAAGCTTTTCGGCAGCGTTAGCAATTGCTGTCGCCGGGTCACCGCGTTTGATCTGCCGGCGCGGTCCGATGAAGTTCTGTTTCTCGATCGCTTCGTCAATGCTCAGGACCGGTTTTGCCTCCGTGGCATTGATCACGACCTTGCTGATTCCCTCAGCCAATGCCGTTTCCGTTTCAGCAGCGACAATCACGACGGGCTGGCCAACGTACAACAATTCTACGTCAGCCAAAAAAGGCTCATCGCAAAACAGTGGTCCGAAAATATTGTGCGGGCCAACATCGTTATGCGTCAAAACGCAGGCCACACCGGCAACCTGCCCTGCGGCCTCAATATCGATCGAATCAATCCTGCCGGACGCAAACGGCGAACCGGCGAAACCAACAAACAACTCATCGACGCGCCGTGGCAAGTCATCGATATAGGGCGCGGCTCCGGTAACGTGTCCGATCGCCGAGTCGTGCGGAATGGACTGTCCTACAGACTTCCCGCCAGATACTTTCACACGCTGAAGCTTATTATTGGAATGCTCATTCATGCGAGTACTCCTTCGGGCCGCACTTCATGAAGGAATTTCAAAAGCACGCTCCGCGCCAACTGGAATCGATATTCGTCGCCGCCTCGAACGTCGGTGATCGGTGTGATTTCACTCACCGCAATTTCACCGGCGGCTGTCATGGTTTCTTGGTCTAATTCTTTGCCGGCCAAAAACGATTCGGTCTTGGGCAACCGCAAGACGACTGGCCCGACGGCTCCGTAAGCGATTGCGGCGGATTGAATCGTGCTTCCGGAGAGCTTCATCTTGATCGCCGCGGTGAAAGTTGAAATGTCCATGTCTTGACGGCGAGAAATTTTATACAGCCGCAACTCCTCGTCCTCTTCGGGCAACGGAATGCGAACTTGGGACAGCAACTCACCGGGCTTCAAATCAAACTTCTTGTAGCCTTGATAGAAGTCGTTGATGTTAACCTCGCGCGTGCCGTTTTTGTCACGTAACTGAAGTTCGGCATCGGAGACAAACATCAACGGCAACGAATCGGCGATCGGCGAAGCGTTGATGATGTTGCCCCCGATCGTGCCAACGTTGCGAATTTGCGGCGAACCAAACCAAGTGAGAATCTGATGGAACTGAGGAAGATCCTGCTCGATCAATGTTTCGATGTTAGACCAAGTCGCACCCGATCCGGCGACGATGGCGCCTCCGGTATTTGATGCTGTTTTCAATGAAGCAACGCGATTCAAATCAAGCCACACTGTTTCTTCGCAATACCCTTTGTTGAACTGAACGCCTACATCAGTGGCTCCCGCGACAACTCGCGCCTCTGGATGTTGCCCGAGGAATTCGACTGCTTGATCGATCGTCGTCGGGCTGTAGATCGTTTGGGAATCGGAGGTGACTTTGATCTCTTCTCCTGTCGCATCACCGATCGTCTCGAGCATCGCCGCAGGCTCAAAACACTCATTCATTGCCGGCGTCGATTGCGCGTCGCTTTGCAAGCCAGCATCGATGATTGGCGTATAGCCTGTACAACGACAAAGGTTACCCGTCAGACCGCGTCGCCAATCGTTTTCCGTTGGCTGTTGCTTATCTTCGAGGATGCCCGTCATCGTCATCACGAAACCGGGCGTGCAAAAACCACACTGCGAACCATGGCAATCGATCATCGCTTGTTGGACGCCGTTTAGGTTTCCGCATTGAACGGCGTTGTCGGTAAGACCTTCGACCGTCACAATATTGCAGCCGTCTAACTGATAGACGAATCGAATACACGAGTCGATTGGTCGGTAAGAAAACTTCTTCGTCTCAAGATTGGGCGTTCCGCATAACACGCTGCAGGATCCGCAATCGCCCTCGGAGCAAACGATCTTCGTTCCGCAGTGGCTTAAAACGCGACGCAGAAAATCGGATAGGGTCCGAAATGCATCCGCACCGACAATGCGATTTCGTTTTCCATTGACAAAGAGTAAGATATGGTCGCGCATTGGATCCTTTTTCAAAGGTCACACGTTGGTTCGATTTCCTCTCCAACTAATATAACGTGAGCGACGCTTGCCGACGACACAATCTGCAAGCATTCTTAATTCGATGACTTCATAATTTTTAGAATGCTTAATTCCGAACTCCATCAAACGATTGCAGAGGAGCATATTCTTCCGGTCGTTGAAGAAATTGTTAAGCGCTGCGACGCTTTAGCATCTGTCTCCGACTGCGATAAAGGTTTGACTCGTCTGTTCTGTTCGCAGTCGATGAAAAATGCACATCAACTTTTCGAAAGTTGGTTTCATGAAATTGACATGGACTGCCGATTGGACGCGGTTGGCAATTTTATCGGAACGAAGTCTTCGCGCGTTGTAACGACAAAAACTAATCGACCCGTGTTTATGATCGGATCGCACTTGGACACGGTGATCGATGCCGGAAGATTTGACGGAACGCTTGGCGTGCTATTGGGATTGGGCGTGGCTGAGATTCTCCATCGAGCGAAAATTGATTTGAACTTTGACCTCGATATTGTCGGGTTCTCCGAGGAAGAGGGGATTCGCTACACGTTTCCCTTTATCGGGTCGCTTGGAATGACGGGAGAGTTGACCGCCGAGGCCCTTGATCGCGTGGATCAAGATTCGATTTCGATGCGCGATGCACTACGTGAGTTTGGCTGTCGAGTTGACGCCATCGAATCGGCTTCCTATCGCGGACGCAATCTTGCTGGGTTTATGGAGGCTCACATCGAGCAAGCTGATTTGCTGCAATGCGAAGATTTACCCGTCGGCGTCGTGACGGCGATCGCTGGGCAGACACGCGCAGACATCTGCTTCACCGGCGAGGCAGGCCATGCTGGTACCGTTCCTCACGATCGGCGGCAGGACGCGCTTGCTGCGGCTGCAGAATTAATTTTGAAAATCGAAGAAATCGGTCAGCAAACTGAAGGGCTCTTCGCAACAGTGGCATATATAAAAGCTCATCCGGGTCTATCGAATGTGATTAGCGCCAGAGCCGATTTGCGGTTAGACCTGCGGCATGAGAACGACAACGTTCGTGAAGAATCGTTTAAGATGATCAAATCGGCCATCGATTCGATTGCTGCGGCGCGAAATGTCGCTGGCGAGGTCGTCAGTGAGCAAAAAACTGCAGCGACGCCAATGGACAGCCAACTGACTGACCACATCCTGAACAGCATCAAAAATTTTGGTCAGACGAAAAAGACAATGGTTAGCGGCGCCGGTCACGACGCCATGATCATGGCGCGGGTTGCGCCATCGTGTATGTTATTTGTGCGATGCAAGGACGGTGTCAGCCATAATTTTGGTGAGTATGTGTCGCCTCTAGATATTGAAGCGGCGATGAGAGTCATGGTCGACGCATTGGTTCGAATCTCAGAATCTTTCGATGGTTAGATTCGCTTCGTGTGAAATTTGAGTTCGTTTTTAGAAGTAGACTGAATTGGAAATTTAATGGACGTATTTGGTTTCACACGCAGCAAGCTCGCAAATGACTACGCGCTGATCACGGCTGACACTCACGTTCATTCACCGCTGGTCGGTTGGGAGAAAGCATCGGCCGTCGTCCATATCTCATCTGAAATGGGCGCGCGGTTCACACAGTACACTGCCACCATGGAAGCAGGCGGTAAAAGTGATTCGCCGGGCGTCGGCATCGAGCGCTTCATTTACGTCGAAGGTGGTAAATGCTCACTGTCCATCGGCGAGGAAACCCACTCGCTCGACTGCGGCGATTACGCGTTTATTCCTGCCGACACCCAGCACGTCATCAACGCCGACGAAGAAACGAAGCTGGTCGTTTTCGAAAAAGAGTACAACGCTCATCCCGAGTTCAGTGCTCCAACGGCTGTTGTCGGGAAATCGGCCGATGTGCCGGGTGAACCGTTTATGGGCGATGAAGACGCGCGGCTGCAAACGCTGCTTCCGATCGAGCCAGAGTTTGACATGGCAGTCAACATTTTCACTTATCAACCCGGCGCGACATTGCCTCTGGTGGAAATCCACACCATGGAGCACGGCTTGAAGATGCTGGCTGGAAAAGGCGTCTATCGTTTGAGCGACGATTATTTCCCGGTCACCGAGAGCGACGTGATTTGGATGGCATCGTACTGCCCGCAGTGGTTTGTCGCGATGGGCAAGACGCCTGCCACTTACATCTACTACAAAGACATTCATCGTGATCGCTTGAGCAACAAGTTTTAGTTCAAGTGGTCTGCAAACACACTTTCAAAAGTACGCGACGAGGAACTCATGGGCATCGCACTGGCAAAACAATCTTACGGTAAAGCAAAAGTTTGCTTGTCCTACGTTACACGCTCCGGCGACACGCATGACTTCATTCAAATCGAAGTCAACGTTGCACTCGAGGGCAATTTTGATGCGGCCTACACCGATGGTGACAATAGCTTAGTCGTTCCGACGGACACGATGAAGAATTCCGTTTACGGGATCGCTCGTCTGCACGGTCTGGACAGTATCGAATCCTACGCTCGAAATTTGGCCACGCACTTTTACGATAGCTTCGACCAAGTCCAACAAGCGACGATCTCGGTGACGCAACAGCTTTGGACACGCATCGATCTTGATGGCGAAGCTCACGGACACGCCTTCACCGGCGGCGGCAAGGAACAGAACACCTGCAAGGTGATTGCGTCAGGCGATGGCGTTTCGATGCAATCAGGACTGCTGGGCCTGCAGGTTCTCAAGACGACCAACTCTGGTTTTGAAAATTTCCATCAAGACAAATTCACGAGTCTCACACCAACGTCAGATCGAATTTTTGCCACGACAATCACTGCGGACTGGCCCTGTGAAAAGGTGGATCACGATTGGACGCAAACGCGGATGACGGTTCGCAAACTACTGTTGGACGTTTTTGCCCATCAGTTCAGTCCATCGGTACAAAAAACGCTCTATGAAATGGCCGAATCTGTGCTGGCCGCTTGTCCCGAGATAAGCGAAATTGCGCTCGACATGCCAAACCAACACCACTTGTTGGCCGACATCGCGAAAATCAACCTAGAAAATGACAACGACATTTTCGTACCGTCCCCTGAACCGTTTGGCGTAATCTCGGCGACCGTCCGAAGGGATTCGTAAACGGCATGAAAGCTCTCGCTACATTCGCTATTCGTAGCGCGCGTGTCATTACGCCGACCGGTGAAAGATCGGCAGCGATCGTTATTGAAGATGGCTTGATCGCCGACGTCATCAGTCATCAAGAATTGCCCGACAACATTGAAGTTATCGATTTTGGTGACTCGGTCATCTCACCCGGCATTGTTGACGCCCACGTGCACATCAACGAACCGGGGCGCACCGACTGGGAAGGATTTGAAACGGCGACCGCCGCTGCTGCCGCCGGAGGCGTCACCACTCTGATCGACATGCCGCTCAACAGTAGCCCTGTGACGACGACACTTGCCGCATTGGAAGAAAAACGGTCCGCTGCCAAAGGTAAGTGCCGCGTCGACGTTGGATTCTATGGTGGCGTGGTTCCGGGTAACGAAGGCGATCTTGGTCCACTGATCGAAGCCGGCGTGTTTGGGCTTAAAGCCTTTATGTGCGATTCGGGCCTCGACGAATTTCCCGCCTCCGGAGAAGCCGAACTTCGATCTGCTTTGACAGCCCTCAAACAATATGGCGTTCCGTTACTGGTTCATGCCGAGATAATCGGTGATGCGCCTGAAGTCTCAAACGAAAGATCGTTCAAGGAGTTTGTGCAGTCGCGTCCGGGACAATTCGAAGTCGATGCGATCGATTTTGTGATCGACCTCTGCAAGGAATATGAAACCCCCATTCATATCGTTCATCTTGCAACGAAGCAAGCACTGCCACTGATCGACGCAGCCAAGAACAGCGGGTTGCCGATCACTGTGGAAACCTGCCCTCATTATTTGCACTTTTGCACCGAAGAAATTGAAGACGGATCAACGTCTTTCAAATGCACCCCGCCTATTCGCGATAAAGTAAACCGCGATGAACTGCTCTCAGCGGTCGAAAACGGTTTGATCGAAACGATTGGATCAGATCATTCACCATGCCCACCAGACATGAAACAACTTGAGACTGGCAACCTGTCAAAAGCGTGGGGCGGAATCGCAAGTTTACAACTGACACTCAGTATCATGTCGACACTGGCGCGACAGCAAAAGTGGAGCTTAGCGTTACTCTCCGAGAGACTTTCTCAGCGACCGGCTGAGATCTTTGGGCTCGGTAAGTCAAAGGGCCGAATTGAGAAAGGCTACGATGCGGATTTAGTTGTCTGGAATCCGGATAACAAGTTTACCGTTGGTGGAGAGGAACTTTATCATCGACATGAAGTGACTCCCTACGAAGGTCTTCAGCTATATGGAACGGTCGTACAAACTTTCGTGCGAGGGAATTTGGTTTATGATTCGAGTCGCAGCAAAGATGATCGTTTTGTGGGTGATCCAGCCGGCGCTTTTCTAGCACGCAGGCCCAACATGAGCATCGCCTCGGCGCTCAATTGCCGCTGCCACGATGCCAAATTCACTCTGCTTGAATCTTGCTGCGCGTCCAAAACGTGGATTGAACGCATGATTAAGAGCAGTCCATTTGGTGACGACGAAGACGTAATCGATCACGCCACTGAAAGCTGGGACAACGTCAGCGAAGGTGACTTGATGGAGGCATTCTCTGCTCATCCGCGCATTGGCAATGTAGATACCTTGCGAGCCAAGTACGCCAACACAAAAGCAATTGCCAGTGGTGAACAATCGGGGGTCAATTCGGCCGACGAAGCTGTTTTGCAACGGCTCGCCACTGCCAATGACGAGTATTTTGACAAGTTTGGCTTTATCTTTATCGTTTGTGCAACGGGCAAGACGGCTAAGGAAATGCTCGACATGCTAGAGACTCGTTTGAAGAACAATCGGGACACAGAGTTAGAAAACGCAGCCGCTGAACAACTCAAAATCACAATCATTCGACTTAGGAAATTGATCGCATGAGTGGAATCACTTCTCACGTTCTCGACACCTCGCGCGGTGCCCCAGCGGCAAATATCGAAGTGCAATTGGAACTTAATGACGGTCAGGAATGGCAATCTGTCGGTGGCGGTACCACCAACGATGACGGACGCGTTCCCGACTTGATGACCGGTACACTAGCGGCGGGCCATTATCGCATCAATTTCTTGGTCGCTGACTATTTTGCGGCGTTGAATCAATCCAGTTTCTACCCAATCGTTCGAATTGAGTTTTCTGTTGACGATGCCGCTCAGCATTATCACGTGCCGCTGCTATTGAATCCGTTTGGATACTCGACCTATCGAGGAAGTTAGCTCTCCGTCGCCTTTCGCTCGGGGAAAGTGTGTTTGTGCCGTTCTTTCGCGGAGAGGCTGTGATTCTATGCTGACACCGTTCGTTGTACCGCTTTTAGGCGGAATTGCCTCAGTCAACAGCCGGCTAAAGCCGGTACAACAAACGGCGATTCGAGTTGAGTCCAGTGTGAACGCTATAGAATCACAGGCTAGGAGCGAAAGGCGACATTACATTTCCACTGACGCCAACCGATCGATCAACGCACCGTAAGTACCAGCGGCTTGTTGAAGTTCGTCAATCGAAATGCGCTCCTGATTCGTATGGGCAAGCCGATCATCGCCTGGGCCAAAGCCTACTACTGGTATTCCCACAAGCGAAATATGGCCGCCGTCGGTCGCGAAATCCCAAACTCCTGGCGCTGGTGGCTTCCCAGTTGATTCGGCGATGACTTCACTCGCACGCTTGGCTAACGCACTTTGTGGATCGGTAGCGAACGGAGGAAAAATAGACGCGAAGTCCCTCCCCTGCCCTGTCCAAGTTTTACGTTTTTGACTGGTGACACAAACTTCTGTCTGGCAAGATTCTTCGTTTGCCAAACATTTACGTAAAAGTGTCTCCAGTTCTGACACTGCGTGCTGAGGAGATTCTTGAGGGACATTTCTCCAATCAAGAAACACCGTAACTTCTGATGGAATTACGTTAGCGCTCACCTGATCCGTTTCGTACAGCGTCGGCGCGATCGTGGACGCGCCAAGCACACTGTCCTTCAATAGTGGCAGCTGATCGAGGGCGCTCAAGAACTTAGCTGCCGTGTAGTGTGGATTCACCCCAAGGTGTGGAGCACTGGCGTGAGCCGATCGACCAGAAAATTTGACTTGCAATTCAATTCGACCACGATGCCCAAGACGAAGTTGGCTGTTGCTAGGTTCGCCAACAATCGCGACATCCGGATTGATGCCGTCTTTCTTTAGCTGCTGCATTAAGAACTGACTTCCCAAGCCACCGATTTCCTCCATGACGGCAACGGTCATGAAGATATCGCCAATCGGTTGCTCGCCAAGCTGCTTATAGCTGGCCGCGCCATAGATCATGGCCGCGACTGGCCCCTTCATATCGACAGAACCGCGGCCCCAAAGTTCACCTTCAACGACTTCGCCACTGTAAGCTGGATGCGGCCAACCGTCGGCTGGCCCCGGATCAACAATGTCCATGTGACCGTTGAGCATTACTGAAGGGCCTGAGCCTCCATTGATTTTGCCGACGATATTGCCAACTTCGTCCGTCCAAACGTCGTCGAATTCCAGTCGCTTTAGCTCAGCGAGAATCTGTTGTGCGACATCACCTTCTTTACCCGAAAGACTTGGCGTGGAAACGATTGAGCTTGTAAACCGAAGCAACTCATCGCGCCGTTGGGCAATGGCTGCGTGAAACTCTTTCACCGTTGGCATATCGTTCTTGTCTACCCTTCTCCAAACTGATCGCGCCACTGGCGCCCCGTTTGTTCCATTTCAGAATCAGCGCCGGTGCGACGCATGCGGTGCAGTCGAGGCATGCCGAGCGCCCATTCGTGCATCCAATTAGCAGCAAATTCACCTCGTTCGGTTTCGTCAAAAATGTTCTGTACTTCGTCGTAGTTCACCACGCGCGGACCGCTGGTGCGGACTGCAAATTCGCAAGTTCGACTGCTGCGTCGAGAAATATACTCCTCGATCCCAATGTCGTCCATCACGTCAACAACCGTTCGCAGGGAACGAATCGCTTTGGCATAGGCAAAGTGCGGCGGATAGCCACCGGCAACCATCGTGTCGAACGTGGCTTTCATCAGATGAATCACGCCACCGTAGAGAACTTGTTCCTCAAAATTGTCACCTTCGGTTTCCTGTTGAAACGTGACGCCGACTGAACCGACGCGCAGACTACCTACCGATTTGGCCAACGCCAAAACCATATCCAAAGCAATGCCGGTGACATCTTGCTCAACAGAAATTGCTCCGTAAATTCCTGAACCGTCAAGATATTTTTGGCGAACGGTGTGACCGGGTCCGTTGGGAACGAACAAGACAACATTCACGTTGTCTGGAGGCGTGATCGCTCCGTAGAGGACGTTGAAGCCGTGGCAAAAAGCGAGCGTACTATTGGGCTTGAGATTACTGTGAATTGAATCGTAGTAGATCTCCGGTTGAGGCGGATCGGCAAGCAGAATGTAGGTCAAGTCTGCCTGAGCTGTAGCCTCGGCTATCGACATCGGTTCGAAGCCATCTTCAACTGCCGCCGCCCAAGACGGCCGATCTGGAGAGCCGATTCCGATCACGAGATCCAGCCCGCTGTCTCGCATGCAAAGTGCCTGTGGGCGACCTTGAATTCCGTAGCCGATAATTGCCACTGTCTTGTCTTTAAGCACACCAAGATCGGCGTCTTTGTCTAAAAATATCTGGTTTTCCATAATCTCGTCTCTCGTCTTAATACAACTTCGATACGACGATTCTACTCTGATATCGTGGTTGAGTCACTGATGAGTTGTACGCTGACCACATAGAAAAAGGCCGCAAGCACTCTACTTGCGGCCTTAACATTGGCTACTCGTCGGACCCGATCTTCATGAAGCATCGGATAACTTTTCGTAAAATTACCTATCGTGGCTCCATCCGTGGCATCGGTAATTCCAACGGTAATCCTTCTTGGATCAGTGCATCCATGTTCTGGAACTCCTCTTTCATCTGATCCATCTGGCGTTGCATCATTTCTCGCATGCGGTTCATACCTGCACCATCACCACCTCTACCACCAAACAAAATTCCTGGGCCCATGTCATTCATCTCGAACATGTCCATCGGCATCCGTCGCATCGGCATGGCGGCGTAATCTCGCTCGGTTGGCTGAACCTCGATAGGAATCTCGTCGCCGCCACGCACAACGGTCATTGAAATGACGCCGTCCTCCTGACCAACTTCATTAACAACCGTCGTTAGATCCTTCACTGAAGAAAGCTGTTGATCGTCGGCGTAGAGCAATACATCGAACTTTTTCAATCCGCCAATGTCCGCTGGGCTACCAGGCTGAATCTGTTTAACCAGCAAGCCCGTGCTTTCATCCAATCCTAATTGGCTACGAACCATTTCCGGTGCCGGCAAACAAACGGCCCCAATCATCCAGCTTTTCTTAACTTCTGGTTTCTGATTGGGTTGCATTGTCGCTAAGCCGTCGACGTCATCTGTTTCTGCTAGTTCGAACTCGCGCCGCTGGCCTTGGGCATCGACGACGATCGCGGTTCCCTTTTGCACTACCGCGCGTTGACCATCAACGACCTGCGTACTGACCGAGCGTTGAATTTGGACACTGCGTGCGTCTTCGGTCGGTAAAAACATTGGCTGTCCGTCCGGCCCCACAACGGTCAGTCCGGTGCCGCGTCCTTGATCAACTCCTTGGTTAGGTGCTGCTTCTGCGCCGACTCGTGGAATATTCTGAGCGCCATCAACAGGCGGTACTATATCTACCTGTTTTCCATCGCTGCCAATAATCTCAATGTCTTGGGCTACCGCTGGATTCCCGATGTGAACCATCAAAAACGCGGCCCCAAGGACCAATCTTCCAAAATCCATTTTGAAAAATCGTGTTGTCATATCGTTGTTCATTAATGAACTCCTTTAAAAAAAGGGACTGGTAGAAGTATGTTCTGTTACAGCAGTAAGTTACTGGCCGGGAAGAAAGCGAATTGTGCGATAGGGAATCACATACGACCGCCCATCGTCGAGCCGGCCGGAAATAAATTCAAGGTTTTGATCGATCATGCCGCCAGACTGTTGCAGTTGCTGCACCACCTCCGGCGAAAAACTTTTCGGCAATACCTGAGCAAACATCGCCTCTCGCGCTGCTCGATCATCACCACGCAGATGGGCCAGTTGCTCTGGATTAAGCCTTCCAATGTTGTAAAGTGGAATCGAACTGTTGTGCTTTCCAATCGAAGCAGAATCGACATCCTCTGCTTTCAACTGGTGGTCAGGTTCGTAGGAAGCCAGCGTCACTCGATCAAACGATTTGATCGGTTTTGACTCAGCGATGACTGCTAACGGGTCAACGGTCGATGGTGACTGCACTAGCTGATCACTGCCAACTTTGGGTGTATTTGATACTTGATAGACGACAGCACAAGCCAGCAACAGGCTGGCAGCCAACGCCGCTTTCCACCAAGAGTTTTGACGAGTTACCTCTTCGACATGTGAAAGCTCGGGTCGTTCAACAACCGTAGAACCTTCGCTGATCGTAGGTATGTCGGTAATTGCCTGCGCAGACTCTTTTTCGCGAAAGGCACACTCAAACATTTGATTTTCGACAAACGCCAAGGCTATCGTTTTCCAAGTCGTTAGTTCATCGCCGAATTCGGCTTGCGCCAATAGCTGCCTGACCTGTTCGTGAGACAGTTCGCTATCAACCAACCTCTGCAAAGTTAGCTCATCCAAATTAGAATTTTCGCTATCGAGTGACATCAGTAGCTCCGTGTTTACTTGGTGGTCGAGTCTGCGATTGGGTCGATCCAACCAGAATGGCTCGTAGTTGTTTTTTGGCTTTCAGCAAACGGTGCTCAACAGCGCGAACGGAAACACCCAAATGATCTGCCAATTGTTGATAGCTCCAGTTTTCGCTAAATTTGAGCATTAGTATTTCTCGTTGTACGCCAGCCAATTGATCTAGAGCTCGTTGTAAATTCTCGTTCGACTCGCGGTTTAGCATCCAGTCCAAAGGACCATTCTCTGAAGACGTGACTTCCAAATCCGCAACTGGCTTTGCTTGGCTTTGACGGTTTTGCTTGCGGTGATAATTAATTGCATGGCGAATCGCCACACGATACAACCAAGGACCTACCTTTTGCGGATCCGTCGGCAGTGTGCTTCGTCCACGATCTTCGTTTGGATCATGTTCGTTCTGATTACAGGCGTCCAACTGGCGCAACACTACGACGACGACTTCCTGCAAAACGTCTTCTGCTGCATGACCATCGCCAATGCGACTGCGCAGCACTTTCTTCAGCCAGCCTTGATGTTGCTGGAGCTCCGCCGGCCAGTCGATAGTTTGGTTGTCGGTCATTTCAGGAGCCGATTTACCCTAGATCAGAGGTACTTCAGAAGAAAAGTCGCTATGATCCGATAGATCCCCGAGACTTTCTTGTATTTTTCCAAAAACAGTGCAATTGCCGCATAAAACCCTACTTTATGGCCTGCTTTGCCTGAGATGTCATAGGTATTAACCTCTTCCGGGATGTGACGTGCGATACCATCACAATCGTTGTTGGTCCTGTGTTGTATATACTACTTGGGCTTTGATTTCTATCGACGCCTGCATGAAATCGTTCTTACTAAGTCCTGAAGTCGGAGGAATAGCGCATTGCTGTTTTTAAATTCTCAAAAGTGTCTCACGCTCACGATCCTAGCACTGATTTTTACGAGCACCAGCTTTCGATGCCAGAGTGTTGTCTTTGGACAGAGCGATAAGGCCGGCCTTGGTGCGAGTGCTGGATCACTCAGCAGCGCCGCCAACGCGCGGTGGGCATACGATTGGGGCAACGGCGGCGCCAATTCGGGACACAACGGCGAGTACGTTCCCATGTTCTGGAATGGTGCTGGAAACATTGAGTCAACCGCCGCGCGACTTATTACAGAAAACAATTCAGACTACATTCTTGGTTTCAACGAGCCGGAACGCAGTGACCAAGCGAATATAAGTGTTGCAACCGCTGTCAATCGCTGGCGACGAATCACCTCTAGTTTTGCTGGAACTGGAATTAAACTCGTTAGCCCCGCTGTTTCGGACAACGCTGCCGGGCGCGCGTGGTTGGACGACTTTATGGCTGAAGTCGATGCTGATGCAACGCTCCACGTCGATGAGGTCGCCTTTCACTGGTACGGCACCGTGAACATCAACAACCCCCAAGGCGGAGCCAATAGTTTTCTCAATAAGGTTGCTCAATACCATAACAATTACGGAAGAAACGTTTGGATCACCGAATTTGCCGGACTCGATTTTGGCGGTAACTACACGACAGAGCAAATGAACGACTGGAACGAGGCTTTCCTCGACATCGTTATCCCCGCACTTGAATCGCGCGACTACGTGACCCGATATGCGTGGTGGAATCACAATAATGATTCACGCCTTTTAAGTAACGGTGCGTGGAATCGCCTCGCTCCAACACGCGTGGGCGACACCTACGTGGGAACCCTTTCCGCCGGAGATACCAGAGACATGGACGGCGGTGGGCTTGGTCTCGATTTTCAGTATCTTCGTGGCGGTGAATTGCTTAACAACGGAGCTGATCGAGGTACGGCCTTCGGGCGGCTTTATTCTCTTGCCAACCATGATGGTTCACTACGAGACAGCTGGTTCGGCGGCAGCGGCGATTGGTCGGTTCACAATTGGGGGTCAATCACCATCGAAGATAATTCTCGACTGAGGAAGGTCGGTTTGAATACGGTAACATTTCGCAATCTCAATTTAGAGATTGAAGAAGACGGAGTTCTGCTGTTGGACGGCGGAACGGCGAATCAAGGAATCTTGGAAATTTCAGGCAGCGGAACCAATGCTAGGGGTACTGGTTTAGTTCAACTGAATTGGCCTAATTCCAATCTGGTTCTCGGACGACAAGGTGACACTGGTACCTTGGTGTTGCCGTATGACTTCGAATTGCGACACCAGTCTAGGTTGACAATCGACTCCGATGTGCAGTTGGATGCAAGCGCGATTACTTTGACTGGAACGGCGACGTTGGAAATCAATCACGATCTCGAAATCGATAGTTCGATCGGCTCAACTGCTACGTTCGCTGGTATTTCGAAAGTTGGCCCGGAGAATTTGACTTTAAATGGTGCGATCACCTACGCTGGTAATACGAACGTTAACGAAGGAAGCCTCTTGGTCAACGGAACTCACAACGGCGGTGGCGTTTACAACGTCAACAACGGCGCGATTCTGGGTGGCACCGGGTTGATCTTTTCCTCGGTCGATCTCAACTCGGGCACCATTGCTCCTGGCTCCGGAAGTACCACCGGATCACTTTCTGCAATAAGTGCGGCGTTTGATGACCAGTCCAAATTGACAATCGAAATCGCTTCTAATACTGATTTCGATCAACTGTTTCTGAGCAGCATTATGTCAGTGGAATCAGGTGCGACGCTAGAAATAGTGTTGGTCAATGGTTTTTCTCCGACGGTTGGTGACCAATTCAATATCTTTAATTTTGGTTCTTTAACCGGTGAGTTTGATTCTTTCTCGGCTCCAAGTTTGCCACAAGGACAATGGGACTTTAGTCAACTCAATTCCCAAGGCATCGTCAGCATCGTTGACGTTTCGATACTGGGTGACTGCAATCAAGACGGAATCGTAGACTTTGATGATATCCCTGCGTTTATCACAGTCCTGACAACTGGCATTTATTTCGAGCCAGCAGATTGCAACCAAGACAATGTCGTGGACTTTGATGATATCCCCGCATTTATCGCAATTCTGATTGGCGGCTAAGTCGCAGCAACGGTCCCAGCTAAACCTACTTTGAGGCCTGCTTCGTCCGCTGAGCTTTGGTGGTTTTGGTTTTGACCGCTTCTGGGACCCATCGCGCGATACGGCCATCATCGCCGGCCGCGAAACCGATTTTTCCTTCGGAAGCAAATCCAACCACTCGGAAACCCTTGTCGGATACCTTTCGCCACTTATTGCCAAGGTCGGTAGAAAGATCTGTTCCTGATGGTCCGACTGCGACCAGTTTAATCTCGTTGCCATCGACAAACTGCGCCACGCTACTGCGAAACCCATCTGGTGGATGTGCTGGACTTGGCACACCCCAAGTGTTTCCGCCATCACTGGTTACCGCATAGATGCGATCCTTGGCTTCAGGCATTTTTACATCGCCGCCGATAACCACACCGTCTTTTTCCGTTGAGAAGTGGACGGAGAATATACCGCCGGTTTCTGATCGACGAACAGGAACACTTCCCGAAACCCACGTGCGGCAAAAGTCTGTCGAAACTAGAACGCGTGAATTGTCGCGTGAGCCTATTTCTGTATCTGCTCCCCCAAGTCCCACTACCAACATTTGGTTACCTTTTGTTTCCATATTTGATCCATTGCCGACCATGGCAGTCTCATCAGGATTCATCGGTGGTCGATGCTCTGATCTGAGCCTTTTCCAAGTCAGCCCACCATCAGATGTCCGCAATAGAAGCATCCGGCCATCGATTGCGTTACCCATTACGATGCCTCGCTGGTCATCCCAGAACGACAAAGATCGAAAAAAGATATTGTCGCCAGGATATTCCAACATCGTTTTCCATCGCAATCCACCATTGGTCGTTCGATAGATTTTGGCTGGATTCTCAGCACTAATAGCGATTGCGGTCGCATCGTCAAAACCATGGACATCCACCAACAGTGGACCGTCGGGATAGTCTGGATCTTCGACCTTACTTTCTTTCCATGAAACACCGCCATCGTTAGACAGGAGTGCCGTTCCATCGTCGCCACAGGCCCAAATAATGTCCTTGCTGGTGACGTGCAAGCCATGCAAATTCGACTTGGCTGAAACTTCTATCTCTTTCCAAGGCGACTCTTGGATGGCTACCGTCTCCTTGTCGACTCTCAGTTTCTCTTGGGCAACACATCGGTCGGTAGCGATCATTGCCGTGTTCGCACATAGCAACACTACGAAAATTGCTGTTTCTAAAACGCGCTTCATCAAGACTCCAACACTCGTCACCTAAAAGACACTCCGGCATGCCGGGAAACTGCCAAGCACCTGAAAGTTCTTGCAATGAGCACGGGCCTCGCCAATGATTTCTGCGACGCGCTGATCCTTGCGATGACCTTCGATGTCGACGAAGAAAGTGTAGTCCCAGTTAACTTCGCGGCTAGGACGTTTTTCGATATGAGTCAAATTGATCGAATTACGCTTGAAAACCGACAGTACATCGGCCAACGATCCGGGACGATGGTCTGTCGTAAACATCACGGAAGTTTTGTCGTTGCCCGAAATTTCAGTCTCGCTTTTAGACAATATCAAGAACCGTGTGATGTTCCTTTGGCGGTCTTCGATCGCATCGAACAATGAATGCAAACCATAGACATCTCCGGCCAGTGCTGAACCGATCGCAGCAGCACCCGATTCGGGGTCCGCATCAAACTCTTCCTTAGCCTGTTTAACAGCGGCAGCCGTGCTTTCAGCTGGGATACGTTGAGCGCTTGGATACTGGGTGTTCAACCAATTTCGACATTGAGTAAACGCTTCGGATTTTGAATAGATCCGTTTGATGTTTTCCGGCTTGCCGTTGGACAACAGAGAAAAGTGGATCGCCAACTGCACTTCTCCGTAGATATTTAGCTGATCGTGGTAGGTCAGGAACGCATCGAGCGTTTCATTGATGCCGCCTCCGGTGCTGTTTTCGATGGGTACCAGACCGTAGTCCACATGCCCACGGGTAACTTCTTCGAAAACACCTTCTATTTGACGCAGGTCTTCAAACGCGACACTCGAACCGAACTGTTTGGTTGCGGCGAGATGGCTGAACGTTCCGACGGGTCCGAGATATCCTATGCGTAACGGTTGCTCAAGCGCAAAACTCCCACTCATCAGTTCCCGGTAGACCGCCTCGAGCGTGCGATCGTGGATCGGTCCTCCATTGAAAGACTGAATTTTCTTCAACACGGCCGCCTCTCGGTGCGGTGCGTAAATGGGGACCCCTGTACCACGCTTGAGATCGCCAACTTCCACGACATACTGAGCACGTTGGTTGATTAGGTCGACCAATTGGCGATCGATTGTGTCAATATTTTTGCGAAGTGCTTCAAGCGCTTCGTTAGTTTGGGTTTCGTCAGCTTGGCTCATGGAATCTTGTTCGCAGAATGTTTCTGGTCAATGAAGGTCTTAGAAGTTCTATTTTACGCCGAATCGCTGAAAACTCTACATGGCAAAAAAGCCTACTCGATTTGGAGAAATTGTTCAGCGTAGGCTTTGTTCTGAAAGTCACCCTACGGAGTACCATCGGGAAAGAAGGGCGTCATGCCAAGATGTTCGGTGAGAAACGCCCACATGTCCGCGTATTCCTCGATGATCTTGGAGGTTGGTTTCCCTGCTCCGTGCCCAGCCTTGGTCTCTATCCGGATAAGTACGGGATTTTCTCCGGTCTGCACCTCCTGAAGTCGCGCCGCAAACTTAAAACTGTGTCCGGGAACAACCCGATCATCGGTGTCAGCCGTCGTGACCAGCGTCGGAGGATATTCGGTATTGGGTTTCAAGTTGTGGTAAGGAGAATATGCGAACAAGGCATCAAATTCTTCTTTATTCGTGTCGGCACAGCCATAGTCATCGGTCCAAAACCGTCCGGCGGTAAATTTGTGGAACCGCAACATGTCCATCACCCCGACTGCTGGTAGACAGGCCCCAAACAAATCCGGACGTTGCGTCATACAGGCACCAACCAGCAGGCCGCCATTACTACCGCCTTGAATCGCCAAATGGGCCGGTTCAGTATATTTGTTGTCAATCAACCACTGAGCCGCAGCAAGAAAGTCGTCGAACACATTCTGTTTCTTGGTTTTGGTGCCGGCTTTGTGCCAATCCTTTCCATACTCTCCGCCGCCACGTAGGTTCGGCATCGCAAACACGCCACCCATCTCCATCCACTGCAATCGCGTTACCGAAAATCCCGGTGTCAATGAAATGTTGAATCCGCCATACGCGTAAAGCAATGTTGGATTCTTGCCGTTGAGATCGATACCTTTCTTGTGAGCCAAAAACATTGGTACTTTCGTACCGTCTTTACTGGCGTAGAAGATTTGGCTGACTTCAAAATCATCGGAATTGAAATCTACTTTGGCTTGGCGTATCAGACGACTCTCACCTGATGCGAGATTGTAGTGAAAGATTCCGGGAGGTTGGTTGAAGCTGGAAAAACTATAAAAAGTTTCTGTTGAACTTCGTTTACCTCCAAATCCACTGGCCGAACCAATGCCGGGGAACTGAACCTCGCGTACGAAGTTGCCTTCAAGGTCAAATAACTTGATCTGTGTTTTGGCATCCTTAAGATACTCGGCCACGATAAAATCCCCCACCATAGCGGCGCTGGACATGGCTTGTTCCGCTTCCGGGACGATCACCTGCCAATTGTCACGATCTGGATTATCTAGATCGATGGTCAGAATGCACTTACGAGAAGCATTGAAATCAGATTTGAAATAGAGCCGCTGGTCCTGATTGCCGACGAACGTGAATTCGTTTTCGAAATTGTCGATCAAGAACGTGAGTGCTTCTTCGACTTCATTGCCCTGAGCGTCCTTGAGAGATTTCACGATGATTTGATAGCGATCATCCGTACCCTTCCATACGGTAACGATCAAGTAACGGCCGTCTTCGGATACCTCGGGCAGAAAACCCCATTCTGGTTGATCATCGTTGCGGTATATCAGCACGTCGTCTGATTGCGGTGTATCCAGTTTGTGTAGGTAAACCTTTTGACCAAGGTTCAGCGACTGAAATTCGCCTTCTTTATCTGGTTCGTCATAGCGACTGTAGTAAAAGCTCTTATTGTCCTCGCGCCAGCTAATACCTCCAAATTTGATCCACTCCAATTCATCATTCAGAAGCTTTCCCGTGGCGACTTCCATGATCTTCCAAGTTCGCCAGTCCGAACCCGCGTCCTGAATTCCATAGGCGATGTACTTACCATCGTCACTGAAATTGACGTTGCCCAGTGCCACGGTTCCGTCGTCTGACCAACTGTTGGGATCAATCAGAACACGCCCCTCCCCGTCGGCAGTGTCTGATTCGTAGAGAACGTTTTGGTTTTGGAGACCGTCATTCTTGAAGTAATAATACTTTTCACCCTCCTTAAACGGTGGACGATACTTCTCGTAGTCCCACAAAGCTGTCAGACGTTTTTCTATTTCGTCGCGATGCTGCAGTCCCTTGATGTAACCAAACGTTACCTCGTTCTCTGACTTTACCCAGTTCTCGACATCTTTGGATTCCCGCACATCGTCTTCCAGCCATCGATAGGGGTCAGCGACTTTGACTCCAAAGAATTCATCCACTTGGTCCTGCTTCTTGGTTTGCGGGTATTCGAGCATTGTCTGGGAATAAATAAACGGAGTGGCTGAAATAGAAAGTAGTAGAACAGAAACCACGACAGCGGCTCTGTAGCGCGGACGAAAGGAGCCAGACCAAATTGAAGGGCTAAACTGAAGTCGGTTATTCATGACCATCACTGGTTGAACGAAGAAGTTGGAAATCTCTTTACTGGCATCCGATTAACTTGCTAGCAGACCACTGCTTTGGTAACCGATCGTTACTTTGGGTGAACTGTGGAATATTTTCCTGCAAAAATGGGCTAGTAGTGTTAAAGCGTTTTGATTTTACCAATTATCGGGCCGATGTAAGAGACGTCTACAAGATTTGTATCTCAAGGTTGGAGAACTCCGATGCCCCCCCTCTCATGTCGATCGATCGCTACTCTAGTTGCCGCGGCAATTGGAACTTGCTACGCCCCAGCTTCCATTTTCGCGCAAGGAGCATTTGTCCCTAGCGGAAATACTCCAACTGTTCAGGTGAATCAGTCTGCGATGGGTTCCGACCTGACGCAACCACCCCTTCCATTGGGAGTTGTTCCTCCGAATAAACCTAAGACCGTTTCTCCTTCAGACGTTGATTATGAGATCATCGATGCTGATGGCCAACGGACATCCGGCGTTCCAAAGATCGCTGATGACAGCGCATTTGCGAAAAACCCTTCTGGTGGTAGTCCACCAGCGATCAAGCGTGTCAAAAGTGACGAAGAATTTACCCGTTCTGAGGAAGCTTACAAAATTCCACTGAACCGATCGGCTTCAACACCGATCGTGACCGTCGAAATTGGATCCCCCAGTGAAGTCAATCTCGATGAGGAAACCAACGTCAAATTTCGACTACGGAATGCCGGCTCAAGAAAAGTTCAAGAAATTGCTTTTGCCATTGAGTTGCCAAGTCACGCGAAATTCATCTCGGCCAAACCTTCACCGACCTCTGAACAAAACGGCCAGCTAACTTATACGGTTTCTGACTTGGCTGCTAACAAGGAGCGTGAAATTTCGGTTCGTGTTGTTCCTACCGAAAAACTGCCTATGGATTTCCGCACCCGCATGGAAGTTATTGACGTAAACAAAACAGTCGTCGACGTACGACAACCAAAGCTTCTGATGACTGTCAACGGTCCAAAGCAAGTCAACATCGGCGGCGAGACCACACATACTGTTTCGATCAAGAACGTGGGCGATGGCTTGGCTCGAAAAGTTCGTTTGCAGGGCAATTTCCCTGATGAGCTACGTTTTCTGAAACAGCAGGGTATGAGTTCCCCGAAAGATCTCAAACCTGGTGAAAATCTGATCGTGACGATTCAGTCACTAGCCAAACTGCCTGGCGAAGTGAAGCTAGACTTCACTGCTGAAGGAGAGAGTGTGGCCGCCAACAACGTTGACGCCCCGTTGAAAATTTCTCAGCCTGAACTGAAAGTGCTTGCTGTTGGGCCAAACATGAACTTTGTCGATCGCGATGGCATCTACTCGATCAAGGTAGACAACTCTGGTGAGGTCGATGTATCTGATGTTGCTGTTGCTTTGGCTATTCCTCGCGGAATGGAAGTGACGACCATCAACCGACAAGCCAAATTGGACGAAACTTCACAAACGCTGACTTGGAAATTTGAAAGCATCAAAGCTCGTTCCAACGAGACGATTCAGTTGAGAGCTGTTTCTAAGCAACCCGGCGAACAAGTTTGCCGAATCTCTGTCGCCAGTAACGAAACTCGCAAATCCGAGTTCATGCTCAAAACAGCGATTGCTGCAAGGGCTGATCTGAGTATCGATATGGCTAACAATAGCGGTCCGGTTCAGGTCGGTTCCAAAGCTACCTTTGACGTCAATGTCGTCAACAAGGGTAGTCAATCGGCAAGCGACGTCGAGGTGGTCATCGAGTTGCCACCATCTCTGATGGCCGTCGCCAAGGACAATACCGGTGTCGTTGTTGATGAAGGCAAAAACTCAATTTCATTCCTCAGCAGCCAAGTTAAACCCGGAAAGAAACTGTCCTTTACCTTTACGGCTCTCGGTGTTGCCAAGGGCGAACATATTGTTCGCAGTGCATTGAAAGCGGGCGGTTCCGAGCGACGTATCATTGTGGAAGAAAGCGTTTACGTTTATGAGACAAATGAGTCTCGTGTCAGCGAAAACTTGAAGCCTGTCTTCCCAAGGTAGTTAGCTCTACTCGGTCCGACGAATACTCGGATCAAATAAGCTCCAAGTGGACAATTGATTACAGAAAAGGCCGCACAGTTGTTGTGCGGCCTTTTTTCGTAGCCGTCTCGATGCTCGACTAGCGACGCCAAAGAATATTCCCTCGATAGATAAGTGACCCACCGGTCTGGGATCTTTGTTGTTGTTGGCGAATGACAAAATTCCGATGAAGGTTCGAGCCATAGCCCGTTCTTGGCGCTGGGATTCGAGTACTCGAACGATACGGTGTGGATTGATATCCACTCGAACGAAATCCATTAGACCGCCAAAAACGATCAGCAGCTTGGGATTCCATCGAAGCCCACAACATACTGGTTAAAACAAACAGCACGATAGCAACACGTTTGGAAATTAACTTGCTTAATAGCACTAATACATTCATATGGAACTCCTCGAATTTGTAGGGTTGTTGTCTTGTACCTTCATTGGAGCAACTTTAGCCTCGTATTATTACGCGGCATTGAGAAAAATGTCTGCCAGTTTTCCAATTAGGACCTTTAGTCTGGCTTACTACGCTGATTTTGCCTTGAATTGCCTTTGACTGAGCGGTGGATTTTCTGTATTCAACTGGACTCTTGACTGTTTCTAATCGTTTCTTTTTGCGTTTTTAGCTATGAACGAGTCTCCCTCCATCTCGGACGCTGAATGGCGAGTGATGCATGAGGTCTGGTTGTCAGAACCAGTGACCTCTAGTGAGATCATATCCCTATTGGCGAACTCGACCCAATGGTCTGCCGGCACAATTAAGACATTACTGCATCGTCTAGTACAAAAGGGGATCTTAGACTTTCAGCGGAAAGGCAATCGATACCTCTACCGATCTAAATACACCGAAGCGGAATGTGTTGACCGAGTCGGCGACCAATTGCTTCATACCGTGTTTCAAGGTCGCCCAATCCCGATGCTGACGTACATGGTTCAATCAGCTAGGT
>CAZDBE010000041.1:24150-25693 GCA_964503675.1 uncultured Pirellulaceae bacterium | reverse complement strand
TGTCTTGCCATGTGTGGATGTCGTAGGGGTAGGCCTCCGGTGGGAATTGAGCGATCAATTTGTCGCGTGCCTCGTCCAGATTGGCCCCTTCTTTGAGTTTGATTTGGATCGTGGAAACCGACGCGTCACCGGTCAGCGGATCTACCATGCCGCGAATCTTCTGCAATTCTTTCAGCGGCACAAACGCGAATGAGGAATCGTACTCATGCATGTTGGAGGAATAGAAATCAACCAGCGTGCAGTTTTCGCTGATCGGTTTTGCCGTGCCGCCCACGGTGGGGAACATGATTTGGACGTCGTCGCCGGGGCGCACCATATAAAAATCGGTCAACTCGCCGTCGATGATCGTTTTACGTTTGGCGATCGCAAGTCCGAGGATAATTCCCGTGTACTGGTCCTCTTCTGGATTGAAAAACTCTTCAATGTTGGGTTCGTCGCGGAACTTAGCGTGAGCATCCACCGGAGAGAATTTTCGTAACTCGCGCGTTTTACCGCCCGCCTGCGAAAAGTGAGTAGGAACAAGAGTTAGCCCTTCGGGTTTGCCTTCAGAAGGTTGCTCTGCTTTTTGGGCGTGAATCGCGGCGAAATCCGGTGCTTTCTCCGGAAGCGGGACGTACTGGAATCCGGATTCGCTCATGTTCTTCTCTGCCGAAGAACGATCGGGTTCATCGGGGCCAATGAATGTAGCTTGTTTGGCCGTGATCGGTTGTCCAGTGTTAGCGTTCGAATCGTAGTTTGCATTCGCTACGTCCCATGCCCTCGATTTAGCCGCTTGTTGCTCAAGGTACTCCGCCGCCGCGAGGTCGTAGAGTTTCTCCTGCTCCAGACGGCGGGTTTCGGCCTGTCTGATTTTCTGAAACTTGCGGCGTCGATAGTCCCACGCCGATTCGCCGACCCAGTCTCTGCAACCGTTGGCGACCCATTCTGGGTACCCTTGGTCCTCGAGGTTGAACGAGAACTGCTCGCGTTTATGGGTGTTCTGCAGGTAGGGATGGAAATCGGTGACCTTCCCGAAAGACTCATCGTCGATCCCCAGCAGCATGACTTGCTGCGTCCACTGGCGGCCGTTGACTTCGAAAGTCAGCAATGCCGGATTGCGCACGACGCAAGTCATACTTTCGATGTCGTCCCCCAGCACGTCGCGAATGATACGTGTGTGATACTCGGGGTTGTGGATCTGTCCCAGCAGCGGCGCTGCCACCTCGACATCCGAAAGGATCCCGTGCAATCGCGATTTCATTTCGAAAACGAATCCCGACATGACGCTGTTAACGACAATCAGCGTCGCCACACCCAGCGTAACGCTGATGATCGAGGCTAACGCGATAAATCGCGTACGAAGATATCTCCACGACAGCAAAAGTTTATACATCGCCAATCCTTGGCAGGTTTATTTTAGTTTGTGCGTCCTGCACTCGGTAGTTTTTCTAGCTGGTCGATTCGGCTCGCAGCAAAGGAAATAAGATGATATCGCGAATCGACTGCGAGTTGGTTAGCAGCATCACCAAGCGGTCGATGCCGATCCCCAGTCCGCCTGCAGGAG
>CAZDBE010000041.1:17717-24140 GCA_964503675.1 uncultured Pirellulaceae bacterium | reverse complement strand
GCGGCATCCCGTTTCTCAGTGCCGTCACGAAATCGTTGTCCATTTTTGCCATCGAGTCCTCGTCCGACATGCCTTCCAACTGCGTTTCAAACAGTTTCTGTTGCAGGTCGGGGTCGTTGAGTTCCGTATAGGCGTTGGCGACTTCCATACCGTGTACAAACAATTCAAACCGTTCGGCGTAGTCGGGGTTGTCCGATTTGCGTTTGGTCAGCGGGCAGATGCTGGCAGGATAGTCCGTCACAAAGATAGGACCGACGAGCGCGTCTTCGACCTTCTCTTCAAAAACGTCACTTTTAATGACGTCCGGATGCCGTCCTTCGACATCAAAACCCAGTTTGCTTGCATATTCTTTTACCGCAGCGGCATCTTGGGGGTCAACGCCAGTATGCGTCTGGAATAACTCGTCGTAGGTCTTGCGCTCGAATGGGGTGGAGAAATTGATCTCTTTCTCGCCCCAAGGTAATGTTTCGCTAGCACCAATGGTTTTGATCGCGTCCGAGATCACGGCTTCCGTCAAATCCATCATCGACTCGTAGTCCCCGTAGGCTTGGTAGACTTCCAGCATCGTGAATTCGGGATTGTGCTTCGGGCTGATCCCCTCATTGCGATAGACACGGCCCATTTCGAACACACGCTCCATCCCGCCGACCATCAAGCGCTTGAGATGCAGCTCTAGTGCGATTCGCATATAGAGCGGCATGTCCAGAGCGTTGTGGTGTGTGTTAAACGGACGCGCCGCAGCACCACCAGCGATCGAATGCAGGGTTGGCCCCTCGATTTCGACGAAGCCCTGCCCTTGCAGCGTGTCGCGCACGGATTTCACGATGCGGCTGCGATCAAGGAACCGGTCACGCACGCCTTCGTTCCACGCCAGATCGACGTAGCGTTTGCGCTGACGGACTTCCGGGTCGGTCAGCCCTACGTGCTTGGCCGGTGGCGGGTCGAGTGTCTTTGTGAGGAAATGAATCTTATCCGCAAAAATCGACAGTTCGCCTGTTTGCGTCCGCCGCAACATACCGTCGACGCCGATCAGGTCGCCAAGGTCTAGGCACTGGATCAGTTCCCAGTTCTCTTCGCCGACCTGCTTCTGCCCGACGAACAATTGAATCTTGCCGGTCCAGTCCTCGATATCGATGAACTGCAGTTTTCCTTTGTCACGGTGCAGGACGATACGGCCGGCGGCGCGTACTTGCGGGCCGTTCAGCTTTCCCTTGCCTTTTTCGGCAGCCCACGTTTTGAGCGGCGTTGTTTCAAGTTCGGCCTCAGAAGGCAGATCAAGTTTGGTACCGTCTTCGAGGACGTATTTGACCTCGCCGTCGCGTGCGCGGATATCGCCGATGAGCGTCCGGTCATCGAATCGATGCCCCCACGGATCGTGGCCTAGTGAGGCAATCTTCTCCAGTTTTCGTCGCCGCGCCTCTTCGGGACTCTCGCCAGTTTGTTCTTTTGTGTTTTCTTCAGTCATTGAATTGGCTTGGTCGGTGTATCGGAATCCTAGTTTCGTGGAAAAATTCCGTTGGCTGCCGGTTCGAGATACCAACACGCCATCGGGAACTCAACATTCTATGGATTCTGACCCATTTGGAAACGGCAGTGGAACTCAGTTTAGATACCGAATCAATCTCTGTGAGGCCGGAGAACAGATTGAATAAGAAGGGCCGACAAACGCCGTGCCGACTACAGGCCACTATTCTTGGCCCGTAATTGTAAACGCTGCCCAGTAAAACGGGTTGGCTACGCGGTCACGTTTGCGAAGGTCGGCAATGAGGTCTACCTGTGCAGTCCGCAGTGAAGACGATGTATTTTGCCCATTCTTGAGCCGCTCGAATAAACCTACCATTAAATCTTTGGTTTCTATGTCAGGAATCTTCCACAAGGTGGCAATGACAGAATCTGCTCCCGCCAGCTGAAACGCCTGTCGCAATCCGGCCACTCCTTCACCGTCGCGCACGTCGCCCAGTCCAGTTTGACAAGCGCTTAAGACGACCAGTTCAGTTGAACGCAGATCTGTTCCTACGATTTCAGCGCCTGTCAACACACCATCGTCAGCATATGTTTGGGCGATCTGAGCCGGTGCGGTGTCACGGCGGTTACAACCAGCCAACATTAGCCCGCATCGCAATAACGGATTGGAGGAGTCGGATTGGTCTCGACCGATCACAAATCCGTGGGTGCTCATTAACAATGTGTGAGGTCGCTTTAGGGATTTGAAAACCCCTTCTGCGGCTTGATCTTCCAAATAGATCTCAGGTTTGCCAGCGGTTGAATTTTGCAATTTCTTTTCAACGGCTTTTGCTTCGGCGCGTGTTCCGGGCAGCGGTCCCGCGTAACCAACCTGTCCGTTGAATTTAACTGCACGTGTCAGCGGAATGTCACGCTGCAGCGAGCGCAGCGCGTCCTCAATCTTCAATGGCCCCAAATCGTAAGAGGGGGATGCCATGAGCACTGGAGGCCCGGTCGAGACGGATTCTTTGGGCTGCAGAAGTGTTCTACCGCTGTTGACCAGACGTATTTCAGCTTCTTCGACCAAGTATCGTTCATCCGCGACAGGCAATGCAGCCCATGGAATTAGCCACAGGTTACCATCAGGGCTAAGAACGAACTTCTTGGCTCCATTGGTTTGGGACGCAAGCTTCTTCCAGACTTGGTCATGGATCGGTTGGAGGGCGTCGCGTAAGTCGGCGTTTGAATCGAAAATATCTCGCGCAGTAACGTCGTCGCGTGTTAAGTCACGTTCGGCGGCAAATAGAGCTTTCTGCAACGTCGCCACTAAAGCATCAATCGCCTTAGCTTCGCCCAAATCGACAAAACGAGTCTTGGTTTCATCGGGGAAAATTATCCAAGCAATGAATCGATCCGAACGGGATTCAGTATTAGTAAGCAATTGGTCTAGCCGGAGAGGTTTGATCCTCATTATTTCAATCAGTACACCGTCAGCAGGAACGCGGGCCTTGATTGCTGCAAGGTCAATCGTTTCCGTACGTTGACTGTCGTACTGAGCTTCAAAGTCATCTGAAATCTGCTGCCGCAGTCGACGCTCTGTGGATTTGAGTTTGCGAAGGTCAAGTCTTCTTGATCGGATTGCTTTTAGGCTTGTTCCCTCAAGTTGAAAGGTGCTGATTTGTCGACGTAAAGCTCGCCATTTCTCGAATTGCTGCAGGCTATACTCTGAGTTTAATGTTTTCCTTAGGCTCTCGTTGGCTGCGGCTGTTTCAACTGCAATGCCTTTCGAATTCAGCATCCAATTGGCTGTTCGTTCGATCACTGACTGATCGTCCGAGTGGTCTAGTGCCAGCGTCAGCGCTGCGTCGCGTCGCTTGCGGTCGTTAAATTCAAGGAAGGTTGCTTGGGCTTCAGGCGGCATGTCAGACAGGACTTCGCGCACGTAGCGGTTGGTAATCGCGCGAGCTCGGTCAACAGCGTCCATCGCCTTTGGTAGCTGGTCGGTCCGATAAAGCTGGCCGGCTTTCTGCGCCAGTAGTGATGCGATAGAGAAGTGGTCCTTGCTGGTCGCTTTCTCAGTCTTTTCAATCGCCAGATCTATCAGTTGAGCTGCTTTTTGAGCTTCCCCCATGGCTCCGTAAGCGTATCCCAAGAACGAATCGATCGCCGCAACAAGGGTGTGGTGTGAACCAAGCGATTCGGCAGCAACACGTTTGACATCTGAGAGTGTCGTGATGGCCGTTTCGTATTGGCCGAGTTTCGCTTGAAGCATGCCCACTTGGGCATTCAATTGCATTGACGTAGAAAGATCGATTCCTTGGCTCTGCTTATTGATTTCGATGGCTTTGAGGAGGTGTGCCATTGCTTTTTCCGGTTGGTCAACGCGTAGCGCGCAAAAGCAAAGTGTCTGGTGAGCGGATGCGCAGTATCCCGCGTTAGGAAGACCTGCTTTGGTGGAGCGTTCAAGGACGCTTTCGGCAATTTGTTTTGCGGAAGATTGCTCACCCAATT
The DNA here is from genome assembly GCA_964503675.1 of uncultured Pirellulaceae bacterium. Taxonomy (GTDB): domain Bacteria; phylum Planctomycetota; class Planctomycetia; order Pirellulales; family Pirellulaceae; genus Mariniblastus. Next base: position 20,186 of record CAZDBE010000041.1, on the reverse strand, counting down.
GCAGCTCGATGGTCGCGATTGCAGTGTTGAGTCCCTCGACGGCAGCACTTCGTCTCCCCATTGTTTTCTCGCAGATGCCACGCGCGGACATGTAGATGGCTTTCGCCTTTTGATAGTCGCCTGAAGCGGCGGCGAGATCTGCCAAGCGGTTCAGTGCTATCGCGTAACTAGGATGGTCGGCTCCCAGTTGGTCGGCAAATATTTTTTTGGCATGGGTCAAGTGTTGATGCGCTTTGGCGAACTGACCCAATTGGGAATACATACCTGCAAGTTGGGTAATGAAATTGGCAGTGAATACGTTTTGGCCAACGGTATCATCAATGCCAAGTGTCAGTTCATCCATCAGTGCCATAGCCGCATCGTTCTCTTGGCGTGTGAGCGACGGTTTGTCAAACAACGGCATCGCCCCGGCGAGACGTTGCATCATCCCCTGAAGCTTCTGGATTTTTTGAGGATTGCTTGCCGCACCGATGTCTAGCATGGCTTGTGCTTCAACGCTGGTTACATTCTTGCCGTAGATCCATCCCTCTTGGGTTGTGGAGCCCGGAAAGAGGACGCGTAGCCAGCCATCTTTCGCTCGAATGGCCCACAGACGCGTGCCGGTGCCGATCTTCGTTGGGACCTGAGTCTTACCGTCGATGATGGTGCAGTCAGAATTCACAATCAACATTTGCTCGGGCCCTACTCCCGTTTGGGCGAGCTGCAGATTAGCAAGTTCTTTCTGATAAAAATCGATCTGTTCTTCAAGCCCCGTTTCCTCTTCCATGAGATTTATGATTTTTCGAACGACTGAAATTCGCTTAGTTTTATGCTCCCCTTCGTAGAGGCTCAGATCGAGTTCGGAATACGCCCAAATCTTGATGTCCTGCGAAGTCGAATCATTTGCATCTAGGCGTTCGATAACACTCTCAATATGGTCCTTGGCTTGAATTGGCTTGCCAGCGTAGAGGTAGATGGAATTCAACTTGATCTTAGCTGAGATGACAGCGCTGTGGTCTTCTCCTAGCATTGCCGTTAGCTTTTTCAGTGCCGCACGCGCTTTGAAGAGGTATTGAATGTTGAGTTTTGAACCTAGCTCCGACAACCCTTTCGCACGCGCATGTTGTACAACAAGCGATAAGAAATCTTCGGAGTCTTTGCCAAAGGCTTTTTCATAGCTGCCAAGGCATTGCTCATAAAGCTCAAGTGCTCCTTGGTAATCTGCGGCGCCGAATTTGTACTCTGCCAAAATGAATACCAACACAGCAGTCTCTGCATGATCGTTTCCAAATGTCTTTCGGCACGCTGGCAATATATCTAGAAGCTCTTGTTGGGCAGCGTTAGGATTGGAGTCGTAAGTAATGACCGAACTTACACTTGCCAATTCGGCCTGCAGGAACGTATTGTTGGCCAGCTTACTTTTACTGAGCATCGCTTTCGCACGATTGATGTTTTCGCGGGCAGCCTCGTTCTCTCCTGAGAGGTAGGCTTTGAACGCAATCTCACTCAATACGAACGCTAGTGTCCCACTGTTGGGCATGACTTTTTCGACCAGTGCGGCAGCGCGTTTTAGTTTTGTAATTCCGATCGCATGGTTGTCTTCGCCTTCCAGTTCCAATGCTTCTTGGTGTAACAACCAAGCGTCTTGGATTTGCCTCTGTTCGGCTTTTGTTCCGTTGGGCATTCGGTACGCTGGCATCGGCGCCAGCTGAAGTGGATTGACCAATCCTTCAGTCGTGCGATAGCGCACTTTGAGCTGTCCGCCAGATATTGCCAATACGGTAACTTCAGTCGAGCGCGTAAGCGTTCGAATGATCCGTCCAGCGTTGTCACGAATGTACGCATGGCCAGTGACGACCGAGAGCTTATCGCCTACATGGGGGGCGGTTCTCTGAGTTCCTGCATTATCGTCATCGAGTGCAACAATCTCACCCTTCTGAACAGTCGCAAGTAACCTGGTGCCGCTCGTTGCAAAAAAAGTAAAAACGAGTGTGACGAAAATTACGGGGACGAGGCAAGTCCTTATTGCAAACGGCATCTTGGTGTTCCTTTGCCAGTGTTGTATTTCGTGCCACGCACAGACCTAAATGCGAAACGGACTAAATAATGACCGTTGGCTAGAGGACCTTTCAAAACCTGTTTTGAAATTTGGTGCAGGCACTCCTTGACCGACATTTTCGAAGTCATGGAGTATCGCCGCAACTTAATCTTGCGTTTTGAAACGCGCTCTAGCCAAGGTGTCCCGCAATTGTACGGTCTCTATGCTGCGCAATGCACCGCAGCTAAAACAAATCCTAGCATCGATCTGCATCAGGTGTATCCCTAGCCATTAATCAGAATTGCAACAAACGGCTCGATGTCTTGGAAGTTTACGAAACCGTCTTCGTCGCAATCCGCTTGCGGGAGATAACTTCCATCTATCAGAATCTCTATCATTGACGGGATATCCGAAAAGTCCACGTTGCCGTCTAGGTTGCAATCTCCCAGAAC
>CAZDBE010000041.1:0-17707 GCA_964503675.1 uncultured Pirellulaceae bacterium | reverse complement strand
GAACAGGCGTACCAACAAAAAGACGACTGTCTTCGCTGAAGGCTTCACTGGGGGTATAGTCATCGAACCCTGGAAATCCCCTCTCCTGAGAGTAAAGAAACTCGCCTTCAACATTTGCGAATGATGAGATAACTCCCGTGACGGCTTGGTCTCCCACCTGTTGGTAGGTGATGTTCACCAGATTGAAACTTGCTCCTATGTAGCAACCGGGGGCAAGGCAAGGAAATGGCCCATCGGAATCTAAGCCTTCGTCAGTTCCAAAGAGGTCGTCTATGTTGGCGAAGAAAGAACCTTCTCCTGCCAAAAGTGCCCCGGAAGTTAGCGACAACGCAATTTCATTTTGATTTGCAGTCCCAAACCCCCACCATCAAGTCTGGAAATTTGATCAGTGTAGAGTGTCATATGTGCGATGCTATTCATGGCGTAACTTTCATTTGCACTCAACCAGACATCGCCAGTAAATACGGATTGAGTAAAATCCGGCGAAAAACCATTGTCAAAACTGCCCTCATACAGCGAGTCCTCGCCGACGGAATACCTGTACAAAAACTTCTCGGTGCCTCGATCGGTGTACCGATACTGGTCCATCAAAAAAGGCCCGATTAATGGTGGGAAGGAAGGGGCACTGACGAGGACCGGCGTCGTGCAATCACCGCTGTCAATGCAAGCCTGAATGGAGGCGGGAAACTGTTGGGCGGCGGCGCGACTTCCAACATTGACAATGATCAACGTGAAAATCAAAAACAGATACTTTGAAATCATCGCACAGCTCCTGTTGAGGTGGTCGCGGCTATTGCATCAATTTTAGCACAAACAGCCCTGCCGTTTTCGTACAATACCCGCTCGCATCAAAAAAGCCCTTTTCCACATAGAAAAGCGCAGCTTCAATCTTGATTCTGCTTTTCCATGGCCGCGCGCCAATAGACGACCATTAGATCCACTAAGGCCTTCGGTTCCATCCCAAAATTGTCACTCAGTTGGCTGGTCGCGTTAACAAGTTTCTTATTGACCTTGCCCATCTTGCTTTCGAGCTTTGATGCTTGAGTAAACGTGACAAAGGTGTTGTGCGAGACCCGCGCGAGTCCAAACTCGAGGATGTCGGTCCACTCTACTCGAAGCGTGCGCCCCATCATCTTTTGTTCAAGCCCGTTCTCTTCAAGCTTAAGATAGTTGTACGGTGTAACAGCGTTGTACAATCCAACTGCTCCAACCAATCCAAAAAATAATGTGATAAACCATCCCATCGGTCCCTTCCCGTCCATGATCATGATCACGCCGCCAGCACCAAGCAGCAATCCGACAAGCATCACGCCAAACCACTTCGTCTTTGAGGGGCGAAGGATTCTAGTTTCCATGATTCAGTTCCCTTGGATTTCGAGATAGGCGTAAACGCCATTCTGGACCGCCCGACACTCGAGCGGCCCACACGTTTTTAAAATCACTGCTTGCAGACTAAGCCTGCAGGTCAAAACGATCTGCGTTCATGACTTTGGTCCAAGCAGCCACGAAGTCGTGAACGAACTTCTCGGCGTTATCGTCCTGAGCATATACTTCGGCGTAAGCTCGCAAGATCGAGTTGGAACCAAAGACGAGATCTGCACTGGTCGCAGTCCACTTGACCGCGCCGCCGTCTCGGGCGCGAATTTCAAACGTGCCGTCTGAACCTACCGGATGCCAGCTGTTCCCCATGTCGGTCAAATTGACGAAAAAGTCATTCGTCAGTTGACCTTCACGGTCGGTGAAGACACCGTGCTTCGAGCCACCATGGTTGGTGCCAAGCACTCGCATGCCGCCAAGCAGAACCGTCAATTCTGGAGCAGTCAGTCCCAGTAACTGCGCCCGATCAAGCATCAACTCTTCAGGACCAACCGAGTACTGTTCCTTTTGAAAGTTGCGGAATCCATCAGCCAGAGGTTCGAGAACCGAGAAGCTATCCGCATCGGTCATCTCGTCTGTGGCGTCGCCGCGTCCGGCATTGAACGGAACGGCGACGTCGTGACCGGCGGCTTTGATGGATTGTTCCAAGCCGACGTTACCGGCAAGCACAATCACATCGGCTACCGAGGCACCGGCGTCTGCCGCAATCGGCTCGAGCGCCGACAGCACCTTGCTTAGTCGTTCTGGTTCGTTACTGACCCAGTCTTTCTGAGGCGCCAATCGAATACGGGCACCGTTAGCACCGCCACGCTTGTCAGAGCCGCGGAACGTGCGAGCGCTGTCCCACGCGGTCGCAATCATCTCGGCAGCAGACAAACCGGCGTCAGCAATCTTCGCTTTAACGGCATCCACGTCGTAAGAAGTTGATCCTGCTGGGATTGGATCCTGCCAGATCAGATCTTCGGCAGGAACATCCGGGCCGAGGTAATTGGCTCTTGGCCCCATATCGCGGTGGGTCAGCTTGAACCAAGCACGCGCAAACGTGTCGGCAAAATAATCGGGATCGGCGATGAACTTCTGGCAGATCTCGTTGTAGATCGGATCAACCTTCATCGCCATGTCGGCATCGGTCATCATTGGGTCGTGATAGACCGATGGATCTGACGCGCTGACGGGTTTGGCATCCTCGGGCATATCGACCGGCTTCCATTGGTTGGCACCGGCAGGTGACTTGGTCAGCTCCCAATCGTAATTAAACAGGTAGTCAAAGTATCCCATGTCCCATTTGGTGGGGTTCTTCGTCCAGGCGCCTTCAATGCCGGAGGTGAACGCGTTTGCTGCGATAGATTTGTGTCCGGGATTGGCCCAACCGAAACCCTGCTCTTCGATACCGGCAGCTTCTGGTTCAGCGCCGATGTTGACATGATCTCCGCCACCGTGCGCTTTACCGACGGTGTGACCACCGCAAGTTAACGCTGCCGTTTCTTCGTCATTCATCGCCATACGAGCAAATGTTTCCCGAATGTGCAACGCCGTGCGAGCAGGATCTGGGTTGCCGTTAACCCCTTCAGGGTTAACGTAAATCAGCCCCATGTGAACCGCCGCCAACGGATTGTACATGGTCGATGGCTTGTCAAGATCGTCGTAGCGAAGTGCGCTGTCAGCCAACCACTCGTCTTCGGCCCCCCAGTTGATGTCCGTCTCCGGGCCCCAAATGTCCTCGCGGCCAAATCCGAAACCAAAGGTCTTCAAGCCCATGGATTCATAGGCCATGTTGCCAGCGAGAATGATCAAGTCGCCCCAAGAAAGGCCGTTGCCGTATTTCTTTTTGACGGGCCAAAGCAAACGCCGCGCCTTGTCCAGACTCGCGTTGTCGGGCCATGAATTCAGCGGAGCGAAACGGATGTTGCCCGACCCCGCGCCACCGCGTCCGTCGCCCATGCGGTAGCTTCCTGCCGAGTGCCAAGCGAGGCGGATCATCAGGCCACCGTAGTGTCCCCAGTCAGCCGGCCACCAGTCTTGGCTTTCAGTCAGCAGTGCTTCGACGTCCGCTTTGACTGCTGCATGATCGAGCGATTTTGCCGCCGTGCGGTGATCGTAGTCCTCATCCATCGGGTTAGTTTTGGCATCGTGCTGGTGCAGGATGTCTAGATTGAGCGACTTTGGCCACCATTTGGTAACGGGTTTTTCTACTGTCGTGCTACCACCGTGGGCGAAAGGACATCCGCCTCCATTTTTATTGTTCATCAGGATCTCCAAAACTCAAATTTTATATAGGTTTGACTTATTGTTCATTGCAAGCAGCGTAAAAGCTGGATTGGATATTTGACCTTATTTGAGCGTTTCTAAAAACCACCAATGGCGGAGAAAGCGCGTAAGTATTTAAACGGATTGTTGTGGAGCTAGATCCGGGAGGCAATCAGCGTTCTTTCGTCGCAGGCCGGTCACGCGGTTCGGCGCAGTAAATTTTGGCTGCGAAGCTGATTGGTCCACACTACCGCTCGGCCCTTTAAAAGGGAAATAATTAGACTCAAGCTGAGGAAACACCACTCGTTTCGGGTACGATGATTTTGGGCGCCTACCAACCGCTTACGGATTAAAGTCCATTTCCTCCGAAATACAAATCGTGACCCGAATGATTCCAACTTTGCTATTGGCGACTGCGTTGCTGTGTACCTCTTCTTTTGCGACGCCAGTGGCTGGACTTTCGCAAGAGCCAATTACGACGTCCACCGAAACGATCGCAGGACCGAACGGAAGAGAACTAGCAGTTTCCGCCATGAGCGACGAAGAAGCGGGAGAGTTTTTTGTCGCCACGATCAAGCCAGTTTTTGAGAAGAACTGCTTTGAGTGCCATGGTGGCGGTGAGAAGATTCGAGGCCAGTTCGTGATGACCAATCACGCTGATCTTATCGCTGGCGGAGAGACGGGATCTGCGATCGATCTGGATTCGCCACTGGATAGCTTGCTGCTTGCAGCGATATATTATGAGACATATGAAATGCCACCCAGCGGAAGACTTCCGCAATCCGATATAGACAATATTCAAAAATGGCTATCTGCAGGCGCGCCTTGGAAAGGCGAGGGATTCAAACCCCAAGTTGCCGAAACGGAAACGATGGCTCCGCCAGTCAATGCTCAAACCAAAAAGTGGTGGTCATTTCGAAAACCCGTTCGGCCTGAGTTTCCCAATGGAGTGGCTGCCTCGCCGAGTCAAAACCCTGTCGATCAATTTATTGCGACCGGTTTACTAGAAGCTGGTTTGACTACAAATCCGCCGGCGAGCAAACGGACGCTAATCAGACGTGCTTACTACGATTTGATTGGGCTTCCACCAACGCCGCTGCAAGTCAAGGAGTTTGAAGAAGACAAGTCGACCGATAGCTACGAACGACTGATCGACCAACTATTGGCGTCTAAGCACTACGGCGAAAAATGGGGGCGGCACTGGCTGGATATTGTCCGGTACGCCGAATCAAACAGTTATGAACGCGATGGAACCAAGCCATACGTTTGGCGTTATCGTGATTATGTGATTCGGTCGTTCAACGAGGACAAGCCCTACGACGAATTTGTCAAACAACAATTGGCCGGTGACGAGATTGATTCGACCTTGCCCGAAAACTTGATTGCCACCGGCTATTATCGGTTAGGATTGTGGGACGACGAGCCGGTCGATCGCAAGCAAGCTTGGTTTGACGAAATGGATGACGTTTTGAGGACGACTTCAGATTCATTTCTTGGTTTGACTGTCGGTTGTGCGCGATGCCACGATCACAAAATCGATCCGATCCCGCAAACGGACTACTATCGAATGCTTTCCTTTTTTCGAGGCGTGCAACGATACGGAGTCAGAAACCACGAAACGGTCTTGAAACAATCAACGCGACCGATCTCGCCGGTTGAGGATGTCGCTCAATACAACGCTGCCACCAAGCTGCACCAGGCGGAAATGAAGTCCCTCACGCGAACGATGAAAGCAATCGAGCGCCTTGTGAAGAAAGACTTTGTCGATGTTGAACATCAAGAATTTGCCCACGAAATGAACCGAGCGCCATTGGTGCAAAAACGTGTTGGTCGAAAGATCGATGGAGTAGAGTTTACTCAAGAACAGGCGGATAATTTCAAGGACGCGTTTACGAAGTTCAAAGCTTTGCGTGATGAACTACCAAAGCAGCTTGAACTTGCCCTGTGCGTTACCGAAAGGGGGCCTAAAGCCAGATCCACGCATGTGATGATTCGCGGCAACGCGCACGCCAAAGGTGAAATTGTGGAACCCGGATTTCCGTCTGTGCTGTCGCCGCCTCAACCCGTGATCCTGGCGCCAGCCGACGAGAAGTCAACCGGACGTAGGTTAGCGTTGGCGAACTGGATCGCCAGCCCGGACAATCCCTTGACCGCGCGTGTGATGATCAATCGGATCTGGCAGCATCACTTTGGACGCGGCATCGTGCGCTCAACCAGTGACTTTGGGTTCCAAGGAACGGCACCAACCCATCCGGAATTGCTTGACTGGTTGGCGGTTGAGTTTGTTGAAGGTGGTTGGAAACTGAAACGTATGCACAAACTGATCATGATGAGTGACGCCTATCGCATGTCGTCGCAGCCCAATCAAACTGCTTACGAATTAGATCCGCTCAATGATAAGTTTTGGCGTTACAACATGCGGCGTCTGACGGCAGAAGAATTACGCGATTCAGTTTTGGCGGTCAACGGTACGTTGAACAAAAAGAAAATGTTTGGACCGAGTGTTTTTCCGAAACTTCCACCGGAAGTTTTGCACGGTCAGTCGCGCCCCGGTGAGAACTGGGGCGATTCATCCGAGGAGGACCTTTGCCGACGCAGTGTCTACATCCATATCAAACGGTCGTTGCCGGTGCCTATGATGAGCGCGTTTGATGTTGCGGATCCAGATTCACCATGTGCAGTTCGATTCAACACGGTTCAGCCGACACAAGCACTAGCGATGCTTAACAGCAAGTTTGTTAACGAGGAAGCAGAGAAATTGACGGTGCTCGTCCGGAAGGAGTGTGCGACGCCTGCCGATCAAGTAGCGTCGATTCTCACGCGCGTCATCCAGCGGCGCCCTGTCGCTAAAGAGGTCGAACGCGGGATCGAGATGATTGAATCGCTCGTTGCTTCGGGGAGTGATGAAAAGAAGGCGTTGCAGATGTTCTGTGTCGTCGCGTTGAACCTGAATGAGTTTTTGTACCTCGATTAGTTCTTGGTGTTATTTGAGACGACAATGAAACAACAGAGAAACTTCTGTGGGCGTACGCGGCGAGAATTCATGTGGCAGGCGGGAGGCGGTTTTGCGGGAACAGCCTTGGCCGGTTTGATGGGGAGCCCGTTTTTTGGCGAACAAGCCTCGGCGGCTGACGGAATGCCTGACGAAAATGCCGCTTGGAAGAACCCGCTGTTACCCAAGGTGCCTCATTTTGCGCCAAAAGCCAAGTCGGTGATCTTTTTGTTCATGTACGGTGGCCCTAGTCATATCGATACGTTCGATTACAAGCCAAGAATGATCGGGATGGACAACAAGACCATCGATGTGAAAACGTTTGGGCGCGGCGGGCACAAGAGCCAAGGCCGGATCGTTGAGCCGCGGTGGAAATTTAAGCAGCACGGAGAATGCGGCAAATGGGTTTCAAGTCTTTTCCCCAACGTTGCTCGTCATGTTGATGATTTGGCATTCATCCATTCAATGACGGCCGACTCTCCGATCCACGGCTCGGCGATGTTGCAAATGAACAGCGGCGAGATCCTAAGCGGCAGTCCCTGCCTTGGTTCATGGGTGAACTATGGGTTAGGTACCGTTAATCAGAATCTGCCCGGCTTTGTTGTAATGCTGGACGAACGCGGAGGTCCAATCAGCGGGCCCAAGAACTGGTCGGCGGGGTATATGCCGGCGACCTACCAAGCAACTTCTCTACGCAATACCGGCAATCCGATCTTGAATCTAGAGCCTCGCAATATCGACAAAGCCTCGCAGCGAAGGATGATTGACACGATTCAGATGTATAATCGGGATCATTTTGTCGATCGTGGTGACAACAGTAACCTCGCAGCACGTATTGCCAGCTACGAGTTGGCTTACAAGATGCAATCCAGTGCTCCGGAAGCCGTTGACCTTAGAGAAGAGTCAGATGAGACAAAAACTCTATATGGTCTCGATGGGAAAGAGACGAGTTACTTTGGCAAACAATGTTTACTCGCCCGTCGATTGGTTGAACGGGGAGTTCGATTTGTTCAGATCTACTCCGGTGGCAATCACAATGACGCGAACTGGGACGCCCATGGAGACTTGAAAGCCAATCATGATTTGCATGCGCTCGAGACCGACCAGCCGATTGCGGCTCTAATCACGGATCTCAAACGGCGCGGGTTGTTCGACGAGACACTGGTTGTTTGGGGAGGAGAGTTTGGTCGACAGCCCACTGCAGAGTATGCCAAAGGAACCGGTCGTGACCACAATGCTTACGGATTCACGATGTGGATGTGTGGTGGCGGCATCAAGGGAGGCGTGTCAGTTGGAAGTACTGATGAGCTTGGCAGCGCGGCTGTTGAAGACCGATTCCACGTGCGGCGTTTGCACGCGACGATTCTGCATCAAATGGGAATTGACTGCAATCGATTGAGCTATTTCTTTGGGGGGCTAGATCGTAAGTTGGTGGGGGTGGAAGGATCCAAACCGATTCCACAGCTTGTCAGCTGAAAAAGTTAATGCTGCCCACTCTTCGATTCACTTCTTCGCTAAAAACACGATTCGGCAATTGAAGAGACGGGTTTTGAAAGCGGCTCAAGGCACCTTGTCATTAGCCGGGGTAATTCAAAAAACCTAGGTGCAACTCAGCGTGCCGTAAATTCAATTGCGTTCGGAACTCCTCACTGACCTTTCCGAGAGCCGGACTGTCGTGAGTTGCAGGTTCCGTCTTCAACCGCTCAAGCGCCTTCTTTAGCCGAGCGATCCCAGCAATCAGTTCCATATCGTCTTGGCCCGTAGTTCCGCCTTCGACACCGGGAATGCTAAACCCCGCAGACATCCCATTTTTCACCATGCGTTTCATGGCAAACTTGAGTATCCAACGCACGAAAAACGGTGGACCCTTCATCGGGTAACCGTCCCAGCCGTATTCAATCCAAGCTGATAGATGAGCCATGATTTGGCCCGGTGTCCAATTTCCCAGTACCTCCAACGTGCCGTTGGCTCCCGCCGCTTCGATCCGGTCGAGTTCTTCGACACATTGATCGATCGTGTCAAGTTTTAGCGAGCGTCGCTGAACTTCTTTTGTGCTGATCGTCTTCATCGTTCAAATCCTATTGTCCAAATTTTGCCATCAATCGATTGGCCAGCCCTGGAATCAGTCGGTCCAACCAAACTAAAATCCGTCCTCCAAATGTCAAAATGATCTCATGTCGACGTTTGCGCATCGCTCGGATAGTTTTGGCTGCTACGATCTCGGGCAGCATGGCACCGCGTTTCTTCCAATCCTTATTCGTTTGGTCTTCAATTGACGCGTCAAAAAACTCGCTGTCGGTAGTGCTCGGACTGACCAGCAACACTTCGATGCCATCGGTAGCCAGTTCGGCGCGAATTGAATCGCTAAAACCATGAACGGCAAACTTGCTGGCGCAGTATTCGCTTTTCAACGGTGCTCCGCGATGCCCCAACACGCTGCTGATATTTACGATGATGGGATCGTCGGCGCGTTTGAGCAAGGGCAAACTGATCCGAGTTAGTTCGGCCAACGCAAAGAAGTTGACCTCAAAAATCTGTCTCATTCTCCCTGGAGTCGCTTCATCAAATCGTCCCATCGCGCCAATGCCGGCGTTGTTGATTAGGATGTCCAGCCCGCCAAAGTCTCGCTCACAACACTCGATCAGTCTTTTGCGGCACTCCTCTTCTGCAACATCACCATCGATGACGATCGCAGTGCCGCCTTCTGTCCGGATCTGCTCCGCCAGTTCGCCCAGCCTGTCTTTTCGGCGTGCGCAAAGCACCACCTTGGCTCCAGCGGCTGCCAGTTGGATCGCCAAATGCCAGCCAATTCCGCTGGATGCTCCGGTAATTAGTATGCTTTTGCCTGATATCTTCCTTTTCGCCATAAATTCTGCAGTGCTTTGGTCGTATGAGGTCGGTTAAACATTGGTTGACAGCGGTCTCAGCAATTCTGTTACTATAGCAGAGTCAGCCTATGAGAAAGATTGGGCTGGAACTCGTAAATCCCGTTTTCAAAAATTGACTATGAGCAATAACCTGTTTCGAATTCTAGCACTATCTCTAGCCTCGACCGCGATGTTTTTGGTCTCGCCGCTGGCAGCTCAATCAACCGATCCCTCTACCGACGAAGCTTCGTTTCGAAAATTGATTGATTCGATCTTTCCAGCGATCGGTGAAGAGAAATGGCGGCAGACGCCTTGGATTCCCAGCATTTCTTCCGGAAGACGGATGGCTCAGGAGCGTAAGCGGCCAATGTTTCTTTGGGCGATGAACGGCGACCCGCTTGGCTGTGTCTGAAACAATGGTGTTACGGGCCGTGTGTCCGTTTTCTCAGACCAGCGCGTTATTGATTTCATCGCAGAACACTTCGTTCCGGTGACCACTGATATCAATCTTTCTCAGCACCGCAAAGATGCTGATGGCAAGTATTTTCGTAAGATCGCCGAACAGGGACACTATGCCGGTCGGACTAAGCCGACAGCAACCCGGCAGGGATTGTACGTGGCTACGACCGATGGTCACCTGTTGGCCTCGGTCAATTCGGCCCGCGCAGACGATGTGATGAAAATGATGAAGCAGGGCGTCGCCAAGTGGCAGCAGCGACAGGCTTTAGGAATGGTCGGTTCAAAAAAGAAGGTTCCCAAAAAGACTTGGGTTGATAAAAACTACAGCGTGCCGTTTCCCCAAGGCGGCATGATCTTGAGAGAGGTTTGCCGTGATTTACCTCGTCCAAAAGATCCTTCTTTCGATAACTGGCGCCACAATTTTGACAATGTATGGCTGACTGGTGAAGAGGTGGCCCAGTTCAAGCCTGTCAGCGCTGACGGCAAGGGCAGACCAAAACTTGCGTCCAAAGGACAGAAATACGAAATCGACCAAGCCGTGATCAGTCGCTTGGCTCAATTCCATTTTGTCGATCAGGTCAAAGGCGAAGCGTCCTCGTGGGACGAATCTGATATCAAGCAAGCTTCATTAAACGCCGAGGTCATCGAAGTCGCCGACGACAGTATCAAGATCAAGCTCAGCGGTCGCGCCAAATGTGTCAAACCTCCGACAGGCAATCGCAATCCATATTCTGGTTCGCGCATTGACAAGGAACGTGGCGTCGATTTGAAGGTGACCGGGTACCTAGTTTACGACTCTGAGAAAGACGATTTCAACTCTTTTGAGTTAGTCGCCCACGGTGCGCGTTGGGGAGGGGCAACCTACAACTTTCGCAAGAGAGACATGGGCCCCGAGCCAATCGGATTTGCTTTTCGGTTACTTGATAAGAAACCTGAAAACATGACCCAGCCAAAATTCCTCTTGTGGGGCTACTTTGATAAGTAGTCTGATCCACGGTCGTAGCTAAGCATCTACTGCGCGGGCTCTGCGGCGATGGTCTCTTGTCCTTCGTCGCCCTCGCCCTTATCCACCCACCCGGCAGGATTGTGAGGTTTGATCTCGACAGTTTCCATGTCGATTTTGCCGAGGTATTTCTGTGGGATTCTACAATGTACTTTCACGTGGTCTTCGCTGTACTGCGTCGAAACGACTTCGCCACTGGCGGCCAGATAGGCTAACAGTTTTCCATTTCCCACGTCGGTTACGATGTCCACATCTCGGAAATGGCGGGACAATGCGTCGCTGACGACGCGGTGAAGATCTTCAAATCCTGTCTTTGATTTGGCACTAATACAAACAGCATTCGGGTAGCGGTTTTTCAACGCTGCTAGTTGCGATGAGTTTTCGACTTGGTCTGTCTTGTTCAAAACCAACAACGCATCTTTTTCCTCGATGCCGATTTCCTTCAGCACGTCGTAAACGGATGCGATCTGGTCGATCACACTGGGATTGCTGGCGTCCGCCACATGTAGCAGCAAATCTGCTTGCCGCGTTTCCTCTAGCGTAGCCTTGAAACTTGCGATCAGACTGTGAGGCAAATCGCGGATGAATCCAACGGTGTCACTCAGCAGTACCGGTCCCCACTTGGGCAAGTGCCAGCGACGGGTGCGTGTGTCGAGTGTCGCGAATAGCATATCTTCGGCGAGAACTTTTGCGTCGGTAAGCCCGTTCATCAGCGTGCTCTTACCAGCATTGGTATAGCCAACGAGTGAAACGGTCATCGTTTCCTTGCGCGATCCAACTTGGCGTTCCTTCCGTTGCTCGACTTTCTCCAGTTCCTTTTTTAGGTCATGGATCCGTTTCTCGACCAGTCGACGATCGGTCTCCAACTGTTTTTCACCCGGGCCACGCATACCAACGCCCATCTTCAGCCGGCTAAGGTGGGTCCACATGCGTTTGAGTCGCGGCAACGCATACTCTAATTGTGCAAGTTCAACGGCCAGACGAGACTCGTATGTTTGGGCGTGGGTGGCAAAGATATCCAGAATTAGCTCGGTCCGGTCAATAACTTTTACACCAAGCTCAATCTCAAGGTTTCGTGTTTGAGCGGGTGAGAGGTCGTTGTCAAAAACGATCACATCGGCGGCATGGAATTCGACCAACTCTTTTAGTTCAGCGACCTTACCTTTACCCATGTAGGTGGTCGAATCGGGGCGAGGGCGATTTTGAATCATGCCTGAAACGACGATCGCCCCTGCCGTTTCCGCTAGGCCTTGAAGCTCTTTTAACGGATCCAGATCGACACGCGAATCGGGTAGCAACACACGCACCAAAATGGCGACTTCTTCTTTTACTTTTTCAGTTTTCTGGCGATCGTGCACTTAGACGGAACCCTGTTCTTTTATCTGAGCGTTTCAGCGAAGCATTATGTCCTAGACACGTAGGTGAAGGAAGGTCACATAACTTAACTGAAGGTTCACTTATCTGGTGATTGGCCGTTTTCCATCTCAACACCCCTCGGCGCCGAATCAGCCGGCTTTGTTTCGGCCTTGCGGGGGACAAAGATCATGTAGACCTTTGTATTGGGCGGCGGAATCTTCTCTTTGTTGGCTTCAAATAACAGTCCGTCCGCGGAGTCACTGCTTTCGATCTGCACGTCTAGCATCGCAGTTGAAAAATTTGACAAACAAACCATCTCCCCGGAGTCAGCGTAATAGATCTTCTCGCCCGAGACATTGTCGTGATAAATCTGGCTGCCACCGAAGACCCAGTCCTTCTCCAGTGGCTTGTCAGTGCCAGAAACTTTGACCATGTTTCGCGCGTTGACCTGCTTGAATTTGTCGCCTTCCTGCCATCCAACCAAAATTTTTACCAACGGTCCCTCGGCAGGCGTGTACTTGGGATCCCACTGGACGGGTTTGCCAGGTGGAAAACCAAGCGCCTCTAAACTGGCGTGAATCTCTGACGCTTTGGCTTCTGATGCGATTACCGATTCATGGGCTTTGGTTGTGCCGGGACAAGCGAACATTTCCAGCGGGCCCTCTTGAAGGCAAATCCGACCACGCACCATGACTTGCTTGTCTTCATGGTTGATCCAAATCTGGTTCCTGCCTAGCCGTTTCCACTTGGCCTCAATGGTGATCGTTTGTTTGTTGTCCAGATGAGGCGATTCCTCGAAATCAATCGCGTCGTCGTCAGCAGCTAAATCCGATTCGTCGATTGGCGTTTCGGTGTCTCGCTTGGCGGCTCTTTCACTCGTCGTTTGCGCTTCAGTCGCTGGCTGAGCAGGCGACTCTTGTATCGCAGACAAATCTTCGCAAGCCGCTAAGGAAATTGTTGTCGTCGCAAAAAACACAGCTAGACGGTGCAGTAACGATATCGGGTGTTCAGTAAATGAACGCATAATGCAAACAACTTGAATGGGTTTAGATCAATTGTGTCTTAGACAGTAACCGCCCCCATTATCAGAGGTGGAATCTAACATTTCAACCTAGGTGGGGGAACTTGGCCCTTTCGACCCCCGTCGCCGCTGGTATCATTTCGCCCTTACCGAGACGTAGTCGATTCGTCGAAATCAGTTGCCAATTTTCTATTTCTGTGAAAGCTCCATCTTGTCAGCAACCGGTAGCAAATCCTGCCCCAACATTACGGCATTGCTCGAACAGGCGTTGGCGAATTGGGATAATGTTCCAGTTGCGCCCAAAGCCATGGAGCAGATCGCCACCAATGCATCGTGCTATCGCCAGTTGCTGGGCGGCGGAGCTCCAATGCTGGCATGGATGGTCGACGATGAAGAAATACTGGCTGATATTGGAAATCAGGATCGCTCGGTTGACCAGTTGTTGCACTCTAAACACGCGCCGGTTGCCATCGATTGTGCATCGCGTCTCAATGAAGCCTGCACGGAGGAAGAATTGGTCCTATGGATCAATTCCCTGCGAGAGAAAATTGTCGCTGGAAATCACGAACCGTTAGATGTTCTCGAGCAACAGTGGTGGTTGGTGGAGTTGCCACTGACCATAGCTCAAATGTTAGTGTCCGCTGTAGACTCCTCAGCCGTCGTCGAGGCTGCAGTCGAATTGATGAAAGGGCTGGTGGACGAGACATTGGACACCGATGGATGGCCTTCCAATGACATCATGACCGATTTCGGGCCCCTGTGTGCCTCGTGGTGTCGTAGTCTGCGACTGATTGGTTCATTTGAAGAACGCAGCGGAGACGATTTTGATTCTCTAAGACACACCATCAGTTGCTTGCCTCGGCAGCTAATGCGGATGGTGCGCGGAGACGGTTCTTTGATGAATGCAAGCCGCAAACCGCTGCCTGACGAAATGCTCTCAGCGATGCTGGAGCTATCGACTGATTTGACCGACCAACTGATTTTGGAACGCACTGGAAAGCGTCCCGTTAAACCTCGGCCCAACCGAGTTGCGCTTGACCGCGCACTGAATTCGGTTTCCGCATGGGGAGGGAATTTCTTCTTCCACGATGGTTGGGAGCGTAAGGCCTGCAAGATCGCTGGAATGTTTGACAGCGCCGGTTTCTCGATTGAGATTGGCAAGAGAGTGTCTCTGATTCTGGGGGAGAGTTTTCCAGAAATTACATTTGCTGGTCAGCCTTTGGCAATCGAAGGTGAACCAGAACTCTTGGTGTCTATGTGCGATGATCAGGTAGCGTTCGCAGAAGTTCAATGGACGATGACCGGCGGTGTGAAACTTCAGCGACATATAATCTTATCGTTGGAGGACAAGTTTGCATGGATTGGTGATGTGATTCTTCCGCCAGATGATGAACAGACAGGTGGGGCTGAACACAAGTTTGATTATTGCTGTCGCTGGCCGCTGGCCGATGGGATTTCAACGATCGCTGAATCGGAGACGAACGAGGGCTATCTTTACGACGGCCAAAAAATTCGAGCGTTAGTGATTCCTCCGGCGCTGAAGGAATGGAAGGCGGAACGTCCCTCAGGGGCCGTACGTATGGGCAAACTGCAATTTGAAGATGCCAGTTTTACACTCTCGCAGTCAGCTAACGGGCGAGCAATGTATGTGCCGCTGTTTTTGGATCTGAGCCCCCGTCGCAGCAAGCGTCCACGCACTTGGCGGCAGTTGACCGTTGCCGAAAAACTGGAAACTGTGCCGACAGATGTTGCGGTTGCGTATCGCGTACAGGTAGGAGAAAAACAATTTGTGGTCTATCGAGCCTTGGGAGAATCCCAAAACCGAACGTTTTTCGGGCAAAACGTAAATACGGAATTGTTTTTAGGGCGGCTAGAGAAGGATCGATCAATGACGGAGTTGCTTCAAGTTGAATAACGAACAGAAAATAGAGATCTTCCGCAATAATCTTGCGGCAGTGCAAGCGCGAATAGCTGCCGCAGCAGCTGCTGCCGGTAGGTTGCCTGATTCGGTGACATTGGTCGCGGTAACCAAGTACGTCGATGCCGAGATCACTTCGCTGCTGGTCGATGCAGGAGCAACGGTGCTCGGCGAGAACCGTCCACAGGTGCTTGACGAGAAATTCGCGGCGCTCTCAGGTCGTTCGATTGACTGGCATTTGATCGGGCACCTCCAAACCAACAAGGTTAAGAAAGTTGTACGTCAAGCGACATTAATTCACTCGGTGGATTCGGTGCGATTGATCGACGCGATTGAAAAGCATTCGATTTCAAACGAAATCAAAACACACGTATTGCTGGAGGTCAATGTTTCTGGTGAACCGGCCAAGCATGGTATTGCCCCCGACGAGCTCCCAAGACTGCTAGACCACTGCCGCAATTTGTCAGCGGTTAAGGTTGCAGGGCTAATGTGCATGGCGGGGCTTGGCGGAGATGCTTCAGAGACGCGAACTCAGTTCGCCCTGCTACGTCAGTTACGCAACGACCACCAAAACGACGATTGCCCACATGTCAGCTTGAAAGAGCTATCGATGGGAATGAGCGGCGATTTCGAAATGGCCATTGAAGAAGGTGCAACGTTAGTCCGAGTTGGGTCAATTCTGTTCGAGGGAATTGATCGATAGCGACATTGGCGGGTTTACTTTCGAACCAAATCAGAGAAGTTTCGGTCTATCGAAGCATTGGAACTACGCCAAGAAATCTCGTTCCACCCACTTGGTATCAACTTTGCAATCAACGAAGTCCTGACTCTCAAGCACTTTGACTTGAAAATCAGCCGATGTCTTGATGCCCTCGATACGCAGTTCCTTGAGGGCGCGAATCATCGTTGCAATTGCTTGAGCACGCGTCGGGCGATGAACGATTAACTTTCCAACCATTGAGTCGTAGTGCGGCGGAACCATGTAGCCGGCATGTACGTGTGAGTCCCAGCGAACGCCCATGCCACCAGGGATGTGGATCTGTTTAATCAGGCCCGGACAAGGTTGAAAGTTTTTCTCAGGGTCTTCAGCGTTGATGCGACATTCCATCGACACGCCCGAGCAGGTGATGTCCTCTTGGCTGAACGCCAGTTCCTCTCCGGCAGCAACTTTGATTTGCTGCTGAATCAGATCGATGCCTGTCACCATTTCGGAAACAGGATGTTCAACTTGAATCCGAGCGTTGACTTCAATGAAGTAGAAATTGTGATCCTTGTCGACAATGAACTCGACCGTACCCGCGTTGTGGTAATCGGCCGCTTTGACCATTCTCACTGCCGCGTCACATATGTCCTTGCGAGTCTTTTCCGGCAGTGTTGGAGCCGGACTTTCCTCAATCAATTTCTGGTGGCGTCGCTGGGTCGAGCAATCGCGCTCCCACAGATGGACGGTGTTGCCATGGTGATCAGCCAGCACTTGTACTTCGACATGGCGAGGGCGATCTACAAATTTCTCAAGGTACACGCCGCCGTTGCCAAACGCAGCTTCGGCTTCCTGAGCTGCTTGTTCAACAGCGTTTTTGAGGTCCGCTTCGTTTTCGGCGACCCGCATGCCTTTGCCACCACCACCAGCGGTCGCTTTGACCAACACGGGGTAGCCGATCTCCTTGCCGTCAGCGATTGCCTGTTCAGGGGACGTGATCAAACCCGCGCTACCCGGAACGACAGGAACTTTGGCTTTGCGAGCCAGCGAGCGCGCCGTGTTTTTATCGCCCAGCATCTGCATGGCTTCTGGAGAAGGGCCGATAAAATCAATGTTGCAGTCGCGGCAGACCTCGTTGAAGTGAGCCGATTCAGAAAGGAACCCGAAGCCGGGATGAATCGCTTCGGCACCACCGATTTCGGCAGCGCTGATGATGCGGTCAATCTTCAGGTAACTGTCACTCGATCGTTCGCTGCCGATACAATACGCTTCGTCGGCCAGATCGAGATACGCGCTGCCCTTGTCGCCACGGCTGTAAACGGCCACGGTCTCGATGCCCATCTCTTTACAGGCACGGATGATACGAAGTGCGATCTCGCCACGATTGGCAATTAGAATACGGTTATACATTCGAACTCAAAGGGTGTTACTTTTTAAAGTGAAGACGAAACGCCGAAGGACCGGGATAGGGCGCGGTTGCGGCAGCCCCGTTAGCCTTTGGTGATTCGGAACAAAGGCATGTCGACGTGCACGGCTTGTTCGTTTTTCACTAGGATTTCAATGATCGTTCCAGAAACGCCAGCGGGAATTTCATTGAACATTTTCATCGCCTCCACCAGACAAATGATCGTGTCCGGCGTAACAGAGTCGCCGACCTTGAGAAACTCCGGAGCGTCTGGCTTGGGACGCGAATAGTACGTACCTATCGTAGGGCTGAGGATCAGTTCCGTATTGTCGTCTGCTGCTGGAGCGGGGGCGGCTGCGGCG
>CAZDBE010000040.1:0-25713 GCA_964503675.1 uncultured Pirellulaceae bacterium | reverse complement strand
CGGTTGTTGCTTCTAAATGCAATTAACCCAAGTTTGCGGCCTCAATTTTCGATTTATTTCTTATGCGGTTCGCCGCTCAGATTTCGCGCCTTTGCGCGGTAAGAGTATTGTAATGAATTAAATCGAAGGTTCACCAACATGGCACGGAAGCGACGACGCGATGATATTCTCGATCGAATGATTGCCAGTTTTTCATTTCGAGGAGCGTTGCTTCATCCTGCGACGCTATTCCTCGTCGCGACAGTATTGATCATTGGGACTTCGATTATTAGTTGGGAGCGTTATAAGAATCGCATCCTGCCTCCTGAGCAGTATCAATTGACGGCCGAGAACCTTCAGGTTTCTCCACAGCCTGCTTGGACATCGCCAGATGTACGAACGATGATTCTTGGTGACCAACGCGGCCAAGACTATCAACCGAAATCGATCATGGACACAGCCTTGGTTCCTGCTGTGGCTAGTACTCTCAAGTCCGTGGGCTGGATCGAGAACATCGACGGTATCCAGAAATCGAAGCATGGACTGGACGTTCAATTGACATATCGGCGCCCGGTCGGCATGGTTGAGATCAATGCGATGACTGTTTCCCCGGCGGAGTTTAAAGGGAAGAAAGCTGTCAATCTACATATCGACCGGCAGGGAGTAGTGATGGCCGGCCCGCACTCGGAACAGCCGGGCGACCATTTGTTGATCTCGATCGGTAACCCTATGAACATGGATCAATTGCTGTCTTGGTCTCAATGGCAGGACGTTCGAGTGCAAGGCGCTGCTAAGATCAGCGATGCTCTGCAGGATCGCTGGAAGGCTTTGGGCTTCTTTCGATTGACAACGTTTCGATCTCGGGCCAACGCAACCGATCAGCGTATTCCATTTCAGTTATGGACTGAGCCCGGAAGGAAGTACCGGGTACACTTAATCTGGGGGAATCCGCCCGGGCAAGAATTGGCCAACGAAGCTTCGGCCGCCGAGAAAATCCAAGCGATGGAGCAGTACGTACAGGCCAATGGTCCTTTCCACCAGATGACCGACCGCGTCGTCGATGTGCGCAGCGGCAGCGTGGTTGTCCTAGGCGATTACAATAATGCCAAAAACGAATCGCTGAATAACTTGCGGTAGTGTCACGCTTCGGTAGCGACCGATTCGATCAGGTCTGTCAGGTCAGTTGACTTTAGTGCAGATGATTTTTCTGGAGTGACGAACACGCGTACTTGCTTGACATAGTCGTCGAATTGACGGGTCGCCAAAGTGCTAACAACAGGCGAGACATCGCCCAGTTGGAGGAATTTGTCAGTGTGTTTGTAGTAGACATCGACATTGAACTGAACTTCTAGGCCTACGGGAGGAGCATCGATCAAAAATTCGTCGGGGCCAAGGCCCATTCCATGTCTCTTGTTAATCGCTTCAGCAAGTTTTCCTCCTATCACAACTAGCTCCGGATAGGGGCGGTGAGCCAAGCAACGAAAGATGGGTTCTGACTCGATGCAACTGTAGCTTGCAACGCGCTTGAATAGCTTTCGAGTCGGACCGAAAAGCCCCTCCATAAGCGGTCGAGCCTCCGCCGGCGCGAGGCTCTGCCATGTCTGCACAAACTCAGCGTCTCCCTGCCGAAACCATCCTGAGTAATCTGGAGCGCTGCTGCCATCGGAGGCGCTCAAATGAGTACGAAAGAACGCTCGTTGCAACATGGCTGTCGCAGATCGTACGGCGTGATGCCAATAGACCTCGCTGAACATGACATACCGAGCGAACACCATCAACTCAGCAGCGGTTCGACCCTTTTCAGTAATCGCCAATCGGTCTCCGGCCTGATTAATGCACAGACTGTCGATCAATCGTCCTGAGTCAAAGTTCTGTCCGTAGGGGACACCCGCATGCAGACTGTCGCGGTACAGGTAGTCCATTTTGTCAACGTCAATTGGTCCTGAAAGCAACGACTGCACCAACGCTGTTTGCTTGTTCGTTTTGTCGCCCTGTACTAGTTGCAAAACGTCTTCTACCGAGCATGCAAACTCGTTTGAAATGCAGTCGGCAATTTCTGGATCGAGTAGATACTTCTCGCAGTAGACCTCATGCTCAGGAATACCATCTAATTGGATGTCTTCAATCGGATGGCAGTACGGCCAATGCCCAATGTCATGTAGTAGGCTGGCGAGCATAAACGCTTCGGCCTCGGACTGAGAAACGAGGCTTGAAAACTGCTCGTTCGATGTGAAGTGGTTCAAGAACAATAGCGCTGTGCGGTACGCCCCAAGCGAATGTTCAAAACGGCTATGTGTTGCTGCCGGATAAACGGTCGAAACCAGTCCCAACTGGCTGATCTTCTTTAGCCGTTGAAATGACGGCGAATCGATGATCTTTAAGATGCGCGGCGTAATAGGGATATCGATTTGGTCGGGGATCCGAATCGTATGCCGGGGGCTGGTCAGTGATTTAAGTTCTTCCATGTTCCACTACATCAAATGTGCCGGTTTCCAGATAATTCTAACGTGCTACGCTCACGTTGCCATCTAACTGGCCGGTGTTCTGAGAGGATTTCACTTTGGGGCCGTCAACTTTGAGTCGGGTAGCCTGCTGGGGCGATAAAGAAGGGGGTGAGTTCATTATCAACTCGTACCATCAAACACCGGTCTATTGGTTTGTTGGGATTCCACGGCTCAAAAGCAATACCATCGAGAATCTCGAACGGAACTGGCCACAGTGCTTTTGGAATAATCTCGAACTTGGTCTTTGGGGAAAAGTATCTGCTGTAATCCGGCTGATGAAGCCATTTTCCTCGCCGGCAGGTCGGGAGAACAAACTCCGGCATGCATGTTTTCAAGGCATCAAAATGGTCAAACAGACAACCATAGATAAGCTGTTGCGTGTCGATGTGTCTGTCTTTGTACTCCGGCGGGAGGCAGGAATGATATTTGGTCGGCAGTTGGAGTTGGTGATCGCGCATGCGCGAGAGTTTTCTAAAATAGTTGTCTCGGGCATCGGGGCCCGGGAGGGCGACTCCGTTTGGGGTTTGTACTGCCAAGTAAAACTTCGTAGCCAACTCCAAGTGTATTAGTTTGGGCGCGGCTTGGTCCTTGAGAAGAAAATCAAGTTCGCCAACAGTCTTGAGGTCTTCATCACGTAGCTGAAGGTTCTGCTCCAACAGCTCCATCCGGTCCGACGCCTCTAGCAGAGAAGCAACCGCATCCTCGAACAGATGTCCAAGCTTTTGCTGAAAGTTCAACAATGGAGGATTTGCTGGCCATCGCAAATCGGAGCGGCAGAACGACTTAGCCTCCGGCAGATCACCCATCAGCAACGGCCCTGTGAGAATGCTATTTAGGAGAGCTTCTGCCCTTAAGTGGGTCGCCTGTTCGTTCATCCACTTGCCCGCAGTTGATGTTTTGCACACGTTGAGGCCACCGCTATTTCGTCAAGGGGCTGCGTTTGCGCCTGCATACGACTACAGTTCCGATCAAGAATGCGACGACTCCGCCACTGGGTTCTGGCACTGCATTGACTTCGAATTCATTAAAGAAAGAACTGATTTGAACATCACCAACGACTAGCGCAGTGGTCTTGAAGCGCAGCTCGTCTTCATTTACGGAAATAGCCTCACTGTTGCCGTTGAAGTTAAAGGGACTGAAGTCAGAGGCGACGCCGGGGACCCCAGCGAAGAATCGAGCTTCGCCCAGAAGTTGGTTTGAGCTACCGCTATAAATTTGGGAAAGAATCGCCACGGCACTGTCCTCAGCAGGATCGCTACCAACTCCAAAAACTGCCGCCGGTTCGATTCCGCCAAGAGTAAAGGCAACTTGGGAGAAGTTGCCGAAGTTTGAGCGGACTCTGTAATCGAATTCAGCGATTTGCGCATTTGGTAATCCTACACCGAAAATATCACCGACCAAAGCATTTGGGGAGAATGACGTATCGTCGCCGACATACAGCCAGTCGTCCAAATTGGCCGGGCCAGTAGAAAAAGCCCCCAATGGTCCGCCTGCCTCACCAAACAACACGCCACTTACTACTGCACCAGAAGGCTGTGAAAATGTCTGACTGTTTGCTAATTCAGCCATTCCTTGTTGGAGAATTGGATCGATCAAGGTCTGGTTAGTCTCAAATCCTGCCGGCAACGTCGTGTCGAAAACTGCATTGGTCGCTGTAAAATCCGAAAGGGTAAACCCATTTCTCTGCAATTCAGGGACAGAACTTCCAAGCTCCGAGAAAGTAGCGTCTAGAGCTATCGGGTATCCGGGTTGAATCATCGCGGCCTCTTCTTGCGTGAGGCCCGACGTCCGAATCCAATTTACCATTCCGCCGCCATGAACGTTGCGGATCTTTACAAGGTTATTCGCACTCACGATCTGAGAGACTTCCGCATCCTTTCCGTCCATGTGCATTAAGTGACCGACTGCACAGTGAGTGTCGTGGCGATCGACGAAAATCGGCACCGCTCCAGACGCTTGTCCTTCGTTAAGCGGGAACGTGCCTCGGTTCATATAGTTTTGAAGACGCTTGATTTGCAATTGCCGTTTCTTGGCCAGATAGATCAAAGCAGTCCGACGCTCGGCTTTCGACCAAACCTTCGCCGAAGTTGCTTCTGCTCGAACCAATGCGGTGAGCAGGCCAGATGCGTTCTTGGCTTCTAGTCGTTGGATCACTTCTGAGAAGTGAGCCTTAAGCTGCTCGTTGACTTCTTGTGCCGATAGGCTATCGGTCCATGCCGACGGGCCAAGGTAAGCCGATCTCAGGTTGCTGTCGGCATACGTGTTAGTTGTAAAAGAAAAGACTCCCGCACAAACAAGTAGCAGGTGCACACATGACGCAAAACACTTACACATAACTGGCAACACCTTTGCAAAAACAACTGGATTTCAGGCACTGTGAGTATACCCGACTGACAATTGCAAGCAAGAAAAACGTGGATTTTGAAAGCCGTTCTTCGCGTTTTTCAGTGGCAAACCTGATAACGGAGATGTCGAGTCTTTGGAAACCTTGAATAAACGAAACTCTTGAGGAACTCCGCTGCATCGACATCCGCCGAACATCTTGGACTTGGGATCATCCGTCCAGCTCGCCAATCGACTTGAAGTCATCTTTCAGCGAACGGTACAGCTCTTGGAAAACCGGAAAACGTTTGTTGTAGTCCTTCTTCGCTTTGGCTTTAGCCGGCATCTTTTCAACGACTTTTATATTCGCCTTGCACGCTTCGGTGATGTTCTTGTATTCGCCGGCGCCAACAGCCGCAAGCAAAGCTACGCCGTAGGCTGGCCCTTGTTCAGCATTGATCGTACATGCGGCGTGACCGAAAACGTCGGCTTGAATCTGTCGCCACAACGGGCTCTTCGCGCCGCCGCCGCTGGCCCGCATCTGTTTTACCGGGACGCCCATTTCGTCCATGATTGCAAGCGAGTCACGCATGGCAAACATTACGCCCTCCATGATCGCCCGGACCATGTGGCCGCGTGTGTGTTTTAGCGTTAGTCCAACGAAACAGCCGCGCGCGTCGGGATCCGCATGAGGCGTTCTTTCACCGGCGAGATACGGAAGGAAAAATAGCCCCTCGCAACCCGGAGGCACCGCAGCTGCTTCGGCGTTTAATAGCTTGAACGGATCTTTTGTTTTGGCAACTAGCTCTTGGCAAAGGTTTTCGACGAACCAATTCAGCGCCCCACCGCCGGTCAAAGTAACGCCCATCATGTGCCACTTTCCTCGAACCGCATGACAGAACGTATGTAAGCGACCGTTAGGATCGACTTTGACTTCATCGCTGTGGACGAACATTACACTACTGGTTCCGACCGACGTTGAAAGTGTTCCGCCGTTGACAACTCCGGTCCCGATGGCATTGGCGGCGCAATCGCCAGCGCCTCCCACGACCATGCAATCAGTCGTCAGCCCCAACAACTTGGCTGCCTCGGTCGTTAATGTTCCGGTCACGTCTTCCGATTCATAGACTTCGCCGAAGAGACTTTCATCCAGCTGCAATTTTCCTAGCAGATTTTTTGACCACTTACGTTTTTTAACATCCAGCAGCAACATGCCGCTGGCGTCGCTAACGTCTGTCGCATACTCGCCGGTCAGGCGTCGCCGGACATCATCTTTGGGAAGAAGGATTTTCTTACATTTGGCAAAATTCTTGGGTTCGTTCTCTCGCAACCAGAGGATCTTTGGCGCGGTGAATCCTGTCAGTGCCGGATTCGCGACCATGCTGATAAGCTTCTTTCGGCCGCCAGCCAACTTTTCGATCTCATCACACTGAGACGCCGTTCGTTGGTCGTTCCAAAGCAGCGCCGGACGAATCACGTCATCGTTTTTGTCCAAGAAAACACTGCCGTGCATTTGGCCAGACAAACCGATAGCTTTCACTTCTGTCTTCTTGACCTTCGATTTTCTCAGGACAGAGCGAATCGTAGCGACAGTTGCGTCCCACCAGTCTTGAGGATCCTGTTCGCTCCAAAGTGGTTTGGGGTGGCTGAGCCCGTAGGTTTTGCTGGCTTCCGCAAGGATCTTACCTTTGCCATCAATTAATAGTGTCTTGGTGCCGGATGTACCAATGTCGACGCCCAGAAAGTAGCTCATGTTGTTGTTCCGTAGTGGTTAGATGCCGGTCTCAGGTATGCGGCACTATTCAGTTGAATCGAAGATACAGTTGTGATGCCATTCTATTGATCACAAAATCATAGCCGACACGGTTAGCCCGTGCATCCACTCTCATCCGAGTCAGATCAGATTTTTAGTGTCTGGAACGAACAATTGCGGGCGACAGTTAGGGTCGATTTCTATAAAATCTGTTAGCTTCCATCCCCGCTTCTGGTCCTTTTGATGAAACTAAGATGAGCTCTAAACGGTCCTCTTCCGAGTCTAAGCCTGCGATGGGCATGCGTGAGAAGATTCACGAGATCATCTTCGGAGCTGAAACTCCAGCGGGCGCACTTTTTGACATTGCGCTTTTGATAGCGATCGTTTTGAGTGTTGTCGTGATCTGCTTACAGACGGTCGATGTGCCTGAGATGGACGAGTGGAAGCCACTCTTGGCGGGCATGCATTGGTTCTTTACTATTCTGTTTACCGCCGAGTATGTTCTGCGAGTTTACTGTGTACGTCGGTCCCTCGCGTACATCTTTAGCTTCTGGGGAATTGTCGATCTGCTTTCTTTTCTACCGGAATATTTGCTGTTAGTGCCGGGGCTTAAGAGGACAAGTGTCTTTTCGGTCATTCGTTCTCTGAGGCTGTTGCGGGCGTTTCGCATTTTCAAACTTGGATGGTTTCAAGCCGAGGCCGATGACTTGGCGGATGCGATCTGGCGAGCGCGAGCCAAAATCGTGGTATTCCTGACAGCTGTTTTGATCATCGTTACCGTCACGGGAACGTTGATGTATGAAATTGAAAACGCTACCATGGGGGAAGAGAGCATGTTCAAATCGATTCCCGAGGGAATCTATTGGGCGATCGTTACCATGACCACCGTTGGGTTTGGAGATATCGTACCCAGATCAATTGCCGGAAAGTTCCTTTCATCTTGCCTGATGTTGCTGGGGTACAGTTTGATTATTGTCCCGACAGGATTTATTTCTGCTGAGGTAATCGAGTCGAAGAGGAAACTGTTGAGCGCCCGAGCTTGTGCGTCCTGTGTGAGCGAGGGGCATGACAGTGATGCGCATTACTGCAAGTATTGTGGAGACCCGCTTTAGCTCCGCTTACCAAGTTCTTGTCCATAATTAAGCAACAAACTGGCACCTGACATCACCCCCTATTGCACCGCAAGCCATGCCTAAGAACGCGTATCCTCCAGCCGCAGTCGTTGCGATTATCACCGTTGAGCGGAAGTTTCTGGTGATTAAACGGTCGGCAACAGTGCGCTCGCCGAACCAGTTTTGCTTTCCGGGTGGCATGATAGAAGTTGGTGAAACGCCGCAGGTTGCACTCGTTCGTGAAATGAGTGAAGAGTTAAACATTGACGTGACTCCGTTGAAGGAAGTCTGGGCCAGCCACACGCCCAAAGGAACGCGGTTGCACTGGTGGACTGCGACGTCAAACCAGCTGGACAGAGTGTTCCCAAATCCTAGCGAAGTTGCGTCGTTTCAGTGGTTGGGTATGGGGGAGATTAATAAGCTGGAGGATGTTCTTGTCAGCAATCAAAAGTTTTTCGAGGCCATTGAGGCTGGCAAATTGGACTCAGAGCAGCTTTATTCGTAACGACCTTTCCCCCGTGAAGCCATTCGATGTCGATCAAACACTCCGCTTGTCACTGGTGTTATGCCGGACTGATTCCGCTCGAGGAATTTTGCAGACAGGGAAAGGTACTAGGGTTGGATGCGGTTGATTTACTGACTCCCGATCAGATGGAGATCGCCGATCGGTATTCGTTGGCCTGTCCAATTTTCGCTAACCCGGTGACGCATTTGGCCGATGGAACCGCGGTTGGAATCATTGAGTCGGCGTTTAATCGGGTTGAGCATCATGATGCTTTGGTGGAGGTTTACACGGATTATTTGAAAGCATCGAAAGCCGCTGGTGCCGAAAACGTAATTTGCTTTTCAGGTAACCGAGACGGAATGGACGACCGGACGGGGATGGAGAATTGTGCGACCGGCATTCGCCGACTGCTACCACTTTTGGAGGAACTTGATATTACGTTGACGATGGAATTACTCAACAGCAAGGTCGATCATCCCGATTACATGTGCGACCACACTAAATGGGGGGTGGACTTGTGTGAGTTAATCGGTTCAACGCGTTTTAAATTGCTCTACGACGTCTACCACATGCAGATCATGGAAGGCGATGTGATCGCGACGATTGAGAAATACCATAAGTGGTTTAGCCATTATCACACTGGCGGGGTGCCAGGGCGAAATGAGATCGATGCTAGCCAGGAGCTAAACTATCCTGCGATCATTGCCGCCATTGAGAAAACTGGATACCAAGGATACGTTGCTCAAGAGTTTACACCTACCAGCGGTCGCCCAATGGAAGCGCTTAGGTTGGCAATAGAAGCATGCACTCTTGGCTAACGCTACGCTAGGAAGCGGCACGAAAAAAGCCCACTGCAAGATTTAGGCAGAGGGCTTTGTGGCTCAATGGCGTGTCGCCGTTGATCTAAAGCACACGCATGTTACCGCAGCAAACGCATCGGGAGGGGTTAAGGGCTAGGATCAAGCCGAATGAAATTACGACTAGACCACCATAGATGAACGGTGAGATCCGTGCAGGTTTGTGAATGTCATCACGCCAGCAGTTCCGGCAGTACTTTACTCTTGAGTCGGTCAGGAGTGTTGTTTGAGATTTTAGAGCCGGGGCAGACTTAAGATGTGTTGTAGATTGGCGATGCGATGTCGATTTGAGTTGTGATGTATTTCGGCGATGCGATGTCGACTTGAGATGCGGTGTGGACTTGAGATGTGGCGTAGATTGCAGCGCTGGCTGAGATTGGAGGCTTGTTTGCGGTTGCATGTGAGTCGCTCGTTTGGTTTTGGAGGATTCCGGGTCATAGAAAAGGTTGGAAGTGCTCTACGCGCTTCCGAGTTGAAGTATCGGTTTTGAGAAAGTGAACTTTCTAGTCTTCGGGGTCTAAGCGGCATAACCGATTCAACTGATACTCTTGTTGATTCATTAAGTGGGGTGGAGCAGACGTCATGGCTCGGATGAAGCGCGGTGCGGTAACTCAGAATCCCAGAGCCTGCCAAACTGGGCTGAGTGGTCGGTTGTGGTCCGCTGCGGGCGTTTTTGGGGATGTTAATGGCTCTTTGTTGGCCAGAGACACGAGTTGACGTCGTGTTCTTGTGACATGGAGAGATGACGCAGCTATTTAGAACTAGATAACCGCGTCAATTTATCATTCGCGTTTTTCCGCTATAATCTGCAGCTTGCCTATCGCCGACTCGACCAACGAAGAAGCGATGGAAAAGGGGAAGATTCATGACCAGCCCCACGATCAGAGTGCTGTTATGACGATTCATAACGATAGGATTTTCACTACCGGTCATTTAATTCCGGTAATCAACAACGGCCGCTACTTGACCAATGAATTCCGAATGACTTGGAATGCATGGAGACACAACTAAGTGCAAAAAATATCTGACTTGCTTGCTCCGTTCTCCCCGCCAGAGACAAACTTTGTCGAACGGCTTCGCTACTGGGCTGTTGCTCTGCCTGACACCGTCGCCTACCGGTATCTCAATGGCGATGATGAGAGCGACAGCTTAACGTTTTCGGAATTGGATCTTCAGGCACGCGCTATGGCTGCCAAACTGGTTGCGATGGGATTTGCCGGCCAGCGCGCTGTCATGCTCTATCCACCGGGGCTCGACTTCATTCGAGCCTTTTTCGGATGCCACTATGCTGGCGTTGTGCCGGTACCTGCCTATCCGCCGCGCCGTAATCGCAACATGGGCCGCATAAATTCTATCTCTAAGAATTGCGAGGCATCACTGGCGCTGACAGTTGAGTCGGTAACAGAAAAGTCTCGTGGTCGGCTGGAGGACGCGCCGGACCTGCGTCGGATTCCTTGGATTGCCACTGAAGATATTCCTACGGTGATGGCGAATGACTGGGTGCCGCCAAAGATTGACAACAATGATTTGGGGCTGATTCAATACACTTCTGGCTCGACTGGTTCGCCCAAGGGCGTCATGTTGACACACGGTAACCTGATGGCGAACTGCCGCATGATTACCGAATCATTTGAGTTGACCAATCAAGCTCGCGCTTGCACTTGGTTGCCCGCCTATCATGACATGGGGCTCGTCGGAGGAATTTTGAACCCACTTTATTGTGGCGTATCCCAGATCATGATGTCACCAGTTTCGTTTTTGACCTACCCAATTCGCTGGTTACGAGCGATTTCCAACTACCGCGTTCAGGTCACTGGCGGTCCCAACTTTGCTTACGCGTGGTGTGCAGCGAAGATCAAACCGGAGCAGTGCGAGGGACTGGACCTTTCCTGTTGGAACGTTGCTTTCAACGGCGCTGAACCTGTTCGTTCTGACGTGATGGAGTTGTTCACTGAGCGGTTTGCTCCGTATGGCTTCCGCCATGAAGCGTTCTATCCCTGTTACGGCATGGCCGAAACGACTTTGCTGGTTACCGGTGGCAAACCCCGAAACAAGCCAGTCATCAGAAGCTTTGAAAAGAATGAACTGGTCCAGCATCGCGTGGTGCCCTGTGAACCCGATGATAAGAACGCGAAACTGCTCGTCGGTTGCGGGCAAGTTTGCGAGGACGAAGTGGTCTTGATCGTTAATCCGGAGACGCTCAAGCCTCTGCAGGACAACCATATTGGCGAGATTCTGATCAATAGCCCCAGCGCTGGAGCAGGATACTGGAATCGACCCGAGGAGACCGAAGCGACATTCAGATGCCGTATCTCGCCTGATGATGGAAGGGATTACGTGCGCTCGGGTGATCTTGGCTTCATGCACGATGGAGAGCTATACGTCACCGGTCGTTTGAAGGACATGATTATCGTGCGCGGTGTTAATCGATATCCTCAGGACATCGAAACGACGGTTGAGCAATGCCATCCATGGACTCGTTCCGGTGGTGCCGCCGCTTTCGCGGTCAATCGTTGGGATCGCGAGCACTTGGTAGTTGTTTGCGAGGTGGAGCGCGGTCGCAAGAGTCGTGATTTCGATGCGGTGATTAACGCGATTCGCGCCAGCGTAACCGAGGAACACGATCTTCCGCCGGACGCCATCGTATTGGTTCGCGCTCATAGCGTTCCGAAAACGTCTAGTGGTAAAGTGCAGCGTCACGCTTGCAAGAACGCATTCAACGAAGGGGATTTGCTGGTCATTGCAGAATGGGTTTCTTGGAAAGAGACGGCCGCAAAATCCGAGAAGGCACAACGCAGCGAAGATCATGCTGAATTGCTACCTCCGTCTGCCAACGGCATGATGGTTGCCGATGACGATACGCTTAATCCGACCGTATTGGCCGCAGTGATCAAAGTCGTTAAGCAAGTCGGTGAAAGTCGCGCCAAAGAGGTCGATGCCGAATCCAATATCGTTCACCTTGGGCTGGATTCGATGGAGCGATTGGACATCGCCCACACATTGGAGCAGATGTTCGGCGGACGAATTCCAGAAGAGGTTTTGCAAGACGTTGAAACCGTTCGTGAAGTTGCTGAGGCGATTGAGACGCATGTTGGCGTGGAATTGGTCGACGGTTCCGCGACGGGCGCGAAGAAGTCGTCCCGAATTAAGGGGCCGATTCCAGACTCCTACTACAAACTAGAAAAGATGCCCGAGTTCTTGAGACTCAACGCTTTACAGGCAAAGATTGAGTCGACGGGAATTCGGAACCCGTTCTTTTCTGTTCACGAAGGCCGCATTGGTGACACGACTCGGATCGGTGGCAAAGAATTGATTTCGTTTGCCAGTTACAACTATTTGGGGCTTTCGGGACATCCCGATGTCAACGAGAGTGCCATTAAGGCGATTAGCACCTTCGGTACGAGCGTGTCGGCTAGCCGAATCGTCTCCGGCGAGAAAACGATTCACAAGGAACTGGAAAGCGAGTTGGCTGAGTTTCTCGGGGTCGAAGATATTATCACCTTCCCCGGCGGCCATGCCTGTAACGAATCAGTGATCGGCCATTTGGTAGGCCCTGGTGATCTTATCATCCATGATAGTTTTGCTCACAATAGTTTGATTCAGGGAGCTGAACTTTCTGGTGCTCGTCGACGCCCGTTCGAGCACAATAACCATCAAGAGCTGTACGAGATTCTTAAAGAGACACGCGATGATTATCGACGCGTGTTGATTGTGATCGAAGGGCTTTACAGTATGGACGGAGATTTTCCAGATCTTCCCAAGTTTGTTGAGATCAAAAACAAGTTCAAGGCTTGGATGTACGTCGACGAAGCTCACTCGATCGGAACACTGGGCAAGACTGGCCGTGGTGTGGCGGAAGTGTTCGGCGTTAAGCGCGACGACGTGGAATGTTGGATGGGTACGTTGAGCAAATCGTTTGGTAGTTGCGGTGGGTTTATAGCCGGGAAAAGAGAAATGATTAACTACTTGCGTTACACGACACCCGGGTACGTTTTTGCTGCAGGAATGCCACCGGCGAACGTTGGGGCGGCACTTGGCTCACTGCGTGTGTTACAAAAACATCCAGAACTCGTTGCTCAACTTCAGGCAAACTCAAAACTGTTCCTGAAGCTGGCGCGAGAGGCTGGACTTGATACCGGCATGGCGCAGGGAACACCAATCATTCCTATTATCACCGGGAACTCAATTCGGGCACTTCAACTTTCTGAAGCTCTCCATGACGAGGGTATCAATGCTCAGCCAATTTTGTATCCGGCTGTCCCAGAATCCGAAACACGTGTGAGAATCTTTATGACGGCGATCCACACTGAAGATCAGATCCGATATTCTGTAGAGAAGTTAGCCGAAGCTTGGGGCAAAATTAGAAAACAGGATAAAAACGAGTCGCTGGAATCTGCTGTGACTTAGAAACCGTTGTGTTGCCCTCCCATCGTAGATCAATTTGCGAATCTTGAATCACGTTGGTTCGGCGTCGACTTGCGACTTCGTCCACTGCGAGCGCGAATTTAAGAACATTGCTCAATCTTCCCGTCGCGTCTGCCCCTATGGTTCAAACCACCCAGCTCTGTAAATCCTTTGGGAGCTTTGCCGCGCTGAACAACGTCACATTAGAGGTTGGACGCGGTCAGGTCTTTGGTTTGCTTGGTCCAAACGGCGCGGGAAAATCGACTCTGATTCGAACTCTAATGGGGTTTCTCAAACCTAGCTCAGGTTCGGCGACCGTCGATGGCATGGACTGCTATTCGGATCGTTTGAACGTCCATCAACAAGTGACTTACCTACCCGGGGACGCCCGTGTTTTCGGATTGATGAAAGGGCGCTCGGTACTGAAGCAGTTTGTGCGTTATCGCAGCAACGCGAGTTACCAGCGTGCTTTGGAGATCGCCGAGCGACTCGAGCTTGACCTTTCACGCTGGGTGGGGTTGATGTCTACGGGAATGCGGCAGAAGCTTGCTCTGGCCGTTTGCCTTTCGGTCGATTGTCCGCTGGTTATCCTTGACGAACCGACTGCGAACCTCGACCCGACGATTCGTGGGCGAATTCTTGATTTTGTCTCTGAAGCGAAAAGGGCAGGGACGACAGTGATCTTCTCGTCGCACGTTTTGAGCGAGATTGAAGAGGTATGTGACGAGGTTGGAATTTTGAAGAAGGGCCAGTTGGTTTTTCGAGAGTCGATGTCCAGTTTAAACCGCCAACACCGCGTAACCGTCAGTTGCGATGCCGGTCTGCCGCCGGTTCCTGCACCTTTGGCGGATGTCTTGACGATTTTGAGTAAGAATGAGCGTTCGATTATTGAAACACCGGACCGAGTTCCCGAAGTTCTACGTTGGTTGGCGCAAGCGGATCTAGATGAAGTCTCCATTGAACCGATGGGTCTTAAATCTGTTTACCAAAGGTTTCACCAGTGAGTCGATCCACGCAACCTTTCTCGAAGCCGAGTGTCTCGCAGTTAAATTTTGCATTGCTGCGCAAATACGTTAACGAATCGACACTGTTGTTCGTTGGTCTTGTGCTTGGCGTGTTGTCGTTCTGTTACTTTCGGGTGCGCGTCGTTGGGAAACTTGATACGGCACAGTTTCAACAGATCATGGACCTGTTGCCCAAGGATTGGCGTAAATTTTCTTCGGTGGATTTCGACTGGTTGGTTTCCTATCTTGGCCGAACTTCTTTTACACTCGACGAACCGATGCTGGTGTTGTTGGTTTCTTCGTGGGCGATCGTGCGAGGGTCAGACGTCGTCAGCGGCGAGTTAAGTCGTGGAACGATGGAGATGTTTCTGGCTCAACCTGTTAGCCGTACTCGCGTCTTTTTACATCATGCTATGTACACGGTCATTGGGGTGGTTGCGCTGGTGTTGGTCGCTTGGTTGGGGATGTCGATTGGCCTTTGGACGACCAATGTTGAAGAGACGCGATACCCCGAGATTATGGGGGTGCCAATAACCTTTGTCGGTCCCAAAACAGCGATTGTGGCCGAGTTGTTTGGAATGCCTGCAGGATTCTTACAGCCAAAGATGACCGAGATTCCAATGTCCTCGGAGGTGGACGCCATCATGTTCCTGCCTGGATTGGTGAACCTTTTCTCGCTGGGATTTTTTCTGTCAGCATTTTCAGCACTAGTGTCGTCGATGGATAGCTTTCGTTGGCGAACGCTTGGAATCCTTTCGGCGTTTTACTTCGCTAACGCGGGCATCAAGATTTTGGGGATGTCGATGGAAGAAAGCCCGTGGGTTGTCTATTGCAGTATTTTTGGTCTTTACTCGCCGGCAAGTTCGATTGAGTTGGCTCAGCATAATCTAGTCGATGCGTTTCGGTGGATCCGGTATGATGATACGGGCGCCTTCGTTAGCTCAGGGCCATTACTGAACAACGCGACCCTGATTGGGTTGGGTGTGATTTGTTATATCATCGGCTCACGCGTGTTTCAGCAGCGCGATCTGCCAGCTCCAACATAGTGGTTCGTATGCCAAAACTTGACCAAAGACTGATCGCTGTAACGCGACGAATTCGCTCAGAAGTGCACGCCGACATTGGTTCGGATCACGGACTCTTACTTGCATCGCTGTTGGGTAGCGGCAGAATCAACTACGGCATCGCGATCGAAAACAAACAACAGCCTTGGGAGAACTCGAAGAGAACTCTGGCGGGGATGGCCGCTGAGGGTAGATTCGGTGACGGTCTTGAGGTTCTCCAATGCGGGGAAGCAGATAGTCTTTCTATTTGCGGAATGGGAGCTGAGAATATGATCGCCATTCTCAAGCGTTATCCTGATCGGATTCCTACAAAGCTCGTGCTACAACCCAATTCTCGAGCCGAGTTAGTCAGGCGGTGGGCGTGGGATGCAGGGTTCTGGTTAGTTGCCGAACAGGTGGTCAGGACAACAGGGAAATACACGGTACTCTCGTTTGAACGCGCTCAGGCCGAAGGAGAGCAGCGCGATCCAGCATATGATAAGATCGATCTGGATTGTGGATTTGCCTTTGGGCCTCTACTGTTGAGCGAAGGTAGTTCGGAACTGGCCTCGGATCTACTAGAAGAAGAACGTTGGTGGAGTCAGTTTAGCGATCTGCAACCGCGTGCGCAGCGAAGATTGATGTTGATCCGAAAGGTTGCAGCACTCGCTAGTAGGACTGTGAGTTCATAGGGCTAATTTTTATAACCACGAAATACACGAAAATATACTTGGGTTGTTTTCGTGTGATTCGTGTTTTTCGTGGTCAATTCAGTCGAAATACATTGCCGAATGAACGTTGCATCACCTAATTCCGATCGATTCCGATTCTTTCCTCAACTCAACGATCTTCCTGAAGATCAACAAAGTTGGCTCGGATCAGACAGTCGGCTTTTTGAGTGTGCCGCACAGACTTACTTTGCCGACGACAGTTTGCAGAGTCGTTTAGTGAGAGAAATTGCGGCTGTACGCTTGCTGCCGATTAAGGAAGTGTTGGAGAGTTTTGAGTTCTTCGCACGGGTGCGCAAGCAGACTCGGGCGGTCTGCGTAGCTGATTTGTGCTGTGGCCATGGCTTAATTGGTGTCTTGTTCGCAATGTTCGAGAAACGTGTTGAACGAGTAATCTTGGCGGACCGAGAACAACCACCAAGCCGGCTGAAACTGATTGAGATTGCCAACCGTATTGCACCTTGGGTACAGCCAAAAGTTGAGAACGTTGAAGCCAAGCTAAAGGCGGGAGGCGGCACAATTCCCGCCGGTTCAGCAGTGGTCAGTGCTCATGCTTGCGGTGTATTGTCGGATCTTTGCATTCAAATTGCTATTGAGAGCGGAGGACCATTGGCGATTTTGCCGTGTTGTTATCCAAAATCAGCTTGCAAAGCTCCGCAATCACTTGTGACCGCGTTAGGGCTGAAGATGGCATTCGATGTAGACCGAACCTATCGGCTGGAGTCTGCCGGATATCTTGTGCGCTGGACGTCAATCCCGCCTGTGATAACACCAATGAACCGCATCATTTGTGCTAGAAAGAAGGCTGCCATTTGATGGTAGCCACAAATGTCTAGCCTGCGCTTGGAAGTACCTCTCGAAATTGATCGTACTCTGGGTTCACGTCAGCGTTTTTGAAAATGGGACGCTCTTTCCATAGATCGAACGTCGCTTTCAACTGCCGCTTGTCCTCTGAGTACTGTCCTTTGTCATCAGTTTTCTTGATCCACGACTCCAATATTGCACGATGCTGTTTCAACGTCGTGGCAAACGCCGGATCGGATGCCAGATTGTTGATTTGGTGCGGGTCAGCGGCTAGATCGTAAAGCTCTTCTTTGGGCCTGACTCCAAACCAGTGCTCCTTCTGATACTCCCCCAGCGTCCCTTCTTTTAGCCCTTGTTTCAACGCTAACATGACCGGTCTTTCGTCTCGGTATTGGGCCTGCATCATTGGGCGATCTGGATAGTAATTGCGAATGTATCGCATGTTGTCGGTGCGCACCGTGCGTATTCGATCTATCGTGTAATCGCAGCGATCGCGCGCTGAAACTACGTAGTTGACGGGGTTGTACTTTTCTCCGATTAGGTTTTGGCCATCCAAGTATTCAGGCAGCGCGGCCCCCGCCAAAGCCAGTGTCGTGGCGGAGATGTCTAATGCGGAAACAAGCTCGTTTCGCACGGTGCCGGGTTTTAGCGCTGGGTGATTCCCCATCACCATTAGCGGAATGTGTAATCCACCTTCGTAGCAAAATTGCTTGTGCCGCAGCGAATGGTTGCTGCCGTGATCGGAGAAGAAAAATACGATCGTGTTCTCAAGTTGCCCGTCTGTCTTCAGGTCGGCAAGAATCGCTTCCACTCGCGCGTCAGCGCCGCGAGCTGAGTTGTAGTGCATGGTCCAAGCGGCACGAAGCGCCTTTGCATCGGGGAAGTATGGTGGCAGCGGAACATCGTTTGGTTTTAGCTTCTCTCCCTCCCGCACATGCTTCGCGTTCGCTTTTCCGCCCATGATCTGGATCTGTCCAAACCAAGGCTTTGATTTGTCCGGGCACTGTTTCCAAGTCCGATCCTTAATCGAGAGAAAGTTTTTTCCCTTGTTTCCCTGCCAGCCGTTCTGCCCAAGCTTGTAGTCGTCTGCTGATCCGACATCGTACAGCGCTGTTCGGTCGTAGTGAAAGTTGTAATCATCTTTACCGTCGTTGTAGGTGAAGTATCCCGCTTCTTTCATCAACTCAGGGATCGTCTTCATTCCCTTGGGCAAATGGATTCTCAACTCCTCAGGAACAATCTCTCCATCGGTGAACCGGCTGGAGCGATGTTGGTGGGTTCCTGTGGTGGTCTGCATCACGCCAGTAATTAAGGCCGAACGGCAAGCCGAACATACAGGGGCGGGTACAAAGGCCCTTTTAAACAGCACTCCATTGGATGCAAGTTTGTCGATCGTCGGCGTGTGTCCTGTGTTGATTGGGTCGTTGTAGCATCCCATAAACGGAGACAGATCCTCCGCCAAAATCCACAAGATGTTCGGTCGCTTACCCTTACTCGAAGTGTGGTCAGCCGCAAAGCTGCAATCTGTCAAAATGCACACCACAATGAAAGCTAGGGTGAACGAAAGTGATTTGTTCATTTTAATTCCTGCGGCGTATTGCCATGAGAGAATGTTAGTTCGAGAGAAGCTGAAAATCTGGATGAGCTTGCGGCATTTGAGCGGACATTTTCTTTTGCCAAGTGTTTAGCTTGCCACGCAGTTTCTTCGTCAGTTCAGGACGCTGCTGGCTAAGATCGTTTGACTCGCCTTGATCATCGGCCAAATTGTACAGCTCGCAATCGTCACGCTCGTAAAACTCAATCAACTTCCAGTCGCCATCGAGTATAGAGGCGCCAGGTTTCCAAGTGGAGCCATGATAGTGCGGGTAATGCCAATACAATATTCGGTCCTTAGGCATAGATTCACCTTTCAGCAAAGGCACAAGACTCTGGCCATCTGCGTGCACCTCGGGTTGCAGGTCAAGCTCCGCCAGCTCCAACATCGTTGGGAAAAAATCCATGCTGACTACCGTGTTGTCACAAACACTTCCTGACTTGGTAACGCCAGGGGCTCGAATGATCATCGGTTCACGCACGCCGCCCTCATAAAGCCAACCTTTGCCTGAACGCAAAGGAAGGTTGGAGGTTGGCCCAGTTTTTCGCGCCGTACAGAGCCCTCCGTTGTCAGAGAAGAAGATCACGACGGTGTTTTCATCAAGTGACAATTCGGCAAGCGCTTTCAAAATGGAACCAACGCTGTCATCTACCGCTGATACCATCGATGCATAAACAGGATTGTCCTGTCGCATTCTTGAACTCCCATCGCCTTCTGGCTGGAACGGAGTCGGGTCGCTGAACTTTTGCGTTGCGGCCTTCTTGAACTCTTTAATGCGTTTTCTATACGGGGTGATCGGCGTGTGCACGTTGTAATACGACAAATACAGCAGGAATGGTCTCTGCTTGTTACGTTCTTTAAGAAACTTGATCGATTCTTCAGTAAGTCTTTCGGTTACGTACTCTTTAGGTCTCTTCGCGTTGAGAGTAGGGTTCTTCCACGGAGAGTAATATCCTCCGGGAGGCGATCCTTTTGAATTGCCACCGATGTTGAAGTCGAAACCTTGATCTTTTGGCCAGTGCCCACGATCGCCAAGGTGCCACTTGCCGGCAAAAAAAGTCTGATACCCATTCTGCTTCAATGATTCGGCGATGGTCGTTTCTTCTAGCGCTAGATTGTCTCGATCTTCGATGTGCTGAAACTTCGGGTTTTCATCGTTGCGTCTTCCTGGGATCCAGTCTGTGATTTCAACGCGCACCGGATGCCGCCCGGTAAGAATGCTGGCGCGAGTGGGGGAGCAAACTGGACATGCGGCATAGCCATGCGTGAACTTCATGCCCGAATTGCACAGTGCGTCGATGTTGGGTGTTTTGTGAAAGGTGCTGCCAAAACATCCGAGATCAGCCCAGCCCAGATCGTCGACCAGAAAAAAGACGAAGTTAGTTTGAGATTTGCGATTCGGTGTTCGTGCTTCAGTGTAGGAACTGCACGACAATAGAAAGCAAAACAAAAGCAAACGAATCATATCTTGTGGCCCATTCCAAGGTTTGGGAACTTTTTTTGGCGGAGTTACTGGTGGATACAACTGGATGCTAATTCTACACCGATTGTTTACAATGTTGAAATGAGTTTGGTTGCGTAAATGTATTCTCAGACAAGAAAGATTATTGATGTCAGCATCCTCTCACAGTTCGTTTGCTCAAAGGGTTCAATTGAAAAGAGAGTTTCTTACCGCACGGGCGGTACTTTGCTTCGCGTTGCAGATACTCTTTGCCATGAATGTCGACGGTCTGTTCGCGGCGTCAGGACAAGACAGACCCAATGTGATTGTGGTGATTACAGATGATCAAGGCTACGGGGATATGTCTTGCCACGGAAACCCTTTTCTGGAAACGTCGGAGATCGACAAACTGGCAAAGGCGTCGGTGCAGCTGACTGATTTTCATGTCGATCCAACCTGCTCACCCACTCGGGCGGCGGTGATGACAGGACGCTACTCGACGCGTGTTGGCGTTTGGTTAACTTATGGCAGCCGTCACCATTTGCAGAGGGACGAAGTGACACTGGCGAACGTGTTTCAGGACAGCGGCTATCGTACAGCTATTTTTGGGAAGTGGCATTTAGGGGATAATTATCCATTCCGTCCACAAGATCGTGGATTCGATGAAACGCTGATTCACGGCGGAGGCATGATCGGTGAGACGCCAGATTACTGGAACAACGACTACTACGACGATTTTTACTTCCGCAACGGTCGGCCCGAATCAGTGAAAGGATACTGCACAGATGTTTGGTTTGACGAATCGATCAAGTTTATTGACCGGAACGAGGAGAACCCGTTTTTCTTGGTGCTGTCGACAAACGCTCCACACGGTCCCTTACATGTTCCAGAAAAGTATACGAAGAAGTATCGCGCTAAGTCCGGTGTCAACGCCGAGCGCGCATACTTCTATGGAATGATCGATTGCATTGATGAGAACCTTGGCCGCTTGCGATCACATCTTGCAGAAACAAACATTGAACGCAACACGATTCTGGTGTTCCTAGGTGACAACGGCAGCGGTCACGGAGTGCTGCTGAAGAAGGACGGCAAGCGTAACCGAGATGGCTGGACTGCTGAGGGGTTTAATGCAAACTTGCGCGGACGTAAAGGCTCGGCTTACGAGGGAGGCCATCGAGCTGCGTGTTTCCTGCACTGGCCGGAGGGTGGGTTGGTTGGCGGAAGAGAGTTGGGAGGTCTTACGGCCCACATAGACCTGATGCCAACATTAATCGACTTATGTAAGTTGCAGCCGAAGAAGCCCATTGAGTTTGACGGAATGTCGTTGGCGGATTCACTTGGGAAAAGTGACATGCAGGTGGAGTCACGTACGTTGTTTGTGCATCATCAAGGCCGTTTCGGTAAGCGTCTCGGCGATGGTATGCCGATCCATGGGAAAGACTTTTCGGTAATGTCGGGCAAGTGGCGTTTGGTGGGTAAGGAATTGTACAATATTCAAGCCGACCCTGAGCAACGGACGGATGTTGCTGCGAGCCATCCTGAAATTCAGTCTCGAATGGCTGCCGAGTACGAAAGTTGGTGGTCCGATATTTCAAAATCTTTCGACAATCCAAACGCATTTGTTATCGATCCAGACAAACAGCCGATCGTGAAAATAACTTCACAGAATTTGCTGGGAGACAATGTTGCCTACAGTCAGCATCATGTCCGCAGCGCCATGCGATTGCAGGATAGTTGGACGTGGCTGGACGTGCGACAGCCGGGTGAATATCGCATCACCGTCCGACGTTGGCCGTTGGAGGTTGACGTTGCCATGAGCGAGACAACACCGGGGCATTCTATTGATGCTGCGCGGCACGAGTTTGACAATAAGCTAATGAACAGTCCCTCGCTGCCTATTGATGTTAAGCAAGTCCGGTTGAGCGTTGGAGAGTTTGAGGACACGCTGCCGGTGGCATCTGATGCACGGCAGGTAGAGTTTGTTGTGCCACTAAAAAATGGCATGCAAAGATTCAGTAGCAACTTGGTCACGGAGGACGGCAGCGAAACGGCCGCCTATTACACGTACATCCAGCCAGCTAGACAACAGTAACGGGATTCGCAACGATTTACTCTTGCAAGGTAAGTGTTTGCCAAAGACTGGGATCTTCACTCATTGGCATCTCTGGGCCGATAGCAAGTGTCTGCCAGCCAAATTCACTGTCGACGAGTGCAAAATTGAATCCAATGTTTCGTTGTTCGTCCGTTTTCCAGCCGTGCATTGCCTTGTCCGGAATCAGGCAGCTTAATTTGTAGCCTGTTTTATTGGTCGAGGATTTAACCTCCACCGGAAACCGGTTCATTGTGGGACTGTCTTCGCGACTGCGATTGATCTTTAGCATGGTTGAAATCGATGCGTTCTTTTTGCCGTCTCCGCCGGTAGGCAGCATGACAAACCAGTGGCAGAATTTCGAGGCGCGGTGGATGTTGTGTGTGTCGCGCGTATCAATCCAAACCTGTAAACCATCACTTTCCAGAATCGCAGTCTCACGACACCACAGTGACTTCTTTTTTCCAGTCACAGCGACCTGAATCAGTAATCCGTTCTCGCTCCAGCCGATGCGCACGTCGCCGAAACTAGATTGCCCGTCCAGTGAGCCGAGATCGGGAACACGATAACTCTCGTTGAGCGATTTGCTAACACTGAGCTTTCCTGAGATCTTCTTGCAGGCGATCCGGTAACGGAAAGGGAGGTTCTTTGGGATTTGGGAGGCGATGCTGGCCATAGTTAATTCGTTGGATGCTACCTAGTAAATACTTCAATGGAAAATGTCTCAGACAGTTCAACTTCTAGTTTGCCTCGGTCATCAAGGATTCCAGATGGTCGTTCAAAAATGCTTTAAGGTCAGCCGACTTTACGTCTTCCATTTCCGTCAGACACATTTTTACGGAATCCTGTCCATTAGATGTGTCTGCCGTGGCTTGGTGGGCGAAATCGGCAACCTGACCAAGGGTAAGGCTACCTTCTGGCCCTACAACCTGAATCCAAACTGCGTCTGGTTTCTTCGTCTGTATTGTGACCCATGGTTTGTTCTGCGCTGGCAGGTTGAAATGAACCACCTGTTTGTTGTTCCATATAAAACTGCCCTTTGGAGCCACTTCTCGGAGTAGATTGCAAAACTCTTCGAGGACTGCGACGTCCCACTTAGGCTTAGAGTTCGGTGAGAAACCTTTCGGCATGAGATGCCATTTCTCGCCAAGTTTAGCCCAAGGAGCTTGATCGTCGATTTTGGCGTCGACGCGTTTGATCTTGTTTTGAAAACTTGCGATGGCATTTTCAACAAAATCCCAGAACGATGGGGTGTTGATCTCGTTCCACGAGTGAACTTTGATTTCTACCTCTTGCCATGACGCCTTGGTATTGGAGATTTTCACACGCGGAGTATTCCCATAGACCGGCAGATCCTCCATCTGGTTCGCCGTCCGAAGTGGAATCGCCTCGATCAGTTCCTCGCGCTTGAAAGCACGCGGTCGAACACGGAATTTAAGGGTTACGAACCACGCATCGCCAGTCACTGCATGAAAGAACCAGCCCTGAGACTTTTTCTCCCCAGAGACTTCGACCACCGTTCGTTGATTCCAAACCGTGTCGGAAAAATTATCGTGCTGTTCAATGCGTGTGACGATCTCGTCCAGCACGCGCCCGTCCCACTTAACAGGCTCGCCGCCACGACCAACCCGATCGAGAGTATGCCAGCGTCGGCCGTCTTCCTCCCATGGCATTTGAGCGTTGGCACCGACGTCCTCGATATCGAGGTCACCTTTCTTCCAACGGTCATCCTTGGAAGGATCGTAGGTTTTGCGCTTCTTGTAAGGACCTTCTTCGAGAACTGAAATTAAGGCCTCCCCAGTGTAACTCCGTGGTAAACCGGATTTCTTACCAGTCGATTTCTTGGCAGTCTTCGCGGAAGCTTTTTTCTTCGATGCCTTTTTCTTGGGAGCGGTAAGCGTCTCGCCCAGCGCTGCCTTGGCGTATGCCACCACTGTCTCCGGCGTGCCTTGAATCACAACTTGGCCACCTTCAATTCCAGCTTCTGGACCCATGTCGATGACCCAGTCAGCGGCTTTAATGATGTCAAGATTGTGCTCAATCAACACGACGGTGTTCCCGACATCGACTAGTCGCTGGACGACCTCTAGTAGTTTCTCTAGGTCATTGAAGTGCAGGCCTGTTGTCGGTTCGTCCAACAGATACAGCGTCCGGCCAGTGTCAGGTCGGGCCAATTCGGCTG
This sequence comes from uncultured Pirellulaceae bacterium, assembly GCA_964503675.1. Lineage (GTDB taxonomy): Bacteria > Planctomycetota > Planctomycetia > Pirellulales > Pirellulaceae > Mariniblastus. The sequence continues at coordinate 1,392 of CAZDBE010000040.1, read as the reverse complement.
AGAGTTTCACTCGTTGCGCTTCGCCACCGGAGAGCGTCGGAGCACTCTGCCCTAACGTGACATAGTCCAAACCAACATCGCACAGTGTCTTCAAGATTCGTCGAATCTTCGGGATGTTTGAGAAATGCTCGAGTGCTTCTCCACACGGCATTTTCAAGACATCATCGATCGTCCTGCCATTGTAACGAACGGCCAACGTCTCTTCGTTGTAGCGGCGACCCTTGCATGCCTCGCACTCGACCCAGACGTCGGGCAGGAAGTGCATCTCGATACAGATTTGACCATTTCCGAAACATTCTTCGCACCGCCCCCCGGGGACATTAAAGCTGAATCGCCGAGCGGTAAAACCGCGAATCTTCGCGTCAGGCAGCTGTGCGAACAATTCTCGAATCAAATCAAACGCACCCGTGTAGGTAGCCGGGTTGGAAGACGGAGAATTCCCAAGCGGCGTCTGGTCAACGCGAATCACTTTGTTAATGTTCTCAATGCCGCGAATACCCTTGTGAGCACCCGGCGTTGCGGACGCACGGTGCAACCGCCGAGCCAAAGACTTGTACAGGATCTCGTTCACGAGGCTGCTCTTGCCACAGCCACTTGGCCCCGTCACGACCGTCAGCGATTCCAGTGGGAAACGAACGGACGTGTCTTTGAGGTTGTTGTGACGCGCGCCGACGACATCGATCGTTGTCGCCATCGGCACAGGTTTCCGAGGCGCCTTCTTCAAAGCCGCTTTCTTTTTGGCGGCCTTCTTCTTTGTCGCCTTTTTCAGTTCTACTTTTGTGAAGTCGACATCTTTGAACTCGGAATCGAGAGAAAGGGCAGGGCGACGGTTGGATGGAATGGCGATGCCTTTCCTGCCGCTGATAAACGGACCGGTGACAGATTTTTTGGATTTCGCCACTTCAGCCGCGGTGCCTGAAGCCACAATGTTTCCGCCGTTGATTCCGGCCTCAGGGCCAAAGTCGCAAATGTTGTCACTGTTCTCGATGACTTCGCGATCGTGTTCCACCACGATCAAAGTGTTACCCAAGTCACGTAAGCGATGCAGCGCCTTGAGCAGACGCGTATTGTCGCGCGGGTGCAGGCCGATGGTGGGTTCGTCGAGCACATATAACACTCCGCAAAGGCCGCTACCCAATTGGCTCGCCAAGCGAATACGCTGTGCTTCGCCGTTGGACAAGGAAGCCGCGGTTCGATTAATCGTGATGTATTGAAGTCCGACATCGTTAAGGAACTCCACGCGGCTGGACACCTCGCGGATCAACTCGCCGGCGATCTTTTTCTCACGCTTGTCCAGTTTCCACTTCTTGATCACTTTACTCAGCGTTCCCAGTGGCATTCGACAGATTCCATCGATTGTCAAATCGCGGAAACGAACCGCCGCCGCATCGT
>CAZDBE010000039.1:0-26010 GCA_964503675.1 uncultured Pirellulaceae bacterium | reverse complement strand
CCTTATACACGAGATTTACGCAAAACGTTTGTGTTAAAGTTGGCAGCTCCCGCCCCGTAAAACACGGTGTTTCCTAAAACTGGCGTTTTCGAGGATCTGCTGATGGCTAAAAAAAAGGCCCGCGTTGCCGCGAGCCCCTTCGTTAGGCCCGCGGCCTAATTTAAGCCAAGGACTTCCTTAGCGTGGACGAGAGCCTTGCGAAGTGTGACGTCGGACTTGCCAAAGTGATCCACCATCTCCTTCATCATCATCGTCTTGCTGGCCTCGTGGACCAGCTTGGCGTTGTCCTCGTGCCAGCGGGCGCGAGCCATCTTTTGCGGCGTGGCTTTGAACTTGGGGTCAAGCTTCTGCCCAATCTTCAACGCCTTGCGGATGGTCGGGACGGATGCACCAAATTCGTCGGCGAGCTGCTGGTGAGTCTTTCCAGTCATGCGAGCCCCGCAAACGGCAATAGCGTGTTGCTCCGACCATGATTTTTGTTCCGGCCGGACAAATGTTACCTCCTCGAACCAGCAGTCATCCATGCCGTCAAAGCGATGTGGATCAGTTGCCCAATGAGCAAGCGATTCCAAATCCCAAGAGCTGTAGAGGTCTGACGAAGCCGATAGACGAGCCCGGCGCCGCGGTTTGCATGCTTTGGGGGCTATATCGTCAGGTTCGACAGCCTTGTTGTTTAGGCCCACCAATCCGATCGCATTGACAACTTCCATCCCAGCAAGACCAAGCTTACAGAACCGGACAGTAACTGTTCCGTCCGGCTTGCAAAGAATTTTGTCGATGTGCAAACTAAGCTCGATATTTACCAACGAAGGATTGGCACCGTCGAGGATCTCAGACAATCGTCCCATCTTTTTGAGAACAGCGCTGCTATCCAAGCGAAACGATTGGGCTTGAAACAAGTAATCCAGCTCAGATAACGACTCGTCAAGTTCAGCACGTGTTTCAATGGCTTTGTCAAACTCGGCTTCGATTGAACGACGGACTTCATGAGGCAGCTGGGGGTTGCCCAACGTCTGAGTCCAGCCTCGGATCTGTTCGTCGATTTCGGCCAAACTTGCCTTGATCGCTGGGCGAGAATCGTTTTCAGCGGAACTCTGCTTTTCCAGATAATCTTCTACCAAGGAACAGATTTCACCGGTCGTCTCATTAGCTGACAGCTCAAGAGAATCGTCCTCGCCGCCGGATTTGTCACCCAACAACTGCGAAGTGACATAGCCAATGACTTGCTCACGTAGCCACGGCTCATGGATATAAGCGTGGTTGTCGCAGTTGTCGTCGTATGCTCGAGTGCATCGGTAGTAAATATAGCGAGCACCGGCTTTACTCTTGTTGGCGACCGGATTCATGCTGCTGCCGCAGCACGCACAGCGGGCTAAACCGGTCAACAGATACTTAATCTTAAAGCCCGGTGCCAGCGGTTTCAGAAGCTTGTCCGATCCATCACCGCCGGATGACTTTGCCAGACGCTCACGACCAAGATTGACGTGGTTCCACGTTTCCTCATCGACAAGGGCCTCGCAAAAATCTTCCTTGACGACGACATCTTCTTCGTCGTTTCGCTCTAGCCGACGGACATCGTTCACAATACCAGTGCAGTAGATCCCCCAAGTCAGCACACCTTTGTAAATTGTGTTCGACAACCAATTGTTTACCGTGTCACCGGTAAGATGACTAAATGCCTCCCGAAAACGGGGCAAAGCTTTGAGGTGCTTGGCGAGATCAGAACCACGCTTGCCAGTTCTGCGGCAGATGGGAAACGCCTCCTTGATGATGTCGACGTTGATCTCTTTTAAATCAGGCACAAGATAGGAGCCGACGAATTTGTCGTTCCCCTTTTCATCCTGTTCGATGATTTTCTGAAGTCGATACCCTCGTGGGGCAGGCCCGCCCGGCCAACGGCCAAGTGCGATAGTGTCGCGCTTAGCCCGAAGAACCTGATGGGCCTTGATGCGGTTCTCTTCCGTGGAACGCATCGCTTCAACGGCAGCGTAGATCTTGCCCTCGGGGGTGAGCGGCGAAGCAAAATTGTTCTCCGCCGTCACCAGCAGAACTCCATATTCTTCCCAAAGCTTCTCCCGAATCGAGTTCATCTCTTTGGCACGAGCAAATCTTTCAGTCGTGTCGACCAAGACTAGGTTTACGTCGATTGCCCCGGAGTAGATGTCGGTTAGCATTCGCCAAAATTGAGGGCGTTTGCGGATCAGCGCACCTTTTACACCATCGTCGCGGTAGATAACTTTGATCTTCCAGTTCAGGCTCAGTCGCTTGATGGTCCGTTTGATCTCTGCAATCTGTTGATCCGGAGACCGTTCGTTTTGCTTTTTATCCGACATGCGGACATAGATGACAACCGTGTAAGGTTTGTTCAGGTCAAAAGTTCGTTTTAACATCAGGTTCTTCCTCCTACTTGCCGCTCTCGCCAAATGTCTTCAGCGATCGCGGACGCGATTAAGTGAAGTAACCGTTTTCGACGACGGATCGCGATAGCCAACAACAACTGTCGTTGCTGGTCATGCGGCAAGTCGTCGGGAATCGGCACGGCTCCCACCGAGCAGAGCTTCGCCAAACTTTCGATGTTGGGGTTGTCGCCCAGCCCATCGTTTGTTTGACAGTCGTTAGTTTCCGACATCGTTTCCTCCTTCAGATGAAGTTGGCGGAGTGTCAAAAGCCCTTCCATTCGGCTATGAAATTCCACCAAACAGCGGTTGTATATTAAAGATTGGGGGCCTTCCGGTTTGCGCACAGGTTGCGCACACCTGAGGACTAAAAGAGACCAAAACAGAGGTTTTGGTATTGGATTGCAGATTCTTGACCGCGCACGAAAAAAGCCCTTTGATGCGGTAATTACCAACATCAAAGGGCTTTGTTGAAGTAGCGGTGGAGGGATTCGAACCCCCGACACGCGGATTATGATTCCGCTGCTCTAACCAACTGAGCTACACCGCCAGACTTTGATTTCTAAGGATCGACCCTCAAATCAGGTCGCGAATTCTAAACAAAAGATCGGTCGAAAACCACCGCAACCTTACCCCGTTTTACTTATTTTTCCCCAGCAGTAGTGTTTTTCCTTCTAACTCTTCTCTTCAGCGGGTTTCGCGGACGCCGGTTTCTCCGCTTCCGGTTTCTTCGTCGTGCGGGCGCGTTGGCGCGATGAGCGAAGAGCAAAACGGTCCTTGACACCAACCAAGCATATCTCGCCGCGATTGAATGCCAGCTGACGTGTCTTGACGACGGAGAAACCGAGGCCTTTTACGCGTTTGCGAAAAACGCCGATCTGATCCGCAAACTTCATGTCGACCAACTTCAACGTCAACACAACTCCCGTCACATCGACCGAGCTACTGGTGACCATTTCCTCGATCGTGTCGAGAGTATATGTCGGTGCTGCGTTAACGTCCGCCATCAACCATCGCACAGTGCGCAAATCCTTCTTACGAACCTCGTTACCTCGCCGGCGAATGTGCGTGAAGTTTGGATTCTCCAAAACCTCCGTCTCCATCTCGGCGGGATCAACGCCAATGACGATCGCCCCCTGCTCCAACAGCAACTCGCATGCTCCACCGGGAGCAGAACCAATCTCAGCACAAACATCCCCCGGGCTAATCTTGATTCCCGACCAAAGTAACGCTTCCTCGAGTTTAAAATAGGCGCGACTGATCACTTCTTGGCTGGCGTCGATTTTTGGAACGCCTCCCGGCCAACGCCCGGCCGTGGTCGTCGCGTAATGAAATCCAAACCACCACTCGTTTGGCTCGACCATCACCACATCTAAAATTAACTCGTTGGCTTTGGCAACTTGATTTGGAGATACTTTTCGATCCGCCATCACAGTGGAAGCGGCTATCAATCCCGCCATTTCGTCGCCCAGAATACTCTGCCCAGGCTCAAACCCCTTCTTGCCAGGCACGTGTGTATCGCGTTGCCATACGTGGACGTGATCGCATACACGTGCCGCCGGCGACTTGAGTACCTCTTCGACTAGCGCTGCCGCATCGTCACCCGATGCTTTTCCAAACGACCAGCCACTGGTTCTGGCAAACGTGGATGTCAGGGAAAACTTCAGCGGTAACGATGCTTCTGGGGTCAGCTTAAACGTCAAGAAGCCGGGCCGCGAGAAGGCAAAGTTAAGTCCCGGATAGGCTTCCGCTATTTCGCTCTTAACGGCCTTTTCAGATCCGTGTTGGCAGCAGACAAAGATGAAGTCGGTCGGCTCAAGTGGAGGCTGGTTTTCTGGAGTCTGTTTTTCAATAGCCATGGATAATCGGGAAACTCGGTAAGGTACAGCCGCCGCATGCTAACAGCTACCTGAGTGACTGCAAAGCGGCTAAAATCGCCCAAACTTCAATTCGCCAAATCGTAAAATCGACTGGCACTATTCCACGTTTTTTGAGTAACCATGAACAAAACGCTGCAATGGATCTCTGCTCGTACCATTTTCTATCCAACATTGTGGTGGAATATGGCCTTAGGACGATGGCTGAAAGTTCGCAACTGGTGGGACGCCATTGACGATCATGTGATCGTGGGCGCGTTCCCGTTTGTCTCCGATGTCAGCAAAATGGCGGATCTAGGCGTTGGCGGCGTGGTCAACACGTGCGAGGAGTACAGCGGCCCCGAGGACGAATACCAGAAGTACGACATTGAACAATTTCGGATGCCGACGATCGATTTCACTCATCCAGATTTCGACGACGTGGTCAAAGCGGTTGAGTTTATTCAACACCACGCCGATCGAGGCAGGCGCGTCTATGTGCATTGCAAGGCAGGCCGAGCGCGTAGCGCGACGGTGGCGATCTGCTGGCTAATGAAGACGCAGCAAATTTCGAAAGAGGTAGCACAGGCGATTTTGCTGAAAAAGCGTGCTCACATCAACAAACATTTGGTCGATCGGCCAGTCGTGCAACAGTACGAAAAACAGTTTGTAGAAGTAGAAATTGAATAATCACGAAATACACGAAAAATGAGTTGTCGTTTTCGTGTCATTCGCGTGTTTCGTGGTTTAGTTCGACGAGTCGTTCCGGCCTCAACACGATCACTTTCTCAAACTTAGCTGGTAGAATTCAACCCATTCGGCAGGAGTAATTTTTGAAGCCAGTTCACCAATCAGATCGTAAGGAATCTCCTCGATCTGTTTGAAACGAACGCAACTCTTCCCCATGTCTAATTTCCGTGTGCAGTGTTTGGGGTATTCTTCGGTAAACCAAGACATCAGATCCGGCATCGAGTAAACGCCCATGTGATAGACGGCAATAAAATTCTTCTGAGAAGCGATGCTCATAAATGGCAACGGCAGTTTCGGGTCGCAGTGATAGCCGTCGGGATACTTGGAATGCGGAACCACCCATCCCGGCATACCATAGCTCAACTGCTCCTTGAAACCTTTGGGAAGATTCTTTCTGATCAAGGTTCGCAGTTTCTTGATGGCTGACCGCCGGTCGTCCGGAAGCTGCTTGATGTAGTCGGCGACTGATTTAGCTTCGATTTTCATTTTTGCTTGAAAAATTTAGGGCATCTTAAAACCACGAAATACACAAAACACACGAAAATCGCGATAGGCAGTTTCTTTGTAACGTAAGTTAGCTCTCAGTAGCTCGGTGGTCTCCACCGCGGTTTTCTACGGCGGTGACCTCCCGCAGAGCTACCCTTTTCGTGTTGTTCGAGTATCTCATGGTGGAACGGATTCAAACCCTGACTCGTTTCGCCGCCCACGGCCGGAGCTTCTCGCGGAAGATCTTGGAGTTGTGGCGAATATCCACCGGCAGACTTTTGTGCAGCAAGAAATGTTTGATCGTGTCGGTCTGCCAATAACGCGATGCTAATTCCATTAGCTCAGCAATCAAAGCTTGTTGTTTCGCTTTGCCTCCCGGCCACTGATCTTTCTCAGGTTCCACAATCATGACTGGAATCATTTGCTCGCCACTGCCGACACCAACGAGAGCGCTTCGATACACGGACAAATGCGTGTTGATGATCGACTCGCAGGGGACCGTAAACATCGTCCCCGACCGCGTTATGATTCGATGAGATTTGCGACCACAAAACCAAAAGCGATCCTCGGAATCCATATAGCCCACATCCCCCATCCGGTGCCAGAATGAATTCCCATCGCGTACCTTGTGAAATTCGTTTGCGTTGGTGGACGTGACGTACTGATCAGTAACAGTGACGCCTTTGACCATCAGTTCGCCCACCTCATACCGAGCGACATCTTGGCAATCTTTGATCGACTTGAGTGGCTGATCCGAGATTTCGATCACTTTCAATTCCATAGTCTCAAACGCCGCCCCGACACATGTGCCCATTCCTTGATCGGTTAACTTGGCCGTTTCGCCCATAACAACACTGGCCGAATTACAGGCTACTGGCAGCGCCTCGGTTGCTCCGTAAGGCGTATAGGCATCTCCGTCGGAGGCGATGATGCTGGTGATACGCTCGAGGACACTGGCCGGCACCGGTGCACCAGCAGAGAGAATGCGTTTAACGGTCGGCAGGGATACCTCATTGGCAACACACCAGCGCGATACCGTATTCCACAGGGCAGGCGAACCAAAGGACTGATCCGCTTGATATCGATTCACCGCATCAATGATGTTAGGCGGATGCACATTGGCGGGACGTGTAGGATCCATATCAGGAAACACGGTCGCCGCTCCCATCGCGGCATTGAATAGGGCAAACAATGGGAACCCAGAAACATCTACGGTGCCGGGCTGGATATTGAAGTAGTCGCGAATCTGTTGCGCTTGTTCGATAAAGATCCGATGCCTGTAAAGTACGCCCTTCGGCGGCCCCGTGCTGCCGGTGGTGAAAATGATTGCTGCCGGATCCTCGCGCTTGATCGCTACGGGAGAAAACGAATCTCCATTAAATGAATCGAATGCACCAACTTTCTTAACGCCAGAAAAACTACCCACCACGAAATTCTTGACGCAGCCTCGGAACTTGCGTCTATTCAACACTCGCGCGATGTGGGCAAGGGGAACCCCGACCATTCCGACTGGCTTAGATTCGGCCAGACATCGAATCATGTTGCGACGTCCCATTCCCGGATCGATCAACACCACGGTCGCTCCGCACTTGAACAGCGCGAACACACAGGCGACGAAGTCGATTCCAGGCGGCACTAGCAACGCGATTCGGTCTCCGATTTCGATACCAGATTGTATGAAACCAGTTGCCATTCGGTTGGTGCGGCGTTCCAGTTCGCCAAAGGTCACTTCATCATAGGCGATACTACCGTCGGGTCGGCGTTTTTTAGTGGCGACTGCTACTGCGAGCGCATCAGGCATCCGGCCGGCCGTCTCGGTAATGACGTGGCCAACATTCTGAAGGTCGTCCAACCTCCACGGCTTCAAAGCTAGATCTGGCAAGTCGCTTTTCCTGTAAATGAATTCGGCTTTCGTCACGCCGTTACGTGTTGCACTGACTGTCCAGCCAGCCAACCGGTACTGAACGCGGACTGGAAATTGAAGCCACCAATCGGGCCATCCAAATCAAGTACCTCACCAGCAAAATAGAGCCCGTCAACAAGCTTCGACTGCATTGAGCTACTGTCGACCTCATCGAGACAGACACCTCCGGCAGTTACCTCGGCTTTTTCGAATCCCAACGTGCCGTTAATTTCAAACCGATTCTCCTTGATCTGCCGAACAATGCGTTCGACTCCCTCATTGGACAGTTCCGCGTTGGGGGAATCAAGTGGCACCCCCGATGCGTTTAACAACCCCTCCGCAAGCCGTTTCGGAAAAAGCTCGTTTAGCAGGTTGCCGACGGACTGCTTTCCATGCCTTGATCGCTTTTCAGTCAGCTGATTGAGCAGCTTGGTCGATTTGCAATCTGGAAGAAAATCACATTGTAATTCTAGATTCCGTGCGTTGTCGGAAAGAGCGATTTCGCGGCTGACATCCAAGGCAGTCGGTCCAGAGAAACCAAAATGAGTGAACAGAAAACTTCCTTTGGCACGCGAAAGTGGTTTTAGCTTCTTCGGCTTCTTCTTAACCGATTTAGAAACCGCGCCTGCATCGATTGTATTTGCTGCCGCTGGCCACACTTCCACGCCGGTGTGCTCGATCGTAATCCCCTTGAGATCATTGGCCCACTGGCAGCGACTAAGAATGGGAACCAATGCAGGAACGGTGCGTTGGATAGAGTGTCCAAACGTCTCCGCCCATGCGTACCCGTCACCGGTCGTACCACAGCCTGGGTAAGATTTCCCGCCAGTCGTAATCAAAACATTGGCGCTATCGATCTGCTCCCCTGCAACAGAAATCTGGAACAGGCCGCCGTCGCGTTTGACCGAATCCACCGGTGACAAGTTACGGACCTCGGCACCAGCATCCTCTGCCATCGCAACCAAGGCATCACGTACATCGATCGCCCGATTGCTGACTGGAAAAATTTTGCCGGTCGACTCGATTTTAGTCTCAACTCCCTGTGCCTCGATCTTCTCGACAACCGTCTCGGGAGGGAGAGCCGCAAGAGCAGAATGTAGAAAGTTGCCCCGATGGCCAAACGCGCGAACGATTTCGCGCGAGGGGCAGTTGTGGGTGATGTTACAGCGTGTGCCGCCGGACATCAAAATTTTAACGCCTAACTTGCGGTTCTTTTCCAACAGCAACACTTTGAGCCCGCGTGATCCGGCGCTGGCCGCCGCCATCAGTCCAGCCGCTCCGGCACCAATGATGACTAGGTCGAAATTCGATTTCATGGGCAGTCAGCCTGCGTTATTCTGCTGCCGGTTTTTCGGTTGCGGCATCCGATTCAGTCTCGTCTGATTCTCCATCATCAGACTTCTTCTCGAAATCACCTGCCGTCACGATGACCATCTCCTTCAAATTTAAAAACGACTTCATCGCAGATTCAACTTTAGCCTTGGTCAAGTTGGCCATCGTCTCGTCGCTCTTGCCGAAGAAAGACATATCCCGTCCGACCTCAAGATTCTTTCGCAGCAGACTTGCCAAGCGACGATCTTCGGCGCGGCCGCCCTTTCGCTTGTTCAAATAACTATCCATCGCTTTGGCCAATTCATCGTCCTCGATCCCATCATCGAAATATTTTTGAATGACCTCTTCAATGGTCGCGACAACTTTCTCTGTATTATCAGGATTGGAAATCGCATAGATGCTGAACATGGCTTGCTCGTCGATCGATTCGGCACGAAACTGAGATCCAACGGTATACGAAAGCCCGTCCTTCTTTCTAACACGGTCGGCAAGACGTGAGGATAAAGGTCCGCCGCCGAGTACATAGTTACCGATCAGCAGTGCTTCATAGTCTGGGTCAGCATCCGTCATCCGCCGCAACAATGCTGCGTAGTACGTCGCGTTCTTTTTGTCAGGCGTGTTGATGGTAATACGTTCCCCCTTGATCCCGTCAGGCGCCGGTTCCGACACACGCTCGTAGGCGACTTTGGATTCCCAGCCATCGAAAATTTCTCTCAGTGCTTCCTTGATAGGTTCGACTTCAAAATCTCCCACGACGGCAACCTGTCCATTTGAGCCGGAAGCCTGTAGGTAAAGCGTATTGATATCTGCGACTGTCAACGCCTTAAAGTTCTCGATCGACTCTTCCATCGTCGCCACATATCGCGCGTCCGTTTTCTCATAAGGCGACAGCTTTCGGCTGATCTTGCGAACGGCTAAAGAAGTTGGATCAGATAAACCCGTTTTAATCTGCGTCACCTTCTGTTCACGCAAGATATCGAATTCACTTTCGTCAAACAACGGTTCACGCAACGCAGACTTCAGCAGCGTCAGCACCTCGCCCAAAGTTTCATTTTTTGCTTCGATCGAATAATTGAGTTTCCCAACGTCAGAACTGATCGACAACGTTGCTCCCAATTCATTCAAGCGATCGCGAAAGGTTTGGTATTCGATGGACTGAGTCCCTTTTGTCATCAGCGAGCCCATCAAGTCACAGGCCTCAATTTGTCCTGACAATGAATCGGGAGAACCGAAGTTCAACCGCCCGCTGACAAAGACTTTGGCACCACGCGTTTTCTTAGGTAGTAATGCATACTCGACACCTGAGTCGAATTTCCCCTTGGTGGTACGCGATTCAATATTCTCGGGCGTGGGGTCAAAATCTTCTCCCGCCGCGATTGCTTCGCGTCCTTTATAATCCGCCAGCAATTTGTCTAAATCGACCGGCTCCGGAACAGGAGCGCGTTCCGTTTCCTTAGTCGGCAAGAACACGCCAACGGTTCGATTGTCTGTCACCAAATACTTCTGAGCGGCTGCCACGACGTCGGCAACGGTCACTTTCTCGATGCGGTCGCGGTGCAGAAAGAACAATCGCCAATCGCCGTACGCCTGCCACTCGGACAATTGGATCGCGAATGATTCGCTGTTGGCGAACAATCGCTCACGCTTCTGCAATAGTGATTGGATCTCGCGTTTGACGCGTTCCTCGGTGATTTCGTCGGCCACGTTCTGAATCGACTCCATCATCGTTTTCTCGGCAGCTTCTATATCGGCATCTTCCGAAAGTTCGCCCATGACCAACATCACGCCGGGGTCGTGCGTTTTAAACGCGAACGCTGACACGTCCGAAACCAATTCCGTTTTCACTAGGTCTTGATACAGCGGACCGTCAGGTTTGTTTCCCAACAGAGCCACTAATACCTCCAAAGCGGCGTAGTCTTCATTGGATGCGGCCGGCACGTGATATCCAACGCCCAGCATTCGTACGTCGCCATTGCGACGAAGGACTACTCGACGTTCGCCATCCTGAGCCGGCTCTTGGGTGTAGGTTTTTGGCAGCTCACGATCAGGATTCTTTAGCGATCCAAAGTACTTGGCCACCAACGAAAGCGCTTTGGCGCGATCGAACTTCCCTGCGATGACCACCATGATGTTGTCCGGCTGATAATACTTGCGATAAAACTCACGCAACCGATCGACTGGCACTCGTTCGATGTCACTGCGGTTACCGATAGTCGATTTCCCGTAATTGTGCCACTCGTAGGCGTTGGCCATGATGCGTTGCATCAGGACGCGCTGCGGGCTGTTCTCACCGCGCTCGAATTCACTACGCACGACAGTCATTTCTGACGCGAGGTCTTCACCCCTGATCAGACTGTTGACCAAACGATCAGACTCCATGTCGATCGCGAACTCCAGATTCTCGTCTGATGCAGGCAACGTCTCAAAATAGTTAGTGCGGTCGTACCAAGTGGTGCCGTTCATATTGAGCACGCCACGATCCTTGAGGTGTTTTGGTGTGTCCATATATTTGTCGGTGCCTTTGAACAACATATGTTCCAGCAGGTGAGCCATCCCTGATTCGCCGTAGCCTTCATGGCGCGAGCCGACGTTGATCGTAACGTTGATCGTGAACTGAGGCTTGGAGTCGTCCGGCAAGAGCAGCAGTTTGATGCCGTTGTCAATCTTGAACTCATCGATGCCTTCGATAGAAGTTACCTTCTGGATCCCTTCGGGCAGGGCGGCAGTTTCTTCTTGGGCATTGATTGTCAGGACAGGAAAACAGCAGAGCAGGGCGATGCATAGCAGCAATTTTGAATGAGCGAAGAACTTGATGGTTTCCAACATGGCGATTCAAACCGAAAACGGGAGTGCAATTGAGTTACCGGATCAGCCACATTTGGCTGATCGGTGTTTTGCCTTATGATACCGAACTCAGCGGGGAGTGGCTACCTATCGGGGGGAGCATGAACCCATCACTGAAATGGAACATAGAAGCACCTATGAAATTCACAAAAGAGGAATTGAGCGCTGTCGAGAAAGCCGTCGCCGCCCGTCGCACTTTTAAAGTAATCGGCGACGTGGCCAAACCGGTCTCGTTTGATGCGGAGTTTGACGAACGCTGTCGCGACCTGGTACGTGCTGCGGTTCGCGCTGCAGACGCGGCTCCATTTCACTACGACCGAAATTTCGATGGTGTCGCCCAGCCGTGGCGCGTGGACATTTTGTGGCACGACTCCTGTCATAAAGTCGCGGGCAATTTTTATCAGTGGTTTGATAACGTTAAACCGGGGAACAAATTGCCCGGCATGTTATCGGCTTGCGGCGCTTGCGTGGTCGTCAGTTGGCTGCCGCAATTTGAAGGACTCCAAAATCAAGACACTTTCAGTTCAGGCGAGGCTTTACCAGCGAAGGCAAAACAGATCCAAATCGACCAGGAGCATTTGGCAGCGACGTCAGCGTACGTACAGAACCTGCTGCTGCTGTTGACGGCCAGCAATATGGGAACGTACTGGTCCAGCGGCGGCCAGTTCCGCGACGACACGATGAAAGAAAAGATTGGCGTGGAAAAATCTGGCATAGTACTGGCAGCCGTTTTCGTCGATTTCTTTGGCGGCGGGGCAGGGCAGCGCGATGCAGCCAATTCCTCGCAAGGGTCCCCCGAACGCATTCCTGGCAAACTGGCCAACAAGCGCGCACCAATGGAACGCTGGGTCTCGGAAGTCCGCATTTAACAGATTTACCCAGTGAATGACACGGTTTTCAAGTCGTTGGCGGAATTGAGTTCTTTTAGTTCGCCGTCGGTATTGTTTGTCCTAGAATTTTTGAAATAATCAGACATTAGGAATTTCCACTCCATTTGTTTGCTAATAGATCACACTTATGAGCTACTCCAATCAACCTCGACAGCGCCGACGCAGTTCGTTCTCATCTGGAATGAAACTAAGATTGCTGTTCGCTGCGGGGATCGTACTTTTCTCACTGATCTCGTTTTGGAACAAGGGACAGACCAATCCAGTGACAGGAAAAGTTCAGCGCGTGGACATGACGGTCAAAGAAGAGATCATGATGGGTCTGCAAAGTGCACCTCAGATGGGAACGCCCTCGCGCGACAGAGAGGCCCAGAACCGTGTCTCGCGCATCGGCGAACAATTGGTCAGTGCTTTAAATATGGATCTGACTCATCGTGGCATCAGTAACCCTTTTCGTTTTGAGTTCACTCTGTTGGACGACCGACGTACGGTCAATGCATTCGCTTTGCCTGGCGGCCAAGTGTTCTTAACCGAAGCACTCTACAGTCAGCTGGGCGATTCTCAGGTTGCCGGCGTGCTTGGCCATGAGATCGGACATGTAGTCGAACGACATAGTTCGGAACGGATGGCCAAAGGAAACTTGATCCAAGGACTTGTTAGTGCCGCTGGAGTTGCAGGCGGTGGATATGATAGTTCTCGGATTGCCAGCTATGTCGGTAACGTCATCAACATGAAATATGGAAGATCTGACGAACTGGAATCTGACAAATGGGGCGTACTTTTAATGGCGATGGCTGGTTACCATCCAGGTGCGATGATGGAAGTCATGGACGTTTTAGAGAAAAGTGGCGGCGGATCGACGCCTGAATTTATGTCCAGCCACCCGCGCCCGGCCAACCGCAAAGTCTACATTGAAGGTTTGATCAAAGACCTTCCGCCCAATGTCCTTCAAGGTCTTCAGCGGTAGAAAGCCGCAATTGAATTTGACTTTGTAGTGATTTTTCTCGTAACCGATCTCGCGAGAGGTTGGAAAAAATACTTTAAGGACGTCCAAACTCTTGCGAGCTCGGCTACGACGGGTTCATAGCCCTGTTTATCTGTGGTCGAGAAAGATCTACAATTCCCATCTCTCCCTACCCTTCAGGATAAACGCCGATGAACTGCGTGATTGACGCGCTCTCTGTTTTTACAAACGCTTCGGCGTTGTTGATTTGTGATGCTCAGTGGATCACAACGGCCGCGATTTCAGGAATCGAAAGCTTTTGGCCGCTGGCTCAAACCGCCGGCGCCGATCTGCTCTCCAGCACATATGCCGCTCTCGGCGATGCCGGCCACACCGTCGATGCGGCAGCGCAGGCCGCCGATGCCGCAGTCGGTGGTCATGATTCCCATGGCGGCAGCAGCTGGCAGCAAAACCTAACCATGCTGGCAATCGCTATGGTACTGGTCGTGCTCAATGGTTTCTTCGTCGCGGCGGAATTTGCACTAGTCAAAGTTCGACCAACGGCGATCACAAAAATGGTCCGCGACGGCGAAATGTTTGCCAACACCGCAGCGTGGTTAGCCAAACGACTAGACAACGCACTGGCCGCCTGTCAGTTGGGTATCACAATGGCGTCTCTGGCATTGGGTTGGGTCGGCGAACCAGCATTTGCGAGTCTGATTTCGCCGCTTTTCAATTACTTCGATTGGAGTGACACGGTGCTGCATGTCGTGTCATTTATTTTCGCATTTTCCGTGATCACAGCACTTCACTTGGTCGTAGGTGAGCAAGCTCCGAAGATCTTTGCCATTCGTGAACCTGCAAAGATGATCCGCTGGTGTGCGCTGCCGATGAAGTTCTTCTACATCATTTTGTTCCCGTTCATGTACGTCTTGAGCTGGATCACTAACATCATTTTGGCCAAGTTGGGTCTTCATGGTGAGACTGGCCACGGCGCTCCTCACAGTGAAGAAGACATTCGCGCGATACTGGCCGAATCACATGTGTTGGGGCATGTGACCAAGAGCGAACACAGTTTGATCAACGCGGTGTTTGAGTTCGACGATATGATCTGCCGGTACGTGATGGTGCCGCGAAACGAAGTCCAAATTCTGGACATCAATCAGCCGTTTCCAACTCTGCTGGCCGAGACCAAGAAATCCAGATTCACGAGGTACCCCGTCTGTGACGGATCCTTGGATTCGCTTCTGGGTGTGGTGCACATGAAAGATCTTTTGGGGATCGCGGCAGACGACCAGTCTTTCGATATCCAATCGGTGATGCGTGAGCCGACCAAAGTGCCGGAAAACATGCCGATCAGCAACGTGCTAAAGCATTTCCAGAACACACATCAACTGTTGACGTTTGTCGTCGATGAGTACGGCGCGATCATCGGAATCGTTACGTTAGAAAATGTGCTGGAGAAAATCATCGGCCCCGTAGACGATGAGTTTGATGCATTGCATCAGCCGAAGATTCGCCCTGTTGGTGGTGCGGGCAACCTCAAGTTCATCGTCGAGGGATCAACGCATATCGCAGATCTAGAGCGTACACTGGGAGTGAATTTGGATCAGGACGATGTCGACACCGTCGCTGGCGTTTTGATGGCCAGATCTGGGAAGATGCCAGAAGTCGGCGATACCGTTGAGTTCGAGTGGGCGAGGGCCGAGATCCTTGAAGTCAAGAATGATCATGCCGAATCGATCAGCTTCTCTTTAACCAATCAAAAACCATCGGCTGAAGGCCCCCCTGAAGACAAGTCCCACTGACGTGGAATAGGCTTCCAGATTTTCATGGATAAAACGGGGCGAGTTGACAAGCTAGAAGTCTATCCTACCTGTCGCTGCCACTCAGATCGCCGTCGGTAGTTTTTTCGATCGGATTCAGACTGATGTCGCCCGTGTTGCGAATGGTGACCTTATATGTCCGCCCCTCTTCGGCTTTGATGTGGGGTGCTTGTCCGCCAACGGCTCGAATACCAAGTTCGTCCTGACGTTCCGGATCATTACAGACCGCGTGGAAGTCGGACCAAATCTGTTTTTCGAAATCGCTAACGGCTTTCTGTTTGTAGAACTCAGGGACTTCGCTACTGGTGTGCTCGAGTGACTGGGCTTCGCTCGGCTTTTCGTCGTCGCCAAAAATACGCTTAAACTTGAACAGGGAAGCGCCGCGCAGTCCATCGGCCTCCTCAATATAACGGTCTTTGAACTTTGCCATCCAAGTGTCGATGAAAAAGGTCTCTCCGTGTAAGGTAAAATCTTTGGAAGTGCCGATTGGATTACCCTCGGCATCTACCTCTGTAAAGCGCACCTCCAGATAGGCCTGCTTTCGATCGTCGACACCCTTCTCCATCACCTCTACATACGCAGCACGCTTGTCTAGCTTCAACAATTTCAGCGACGTGGCAAGGCGATCGTTCTCGGCCGTTTTCTGTTCTAACTGACTTGAGACTGACTGATACTCGCCCTTGAGTGTCTCTAGTTCCGCGATCGCCCCCTTGGCTTCCATCCCGGGAAGAATGTAGTTGTGATAACCAAACCAAGTTACGTAACCCAATCCACCGGCAACTGCCACCATCATTGCCGTCCGCACAGCACTGTTGACTGTCTTTACGTTGTCCATCATTTTGGATGTCATCGGGATCTCGTGGTAATTTCAGGTCGTGCTTAAATGACAGGCTTTGTTATCCTATTTAAAATCGGTCTTCTAGGCAAAGGTCATCCATTGCTGACGACAAATACTGGTTTTGACAATGTTTCCGCCTGACCAAGGCAAAGCGACATATTGCGCACAAAATTAAGCCTGCGCTAAGGTACGATCAGCCCGTTTACTCATCGATTTCTCACGCTGCGACACTTTTATGAACAAGCCACCGACAGGAATGCTGGAGCGCGAGGAATACATCGAACAGACGTACCTGTTCAACGCACTGCAGCGCAGAAAATCGCGTAGCGAGCCTGTCCAAGACATGCTGAAGCAGATCCGGGAGGAGATTCTAGCCACCACACAATTGCCGATGGCGATTGATTTCCTGCTGGCGGAACTGCGACACGTGGGCACCATGGGCACAGCCATGAAACGACTGGGGCATTATTTCACGCCTTTTCAGACATTCGTGATTGACGCCGCCGAAGATGATCATGGGCGGTTCGACATGCAGATCGCGTTCTTGGTCTTGGAAGCAGAAGCAAAATTTCGCGCCGAATCGTCATCTCCAGTTGCCATGTTCTTTTATCAGGTGGAAACATTGGCCCGCAATCGGCTTGATTACGATTACGGCCTGCAAGCGATCGCGATGGATCCAGTGTACGACGGAATTTGGCAACGCTGGATTTTGGAAGTTCGGCATCAGCTGGGCATCATCGAGCTGGCGGATTTGATTTACGTCAATAGCCAGCACTACCGCAAGAAGAACCCAACAGAAGACAATCAGTCGGAGCCATTGTTTGGCGAAAAGGAAGGCCGAATAGCGTTGGCCAATCGAAAGAAGGAACCGCATTACTTGTTCTCCGCACTGCAACGACAGTTGGGCTACCCGGCAGTTCCGCGACCAGTCAAACGTGATGAAACGATCGACTTGATTCCTAAACTTTTGCGTACCGTTGAAAAACTTGAGGTGCGTATGAAGCTGTTGGAAGAAGAACAGCGTCAAAGTGGGATCGACTTAAACCAGTTCTTGCCCAAGAAAGATGGTCAGTAACAACACGAGCACGAGCCGACGCGAGACTAGTGCCCATCCGACGCCGTTTCCAGATTGTCAGCACCAATCAATCGGCCGGCCAATTTCCCCACGCTCAATCCCTGCACGATAATCGAGAACACAACCACGCCATAGGTCACCGCCAAAAATAGACCTCGGCACTCTTCGGGAAGGACCAATGCTAATGCAATTGAAATCCCACCTCGCAAACCACCCCATGTCATGATGGTCGTTGTATGCGGCGCAAAATCTAAACGCTTGGCAAAAAACATCACTGGCAACATCAGCGAAAGAAAACGCGCCAGTAAAACAATACCGATCGCAATACCGGCGGCAATCAAAACGGTCTGGTCGATTTCAAGCACGAGAAGCTCGAGCCCGATCAACACAAAAAGAATTGCGTTAAGCAGGATATCGATCAGCTCCCAAAACTTGTCGACGTATGTTTCAGTTTGCTTGGACATCGCCGTACCGCGCACAGTGTCGTTGCCAACGATCAAACCGGCCACCACCATCGCCAGTGGTGCCGAGATATGAAGGTACTGCGCCAAAGAGCAGCCTCCCATCACACAAGCCAGCGTAATCATGACCTCTATCTCATAATCATCGATGGAACGCAGCAGTTGAAACGTCCCGTAACCAAGAATCAGTCCGAGCAGAATTCCACCGCCCACTTCTACAACGAACAATTTGGCAATCTCGAGGACTCCCGGGGCGTGCCCGTGGTCCGAGTCATGGCCGTCGCCGTGAGTCGCGTCATCCCTGTGAGTCGTGTTATCCTTTAGGGAATTCTCGCCATGGGAATGCTCCGCATCCACGAGAGACACATTTGTTAGACCATTTCTCCCAATGGCAGAAGGGCTCGAATTCTGGGCATGGTCGTTATCGATTTGCCGGACGTGACCATGCTGGTTATCTGCTTCGGGGTGGTCGTGGCCAGGTACATGCCCACCGGTAGCGATATTGAAAATGGTCAGAAACACGACCACTCCAACGCCATCGTTAAACAGAGACTCGCCAACGATCTTGGTCTCCAATTTTTTCGGCACGCGCGCCTGTTTGAGAATTCCCAAAACCGCGATGGGATCAGTCGGGGAAATCAAAGCGCCGAACAACAAACAATGAATGAATTTGGGGTTTAAGCCGATCCATCCGAATGCCAGCCAAACTCCGAATCCCACCAAGAAAGTCGAACACAGAACGCCCAACGTTGCGAACACCAAAACCGGCCAGCGCTGTACTTTCAGTTGGTCAAAATTCGTGTGCATTGCTCCAGCAAACAACAAAAATCCAAGCATCACATCCATCAGCACCGTCTCGAAATCGATCGCTCCGATCAGTGTCGTAGCTGACTCCATCGGAACAGGCGAAAACTGCTTGCTGACAAACAGCACGGCAGTGAACAGAATCGCGATGATCATTAGCCCAATCGTATTGGGCAATTTTAGAATTTTGACATTTATGTAGCCAAACAGCGCCGACAGGGCGATCACAATGGAACTGATTTCAAACAAAGTCATCGGCAAAACGGCTCGTGGAAGGTGTCGCTAGAATTCCTTATCCTAACGCCGAAATGAATTGCTGAAAACTGGAGCCACTTTTCCTGCCATCGCGGTCTTTCGGCTTGTCCTGCCGATCGCGGCATGTCAGATACACTGGTATTTTGAAATTTCAGATTGGATTTCAGACAATAAACTTTTTTGACCTGCGAACAGTATGTGATATAAGTTGATTAGATGACAATTTCAATGCAGGAGAGGCAACATGGGTTGGAAACAATTTTCGATTTTCGCATCAGTGTCTGTCTCAGTATTCCTTGCCGGCTTCAAAGGCTATTCCATATGGAATGCGCGAGTCACGCCAGAGAAAATCGCTGCTGGAAAAGTTCTGTTCGAGCACCAATGGACGGTTGAAGATCCGCTGTGCAACCAAGGCGACGGTCTTGGTCCAGCATTCAACGCAACCTCATGTGTCGCCTGCCATTCCCAAGGCGGAGTTGGCGGAAGCAGTGGCAACGAACACAACGTTGTATCCTTTGAAATTGTGGATTCGGATTCGAAAATCCAACCCGCCACCCTTGGTGCAACAGCAGGTGTGATTCACGCCAATGCGATTGAAGATTCGATGCTTGAAACCAGATCCCTCATTCGTCGCCGGGTTGCTGTCCCGCGTCCTGAGCCAAACGGGCCATGTGGTAGCCTGGTCACACCGGCTGACCCGTTGGTCTTTCATGAATTGAACTCGCCCGCGCTCTGGGGAGTCGGTTTGATCGACGAAATGTCAACCCTAGCGATCAGCGTCTACGGAAACACGCGTATGGCGGCGCGACTATCGCAAGATTTCTCCGGTGATTTTTCTGGGAACAGACTCGGTATGCTGAGAACCAAGCGCGGAGTCGCCGGAAAATTCGGTTGGAAGGGTCAGTTTGCGTCGCTCAAAGATTTCGTCGCTTCGGCCTGCGCGATGGAGATAGGTTTGACCAATTCGATACATTCGCAAGTCGTACCAAGAAAGTTCGAGGCCAATCAATCGGCCAAGAACGACATGACTGATCGTCAACTGAATGAGCTGGTTTGCTTTGTAAGGAGCCTCCCGCGCCCGCAGCAAATATTGCCAACAGATGAAGAAGAACTGAAAAAAGTAACGCACGGTGAAGCAGCGTTTAACAAGGCTGGCTGTGCTGACTGCCACGTTGAAGACCTCGCTGGTGTTGAAGGGATCTACTCAGACTTCCATCTATACAATCTCGAAAAAGTTAGGCCCGGTGCCTCCAGCGGATCTTATGCCGATGGCACTGCGGAACAGGAGTTTCAATTTGACGATTCAGGCCCCCATCCGGACCAATGGCAGACGCCTCCACTTTGGGGAGTCGCTGACACAGCGCCCTACTTTCACGATGGAGGATCACCAAGTTTGAAAACGGCCATCGAACGCCATCACGGACAAGCAGCTTTTTCATCAGAACAGTTCAGAAAGATGAACGAATACGATCAACGCTGCTTAATCAAGTTCTTAAAGACGTTGAGGGCGCCGCAATTGTCGATTAGACCTGTGGAAGTAGCTTACGTAGAATAAGGGCCGCAATACCCTATCGGCGATTTCGATCATTGGGTGGCGCCAGATCAAGTTTTCTTTTGGCCGTAGTAAGTCGCAACCACCCGGCGGCTGCCACCGCGATTACGGTGTTCGCATAGATAAATGCCCTGCCACGTTCCTAACGCCAGACGACCATCGGAAATCGGAATCGTCAGCCCAGCACCAAAGAAGCTCGCTTTGACGTGCGCCGGCATGTCGTCCGGGCCTTCGCAGGTGTGAATAAACGGCATGGTCTCGGGACAGATCAAATTGGCGGCCGTCTCCATATCGACGCGCACGTCAGGATCCGCATTCTCGTTAATCGTTAAACTTGCCGACGTGTGCTGGATAAACAAATGCAACAGCCCTGTCTGCAGTTGGTCAATGTTGTCGAGACAGGAAACCACCTCGCGCGTGACCAAGTGAAAGCCGCGCGGCTGTGATTGGAGGGCAAAATTGGCTTGGAACCAGGCGGTCATCGGCAGAAACTCTATCTGTCTAAAGAAAGAAATGGAAAATATCTTCAATTTGTGGCAAGCTGTAACGGAGCCCCAAACGCCCACAATGTAACGCCTAGATAAGCCATATCGATACCGGTCAAAAGCAAGAAACGGCTCTACGTATCAATGCTGCCTTTAAAGGTCCGTTAAGGTAACTGTATTTGCCATGCTGTATTTTCCCATTCCCTTATCCGACTGAGAACCGCAACAAGCTTCGGTTTTCCGCACCGCATTTTTTTCTAAGGCGAATCAAACTCTCAATAATTTTCTTGACTTGGTCCATAACTCGTTAATAATGACCCCGTTGTTAAGGCCTGCTCACATCTGCTGTCAGTTAAATACTGGCAGATTGATGGATTCCCCTTCTGAAACAGGCTTTTTTGACAGTTTTTCCACATCACGCTGGTCAGTTGCTGGTTTACCAGGTTGCCTGCCTTCCACAACGATTCAGCCACTTTACGACAGACAAGGTAAACATTTAGATGTCAATAAACCGTACCCAAATCAAAAATGTTTTCGAAGCTATCCTTGAGTATGGCCACGATGAAGATTTCGTACCTCACGAAGGCGAAACTTTCTCTGCCACTGATGCTCCTGCCGGCAGCGACGACAAAATCGAAGCCCTTCGCAAGCGCGTTCTTTCGGGACAACCGCTATGGCACGAAGAAGACCGCAAAGATTACTCAGGTCTGACTGGTGCTGTACGCCCGCGAGAGTAATTCGTCAGGATAAGCGGGTCGCAAGTCGACCGCCTAAAGAACAGTTAGCCCGCCTTTGAGCGGGCTATTTTTTTGCGCCGCCTCACATGTAGCGGCCATCTTTGTGAATCAGACTACACAAGTTATCCAGCTAACTCAGATGTTAACTTAGGCAGCCACGGGAAAAACACAGTGCATTGTAGGTGAAAATCCTGTTTGCGGTTTTCGCGGGTTCGTGCCCCCAAAACTAATTTCCATTCGCACTGTTTGTGAAGATTCCTTCGCACTATGATCTGCGTTCACTATTTCCACCAACGGCGGGTGTTTGCAAATATGGGCGTTGAGTTTGTACTGGTTTGTTTGATCCTAGTTTGTGGTTTTTATGTTGCTTGGAACATCGGAGCCAACGATGTCGCCAACGCGATGGGGACCTCCGTCGGCTCGGGAGCCCTGACACTCAAATGGGCCGTCATCCTAGCCGCGATTTTTGAATTCGCCGGCGCCTATATCGTTGGCTCGAATGTCTCCAAAACCGTTCGAAAAGGGATCTTCGACCCGTCAGAGATTGCCAACCAATACTCTCCAGAACACGCGCCTTACATTCTGGCGTGCGGAATGATCGCTGCGTTGATCGCTGCGGGAACATGGCTGTTGCTTGCGACGTGGATGTCTTGGCCGGTATCTACGACCCACTCGATCGTTGGGGCTGTCGTCGGTTTTGGCGTTGTGGCACTTGGCTATAACGGTGTCCTTTGGAGTCAAGTCGGACTGATAAGTGCGGGCTGGGTAATTTCCCCGTTGCTCTCGGGCGCCGTCGGATACTTCGTTTTTACGGTGATCTTGAAAACAGTCTTCCACAAGCCTGACCCTGTGGCTGCGGCACGGCTCGTTGCGCCTCGACTGGTTTTTTTCCTGATGTTCGTGATGACCGGAATGACGTGCTACAAAGGCCTGAAGCCTATGTGGAAGCGACTGGAAATGGACCCAAAAGATCCGACTTTCATGATCAGCGTCGCAGCGGTTGCCGCCATTCTGGGCTTCATTGGTTATGGGATCACCAGATACACATTGCGAAATACAAAATCAAATGTCCGGGATTGTGAAACCAGCAGTAATTCCCGTTTGAGCAACGAAGAATCAATCCAAGATGCAGCGTCCGAGAACGCCACCACCAACGCAGATTCTAATGAACTTCAACAGGTCGAAAGAATCTTTACTATTTTACAAATCTTCACCGCATGCTTGGTCGCGTTTGCTCACGGCTCCAATGACGTCGCCAATGCGATCGGCCCTTTGTCTGCGGCGTACCAAGCGGTCACCGAACAAGCCATCTTGAAAACCTCCAACACGCCAAACTGGGCACTGCTGCTAGGGGGAGCCGGGATCGTAATCGGATTGGCTACGTGGGGATGGAAAGTCATCAAAACGGTGGGAGAGAAAATCACCGAGCTCACACCGAGCCGCGGTTTCTGTGCAGAATTTGCTGCTGCCATCACAATTTTGTTCGCGTCCGTATTACCAATCGGACTTCCAATTTCAACAACTCACACGCTCGTCGGCGCTGTCTTGGGTGTCGGGCTCGCCCGCGGACTCAACGCGCTGAACCTGAAAACGATGCGGGACATCTTTGCGGGCTGGGCAATCACCATCCCCGCCGGAGCCTTGCTCTGCATGTTGTTCTACTTCATCCTGAAGCTGATCTTCATCGATTCTGGTTGGATCGATTCGATACCAATCGATACCGTTTCCTAAGTTGCTGTCATCGGTTTCTTTTACGAGGAAGATACTAACTGCTCTTCCCTACAAGGCGCTTGCTAGAATCGAGCAAAACAGCGGCGCCCGCCGATGCAATTTCTCGCCTAAACCCATTGAGCTCGGTCGGGCGCGAATGGATTGCGGCCACGACAACGGCCAGTCCGTAGAACACCTCGGAAAGCCAGAGCAATTTCGTATCGCCTGTACGCCGCTCGAGCAGATGATCGCAAACTGATTCATCGTCGCCACTGACAATGTCATTGAGGTCGTCGAGAGAATGGCCGATCAGCCCGAACGGCACTTCCGCTCCATCCCAACGGCAAATAGAGGTGCCCAGCCGAGCGATGGGTATTTGGTGCACGCGCAGTTTTTGCAAGAGGTCACCAGCTGTTGATTGAAAGTGTTCATCAACAGGCTTGCTAGACTTGCCGTCATTGAAGGTGTCCCAGTAGAACGTGCGTAGCAACGACGCGTCCAAACGAGCAAGTAGATCTTGCCCGATCTTGGCGGCCTCAAGAACGGTGCGACGAGCCGCATCATGGCTTAGCGAGGTCATTGAGAAATGAGCGGCTAGATTGACGCGGTTCGCTGATCTGCAGATTTCGAGAGAGAGGTCCATACTTACCAGATAATAGTTACGGGATGAGGCTAAAACCTACGTCACTAACGCCCAACAATCCGCATTAAAGTTCTCGAAATCGGGTCTTCCATGCGTAAAAAAGTCGGGAAGATCCGTAGTTTGCAAGAGAATACAGCGGTCGGCGACGCCCTTCAGTTAGCTCTTCTACCACCTTTAAGTCGGAACAATCGGCTTGTACTTCGCTGGAACCGAAACGGTTCCCAATTGAAAACCTGCACTTGTTTTGGGCATTCCATTGCTGAATTTAAAAGCGACTTAGCAAAGATTAGCAGCCCTTAATGTAGCCTTAACGTAGGTTTGCCTGTCTCATCTGAACCTACCCCCCCTAATCGGCACTCAAGGTTGTGGCAACTCACCCAAACTGACGTGCTTATTTAGGATGCACGTTAACGTCTGGAGCAAGCGCGCTAATAGCCGTTTTGTGAAGAAAAAAAATAATTCGGCGAATTTTCCCTGCAAAAAGTCAGTTGTCGGACACCTAGGGCCGTTGGAAAAACAAATTGGTACGCAAAGTGCTGTCAGTCGAGCTTCTTACCATGCCACCATTGACTACTAACTATTAAGAGGAAAAAGTGAAAAAGAAAACTGTACTACTATATCTCCTTGCAATCGCTGCCCTAGCGATTCTGCCGAACATTGGTCTTGGACAAGACGATGCTGCCGACGCCGCAGCCGCAGTGGTAGAAACTGCCGCAGCCGCTGCCGAGGATGCTCCTGCTGCCGACGCCACTTCTGAAGCCGTTGAAGTCGTCGAGCACGATGCCTTTTTCCTTGTCAACAACCTGTGGATTATGATCGCGGGCATGCTGGTTTTCATCATGCACCTCGGCTTCGCCACGCTTGAGAGTGGTCTGACTCGTTCCAAAAACACCGTCAACATTCTGTTCAAGAACACGATGATCGTGTGTCTAGGACTGATCACTTATGGAATCGCCGGTTACAGCATCATGTACCCTGGATTCGACTCTGTTCCAGATGACTACGACGAAGACGTTAGCGGTGCATACGAGTACGCTGATGGCGGATACTTCAAGTTTGCTGGATTTGGATTTCTGACTCTCGGAAACAGCGAAGCTGCTTTGCCTGAAGATGCAACGCCTGAGCAAATCGAAGCATACAATGGCAACGCAACAAGCTCCTACAACCCTGGCTATACAAACTTTACCGACTTCTTCTTCCAAGCGATGTTTGCAGCGACTTGTTGCACGATCGTTTCGGGTGCTGTTGCCGGTCGAGTAAAACTTGGAACGTTTCTGATCTTCTGCTTATTCTTTGTCACGCTCAGCTACCCTATTACGGGTTCCTGGCATTGGGGAGGGGGATTTCTTGCTCGTCTCGGCTTCTATGACTTTGCTGGATCGACGCTTGTCCACTCAGTAGGAGGTTGGGGAGCGTTGGTGATGGCCGCCTTGCTCGGGGCGCGGCGGGGAAAATACGTCAACGGCCGACCAATGGCGATTGCTCCAAGTAACATGCCGGCTGCCGCGATTGGTGTCTTCCTACTATGGTTCGGTTGGTTCGGATTTAACGGCGGATCAGTTCTCTCGGCCGATCCGGGTTTGGTATCACTTGTGCTTGTAACCACATCAATGGCAGCTGCTGCCGGTGGCGTTGCTGCAGCACTGATCTCGACACTTCATGGTGGCAAGCCTGATCTGTCGATGACACTCAACGGAATCCTTGCTGGTTTGGTTGGTATCACTGCCGGTGCAGATCAGATGAGCGGACTAGATGCGATCTTCATCGGATTGATCGCAGGCGTCTTGGTCTACTTCGCTGTGATCTTTATCGACAGCGTTGTCAAAGTCGATGATCCCGTCGGTGCGATTAGCGTCCACTTGGTATGCGGTATCTGGGGCACTTTGGCTGTCGGCCTTTTCGGTGCCTCAAGAGGAATGGAGCAGCTTACTGCTCAAGCGATCGGAATCGTAGCGATTGGAGCCTTCACCGTTCTGTTTGCTCTGATTCTTGGATTGATCCTGAAATTCACAATGGGTCTACGAGTTAGCCCAGAAGAAGAGATGGAAGGTTTGGACATTGGCGAGCACGGTCTTTCGGCCTACTCATTCAATGGCTAAGTCATAACTCGAACACGCTTGTCGCTCTCGGAGTTGGTCCTCCCACGAGAGCTGCAAGCAGTACGAAGTGGTCAATGGTGGTTGGAGGGTGCGTCGACAATTTGTAGGCGTATTCCTCCTCACCATTT
>CAZDBE010000038.1:1508-26078 GCA_964503675.1 uncultured Pirellulaceae bacterium | reverse complement strand
GGCATGGGGATTAAGCTATGGCAGAAAACAGGATATAAGTTCGGGGTCATCACCGCACGTAGCTCGCACATTGTTAAAGTGCGGATGGATGAACTGAAAGTCGACTTCATCCGACAAGGCAGCGACGAAAAACTTGCTGCCGCCAAGCAAATCGTCAACGAACTGGGGTTGGAGTTGAAAGACGTTTGTTACATTGGCGACGATTTGACCGATGTCCCGTTGCTGGCTGCCGTTGGAATGTCGGTGACTGTGGCCGACGGCGCGTCCGACCTTCATTCGAAAGTCCATGTGGTCACCAAAGCGGCGGGAGGACAGGGTGCGATACGGGAACTGATTGAAACGATATTAAAAAGTCAGAATCGTTGGGCCGAAATTTTGCAATCGTGGTCCGTTTGAACTTAACTCGGCGCTCACAACAGCCTCTAAACTTCAAACCCTAGAAAAGGAAATCGCCGGTGCCCGGACGGATTCACCCACTGGCCCAATACTTAATGGTGTTGGCACTGATGATCGGAGCCTACTCGGCGTACGCTCGGGTGGTCGTTCCGATGATCAAAGGTCCTGAGAATCAAGTTCGCCGGACGGCGGTGGTTCCTCCAGCTGATCTTCCTGAAAAACGCGACAACAAGCCTCGCCTGTACGGCCTAGTGCCGCCCGACGGTTGGGAGCTAGGTAAGTGCAAGACGCTGTTTACCGCTCAAGGAACTCTGCTGTTCCAAGAAATGGAACGTTTGGATGATGAGGGAAATTACTCGCTAGAACCGTTCACTATGATCATGAACGATCATCAGTCTGGAACGGCGTTTGCAGTCGGCCTCGATCCTACCGTCCCTCCCACAGTATTGCGATGTAGTAAAGCAAAGCTGGGTTTTGACGGTCCGATTCTGTTAACTGGCAACTCAAAAACACGCATGCGGACCGCGTCGCTCGATGGTGAAGTCACCATTTTCCGCCCTTCGCCAACGCCTGAGAAAGACGAAGAGCTCAGACTGTTCACGCGCGATGTGAACGTCAGCGCTAACACGATCGTTGCCCTTGGCGAAGTCGCCTTTTCCTTTGGCCCCCATCGCGGCAGTGGCAAAACGTTGACCATCGAACTGGAACATAAACCGGATGCAAGCCACATCAACCGCGATTTCTCTTCGATCAATGGCGTGTCGGCAATCAGGCTCGCGACGCTTTATGGTTTGAGGATTGAACCTGAAAGCCTCAAGAAATCCGCGACGCCTCCTTCAGAAACGCCGCGCCAGCAATCGCCGGCCGCAATCCTATCGGCGGCCAATGTGCCTATTGAGGTCACCTGTGCAGGGCCGTTTCGTTTCGACTATGCTTCGCGCACTGCAACCTTTAACGACAAGGTCTTTATCAAGCAACAGGATGCTTTTGGGGATAATCTGAACTGTCATAAGTTGATGGTCATGTTCAACGATGACTCCGAGACAAAGGCTTCCCCAACATCCGCCGAGGCCATGCCTCCGTCAACTGGGGCGATTAAACGGTTGGTTGCCGTCGGCGAACCTGACCAAGGCGAGCCTGTAGTAATGATTGCTAACTCTCGTCAGATGCAAATCACCGGCGACGAACTTGAGTATAGCGCCGATAACAACCAGATCGCGTGCCAATCCAAAAAACAGGTCTCCATCATTAGCCCAGAATTGAACATTCGCGCACGATCACTGGCCTATCGCATCACCACTGACGGCGCGTTGGGGGATCTGGATGCAGTTGGGCCCGGCGAGTTCTTCAAAAAATCAACCGATATCAAAGAGAACATCTTCTTGCGATGGCAGCGCAATCTGACCGTCCGAAGAAGAGTCTTTCCAGAGTCCAATCGAAACGTTGCTGGCAGGACGATGGAAAAGTTGATTGTCGTCGACGGCAACGCTGAGGTGCTGGTTCAAGAAACAACTCATGTCACATCGGACAAGCTAAATATTGCCGTTCATGAAATCCCGGAGATTGAACTATCGGGGCCAAACGCTTCGAACAGCAAATCAAAATTCCGGTACCTGCCATCAGAAGTGTTCGCCGATTCCCCCGTAACGATTAAGTCACCCAACGTTGACGGAGCAGCAGGAAAGTTGTTGGTCACATGGCCGCAGCCCAATCTGAAGGCGCTTAAATCTCACCAAACTCTTTCGCTGAACCCTCGTCGTCGATGGCATGTTTTGAAACCAAAAACGGATGCCTTACCTAGCGCCTCTCCAATCGACATTTCCTCAACAACCCAATTGGGAAGTTTACGAAGGCGTCAAACTGAAGTCGGCCAAGCCAATCGCTTTGATCAAAAAGCCGCAGTAGCGCAGACGGCATGGATCGATCGCGACCAAACCGTTGTCTTCGACGGGTCTGCGGAGCCAACCAAAGATCCCCTCAAACAGTACATTCGCTTCACGAGTGATGAAGTACGAGTACGCCTACAGAACAGTTCCTCCGGCGATAGGCCAAACAGCACTGAACTGATGGACTTGAAAGTCAACGGAAATTGTGTCGTCCATCAGCACCCAAGTCGCGCATCCAAAGAGAAACCGCTTCGCATTTCTGGAGATGAGCTGCGCATCGTACCTCAGGGAAAAGAGATCTATCGAATGTTGGTTGCCGGCAACGAGAATTCGCTGGCGATGGTAGACGCGCAAGGTCTGCAACTATCTGGTGATGCCATTCATCTTGACCAAGAGTCGAATAAGCTCTGGGTCGAAGGCGGTGGGGAAATGAAAGTTCGACAGGAAGAGAAATCTAAGTCTGCAACCATCGAAGATCAGGCGTTCGCTCCGACGGGCGACATCGATCTTCAATGGGCTGGTGGTATGGTATTCGACGGAGCCAAAATCTATTTTGAGCGCAACGTAATGATGACCTCATTTGGCGAAAAAGACGGCCCCGAAAAATCAATCACCCGTACACTTAGCCAAGCGCTAAGCATTTCGTTGGCTAAAAAAGTTGACTTCCGTCAGCTTTCCGGCGAGCGTAGTGTTGGCCAAGTGGACATGGCCGAAATGGTGTTGGTGAATCATATTCCCGATCAGCTACGCGTCTTTCAAGGGTCAGCTCCTGCTCCATCGGAGAATGAACATTTCAACTCCCCTGACGCGCCAATCATTTTTCAGAATGAAACCTTTGATGAACTTGGCAATGTCCTGACACAACGTCGGATCGCGGTACCTCAAGCCACCATCAATGCCCAAACCAACCAAGTCATCGCTCCCGGGCCCGGAAAAATTCTCGCACACATGGCCGTAGAGGAAGATGATCGCCAGTCCAATTCGAACAACTCGGCTAGTGGTGGAGCAACGGCTTCTTGGGGCGGTCTCGGCTCACTTACCGGAAAGAAGGGAGCCGGGTCAGGTGACGGTATCAATTTCCTACAAGTTAATTTTGAAGATCGCCTTGTCGCCAGTTTGACCGACAAACAGCTGAACATCACGGGAAACATCCGGACCGCATTTGCTCCGGTCGCCAATTTCACCGATACGGTCGATCCAGACGCGCGGCGGCTGCCCAAGGGCGCCATGAAGATGCGCTGCGACCACGTCCTGTTAACCCAGTGGCAGCCATCCAGCACCGCGATAGCGCGAAATGAAATGGTCGCCACCGGCAATGTTCATGTCGCCAGCCCGGGATTTGACGCTGTCGCTGACCGAATCACTTACACCGATAGCAACGACCAAGTCGTTGTCGAAGGCTCGGCGCGGTCGCCTGCAAAGTTGTGGCATCGTCCAACAGCTAACGCAGACAAACAACAACTCCTAGCCAACAAAATCATCTATCACCCATCATCTGGCATGGCTGAGACGCAAGGTGTGCAAAGTATGAACGTTAACATTAGAAACTGAGTGTCATGGACGACAATCGACAATCAGAAAATATCAAGCTTCGATCAGGCATGGCGTGCGCTCATCAAATCAGATATGGCGTGGCCCTATTCGCCTTGAGTGCGTTCTTCGTTTTGGCATCGGGATGTCAACGTTTGCAGGTGGGAAGTCGCCATGGGAACGGCAATGGCCTTGCTAAACTTACTAGTAAACTGACTGCTTCAAACGACCGAGACTGGAGACCGGATCTTGCTGTACTGCCATGGGCAGAAGCCAATGGTAATTTGATTACAGTTCGCAACATTCGAAACACCCAATACGCAAACACCAATCACTACTTGGTCAAGCATTACGACCGGACATTCGATCTAAGTGCGATACAAAAAGCCGACTATATCGTCTGTCCCTTCAACAGCGCGGCCGCGCTGGCCCACACCATGATCAGCTTCGGGCTAAAAGATGGTACTCAAATTTGCGTATCGGCCGAAGTACGCAAAGAGAAAACAGAAGATTATTCAGCAGTGCTGGGGCTAGGTCGAAAATTCGAATTAATGTACGTCGTCGCCGATGAAAAAGACTTGATTGGGTCGCGCACTAAACATCGCGACATTCAGGTCTATATTTATCCAACGGTCGCTACACCCGAGCAATCTCAGGCGCTGTTCGTCGATGTGATGGAGCGCGTTAACCAACTGGCGCTCAAACCTGAATTTTACAATACGCTGACCAACAACTGCACGACTAACATTAAGAACCACGTCAATCGCTTGGCGGGAAACAGAATCAAATACGATTGGCGAGTGCTATTACCCTCCTATTCAGCAAAATATGCGTACGACTTAGGGCTATTGGATAACTCGATCCCGTTTGAGGATTTGCAGTCACTCTCCTTGGTGAACGATCTCTCAAACGAATATCTCGAAACGGCCGATTACTCGACACGCATCCGCGGTCGCCGACCTTTAATCAGTCGATTGGCAGAGCGAAGCGAAGTAGACCAAACGACTCCCCCACAAAACACGAGTTATCGTTAGTGGTTGCGTCATAGGTAAGCCAGTAGATTGGCTGGTTGCATCAGCTGTTGGCCTGCCGCAGGGCACTTGCGAACTGACGAGCCTCGCTCGGAGAAATCTTAGGGCAACCGTTGACCGTTCGTCTGTGGCCAACGGTCTCGCGCAAGTGAAACCGAATGATATTCGGTTTTCTGACGGACAAATGGATTTTGACCTGCGCGGTTCCGAACGCACGTACGGATTCTCCATTAGTCTCACCAATACTTCCGACAACGACTGGTGTTGCCGATGCATTGTCGGCAGCCAACTCCAACAGACCAGCGAATTGGTAAGCAAGATCTACCGGAAGCCTAATGAACTCATAAGTGAAAAAAAGGAAAGTCCTTTGCACAATGACATTTTGGCTACCCGCATTGGACTGCACATGTAAAAGGTACGGTAGAAAAAAATACGTCAAACGAATTTCTTGCATCTTTTCCATTTCTTTGAAGCCCAAAGGGGCTGCGGTATGTCCAAAGTCAGCACTTTGTTCGTCAGCTGAACGAAGTACACCTATCCCTTTGCACAGAGACTCTACTTTGACTAGCCAACACTTATTTGGGAGGGATTGGGTTTGATTAAGAAGAACGTCAAAACCAACCCTACCAATCCACCAAGGTATCCTGCATTGTGAATATACGCGACACGCACAAAACTCCATATGTCGTCTATTTCAAACCGTCTCAGCGCGAATTCCCAATCTGAGTAATCAGCGTTCATTCCACGGCACAGACCGTAAAGGTAGCCCCCAATACCAAAGACGAATCCCGTAACGAATACAACCACAAAACCATAAAGTATCTTTCGACGCGCCGTAGGTCGATGGTGATCTGGCACGAATCGACGGGCAAGCACCCAGTCGACGATCAACCCAACCCACCAAGTCGCAAGAAATCCAATGCATGAGACAAAAACGCGATCTCCTTGGTGCGGGTTCGCCCATTCAAATTGCTCGAACTTGAGTTTCGTAAAATACTCTGGTCCGATCGTAAACGTAATATGATCGTGTACTATTCCGTAGCCGCCCGCTATCAACGCCCCTAGAAACGCAAACCCTAGCATGACAGGCAAGTCACGCAATGCAATTTTGGGGACGAGATATTTCAGCATGATTTGTAGGGTTTCCACGCGTAGTACTTGGGACGGTTGTCGAGTCGCACATGCAACCATGATACGCCCATGCCCGCAGTGCTTAACCAAACGGGACCAGGGTTAACACGTTTTTTCATCTGTTCGGCGACAACTTGCCAGAACTTGTGCTGCTGCGAGGAAGGCGCTAGCCGAACGAACGCCGCCAACTGCGGATAAGCGTCAGGACC
This sequence comes from uncultured Pirellulaceae bacterium, assembly GCA_964503675.1. GTDB lineage: Bacteria > Planctomycetota > Planctomycetia > Pirellulales > Pirellulaceae > Mariniblastus. The sequence goes on along the minus strand of CAZDBE010000038.1, from coordinate 19,895 downwards.
TGCAATTGGTGTGGGAACCACCAATACCGCGTTGCGGCCAAGGTTGTTGAACGAAATTACCGGTTGGGATTCACTTTCAACTTTTTCGAAATGCTCGGCAAATGCGCGAGATTCGCCCCACGAAGGAAGCATCTCTGAATTCACAAGTACAAACTCAAAATCTCTGTCGAGCGTATTTTGACAGACCGACGGCGTCTCCCAGCGGAAGCGCTCAAAACGACTCTTACGTAGCAAGTCACCGAAGAAGTCTCGAAAGGATTCGTTATCTAGCCAAAGATCTAACACTTCACGATAGCAAAGCGGGTTGCCTGAAGTCACGTCGAAAATTTGAAACCACTGGCAGCGGCGAAGATTGCGGTTTTTGGTTTTGGCTTTCCACATTGTTTCACGCCTGTCGTTTTGACACAAGCGGAACGTTAGAACTCGTTCTTAGTACAGTCCAATGCTTAAATCGCATGCTGGCACTCTCTCTTGCCCGACAGACGGGAAAGAGTGCCCATCCTACACAAAAATTCTTAAGTCGTGCTCTAACATTCTCACTTTTAAGAAGGCGGATTTCGTCTTGGGGCTCCGCCGGCGGAGCCCGAGAACAAGGGAGACGCGATCAAATCAACGATGCGATCTCTTCGGGTAACTGAAGCAGATCCTGATTGACTTGGGTGGCGACGTGCCCGATGACAGTAATCATTGGGCTTTTCAGGCCTGCCGCTTCGACTTGTTGAGCGATCGTGCCGACAGTCGCAGCGACCACGCGCTGGTTGGCTTGCGTCGCGCGCTCGATGCTGGCAGACGGAGTCGATGGATCCATGCCGGCCTCGATCAGAGAAGATGTAATCATCGGTAGATTCCTGCAAGCCATCATCAGGACCAATGTGTCGATGTTTACCAACGAAGCAAAGTCAAAACTGTGCTTGCCCAGATTAGGATCGGTATGCCCCGTCAATACGGCAAACGAACGTGCGACACCGCGTGAGGTTACCGGGATGCCGACCGATGCAGGGCCAGCGATACAACTGCTAACACCTGGCACAACGACACAGGGTAGAGATTGTGCACAACAAGCATCTATCTCTTCTTGTGCTCTACCAAAGACGAATGGGTCGCCGCCCTTGAGCCGAACGACAATCTCGCCTTTGAGTCCATGCTTGACCAACAGTTGGTTTATCTCGGATTGCGAAACACGATGGTGGTCTGGGTATTTACCAACGTCGATCAGCAACGCCTCAGGCCGCGCCCACTTCAGTACTTCTGCGGGAATCAAACGATCGTGAATGATCGTATCCGCTTGTTGGATCAGGCGCATGCCACGGACGGTGATCAGATCCGGATCTCCCGGACCTGCACCAACCAAATAAACTATTCCACGGCGACAAATCATAAATGCGTTTTCAGGTGAGTTGTTCCAAAGCGGGAAGTTCTATCGGAGTCCCATGCTCTAATTCGGCCATTGCCAGTTCGACGCACAGGTCTGCGATTTCAGGATACATGCCGATCGGCGTATCACAAATGCAAATTCGGTCTCCAGAATCATCGCTCCATTGCTTTCTATTGGGGAATTGAACCTGTGGACCTGCGTCCAAGCCAAAAGCCTCGGGAATATCGACGGTAGTGTGGGGACCACGACTGATCAAAAAAGGAATAATGACTGTATGGGGTGTATCTATTTTTTGGGCAACTGCTTCTGCTTGTGGGTCTTGATCCAAGAACGCGATCTCAAACTTCAGGTCCGGTTGTTGTCCCTTCAACTGATCTAATAGCGCGTAAGTCGATTTACAGCTGTTGGCATTTCGGCGCGTGCCATGACCAACCAAGACAACCGTTGTGTCGTCGGCCGTCATTCCATCGCCAGCCATCGTGCGCTCGATTCGAGCGGTGACAAGAGTGGCAATTTTTTGGTGCATGCCGACTACTGGTGAAATAAAAATCCGATAGTCGGCATGTTCAGGGTTTTCGGCGATTCGCTTGGGGATGACCGATTGCAGGTAGTAACCGACACTAGTCATGGCCGGCACGATAACGACATCACCCCTAGGCAACTGCTGGAGAAAATCCGTCATCAACGGATCGCCATTAAGGAACGCTGGAGTGACTGCCGTGAAAATCTCTTTGTCAGAAATCGTATCCGCTAAATCATAGAGCGGCTGATTGGAGTCAGACGCGGCAAGCGAACCGTGAGCCCCGAGCACCAGCGCGCATTGAGTTGGTTTATTCATAGAGGATGATTTCTTGATGAACTGCGAATCGATCTTGTACTGACTAACTTAGTTGCACCAAAGGCGCAATTTGCTCAAAAGTGGGTTCTTCCTTGCCTGTAACACGTGTGCGAGTTTCCGATCGGTCGAGCAAGCGTTGATAAAAATCGCCCAAACCTTCACCCTCATTGCGATCGCTTTTGTACTTCAACAACAACGGCTCTAGCGTTTCGATCGCCTCTTCGATTTTCACGTCTGCCGCATATAGATCGGCCATGCGATCACCGGCCAAGCGTCCCCCCACAAACATGTGGTAGATCCCCGGTCGTCGTCCGACAAACGCGATGTCAGCGGTGTAGGGCCGAGCACATCCGTTGGGGCAACCGGTCATGCGAATCGTCAGCTTCGTGTCGCCGATCCCAATGGATTCGAGTTTGCTCTCGATGTCCGTCATCAGCGTTGGCAAGGCACGCTCAGATTCGGAGACGGCCAGTCCGCACGTTGGCATCGCTGGGCAAGCCATCGAATATCGACGGGCGTTAGAAAGTGTTTCAACTTTCGCCACGTTGTATTTGTCAAGGATCGCCTCAAGTGCTGGAACTTGATCCTCTTTGATTCCTGTAAACAACAACGATTGTTGTGCGGTGAACGTGACGCCGACGCCCAACTGTTCCACGATCTCGCGGAAGGCAGTTTGGTTCTTGGATTTGTCGTTGTCTAGAATCCGGCCATTCTCGACGAAAACGCCGTAGAACCAGTGATCGTCATCCTGCTTGTGCAGTCCCAACCAGTCTTCGTTCTCGACCATTGGAATTTCACGAAACGGCTGAATTTCAAAGTCTGAGCGCTCCTTCATTTCAGCTTGGAACCAATCGATTCCTTTCTCACCGATCAGATATTTCAAACGGGCCTGCTTGCGGTCGTTCCGGTTCCCAAAGTCGCGGTAGATCGATGCCACATTTTGAATGGCCTGTACACCGTCGGCGATCGAAACGAAACCAACCTCATACGCGATCTGCGCGTAGGTGTTGGCTCGCCCGTGGCTCATGCCAAGGCCACCGCCGGCGACAACGTTGTAGCCAACCAGTTTTCCATCTTCGACGATTCCGATCAAACCAGCGTCATAAGAGTAGACATCGATCTGGTTGTCCCCCATCACAGTCACACCAACCTTGTACTTTCTGGGCAGGTAGTGCTTTCCGTAAAACGGTTCAACTTCGTTGTCTAGATGTTGACGTTCGCCATCGATCCAAATCTCGTGATAGGCACCAGTTTTAGGTGCCATATCAACAGCCACCTCATCGGCCGTTTTACGGATCTGTGTGTAAACTTCGTCGGTGAACGGTGGCGCTGAGGCCATCACGTTGCGGCAGACATCGCCACATGCTGCCAGCGTGGTCAGCAGCGACTCGTTAATAGACTTCATCGTTTCACGCAACTCACCCTTGATCACACCGTGGTATTGGATCGCTTGCCGAGTCGTGATGCGGATCGAACCGGTTGTATATTTCTCCGCGATCGCGTCTAGATCAAGGTATTGTTTGGGCGTCGCGACACCGCCTGGCAGTGCGACGCGGATCATGAAACTGTATGCTTTACCGAGGCCTTCCTTACGCCGTTCGGCGCGCTCGTCGCGGTTGTCTTGTTGGTAGGTACCATGAAACTTCAGCAACTGCAGGTCGTCGTGCTCAAACTTTTCGGCCTCAGGGTCTTTGAGCACTTCGTCGATCGTGCCACGGAGGTTTGCGCTTTTGTCTTTGGCAACTTCTACTTTTGAGGGAGCGTTTTTGTCTTTCGCCATTGGTGGTTCTTCTATCAAAAATGATGAACGAAACTTGGTTTGTTAAAATCTGCGTTTGGTAGGAATTAGTTGGGACTCAAATATTGAAATGCAATCCGCACTCGTCCTTCTTCTTTCCTGCCCAGCGGCCATCGCGCACATCGGAATCGGGGGTCGAACCCTCCACTTGCCGCGTGCAATGAAAACAGCTTACGCTGGGATAGCCCTGAAGGTGCAACTGATTGAACGGCACATCGTTTTCCTGAACGTAGGCCCAGACATCGCCGCGCGACCAACTGGCAAACGGGCAAAACTTCAATATTTGGTATTTCCAATCCCAACTAACGACTTCGGTGTTGGCGCGTGATTTGGTTTGCGAACGTCGCAGAGCTGTGATCCACACATCGTAGTTGACGACGTTCTGCTTCATCGGGACAACTTTGCGAATGTGGCAGCACAGGTTCGGATTGTTCTTCCACAACTCGTTGCCGTAGTCTTTGGCTTGTTGCTGTATCGAAACATCCGTCTCCCAAGCAACGAAATTCAAACTATCGTACTTCTCGGTCAGTTTTTTCCTCAACGAATGCGTCTCGGGGAAAAAGAAACCAGTATCGATATAGGCGACCGTGATCGGATCAAGATTAAATTCCTTGACCGCTTTGTCGCACATGTCGATCAGTGCACAACCTTCCATCCCAAAAGAACTTGACAGGACGATGCGGCGACCAGCAAACCGTTGCAGGCCCCACTTCACCAAGTCTGCCGGAGACGAATCAGCGGAAATCAGACTTTCGTCACTAACCGGCACTGGCTGTAGCTCAACCTCTTCCGTCCCAGTAGGTGCCGGCGAAGCATTTTTGTTCAACTGAACCAGAGGCGTTGACGCGGCCTGAGGCGCAGCAACATTACCAGCAGCAGTTTGCTGAGCCTTCTTGGTTGCTTCCGGATGGTCATTCATGGGCAGGTGGTCCGTCAAAGTTGAATTGACCAGTTTGTAGATAAAATCTCTGCATTGAATTCGAGTAAAATCGAGTTGTTAGTTGGTCAATTCAGGTCTGCTAGACCACTCGTTAATCAATAGGTGAGTTCTGTTTGAAATAACAAGGTTAACGTCCTGAGGTGGTCATACAAAAAAACCGCAGGGGTCCCCCGCGGTCGTGTAGCTGGCAATAAGTGCAATTCGAACGATCCGGAGCCAAAACGACTAGGTACGGCAACAACAACAAAGGTTGAGGGATCGGAAGATAAACATTGCAAGTTTTCGTGAACGGTGGTCTTGGTGTGGTCGAGGATGGTCCTATAACCGAAGAACCACCATTTTTATCGTAAAATCAGTTTCGTCAACCTTAAAGGAAAATCTTCAATATTGGCTCCTGACGTATCACAATGCCTAATTGGGCAACTTCAACAATCACAAACGTCGCCTCGAGGTCGTGAAACCGACGTGAAACCGAAATCCACCCCCGCAAGCTGGTTCGTGGGCGCTCTTGCATCCCATAGTGCGGTCACATCACAGCAGCCATTTGAATTGGCCGAATCAGCGGGCCACGTCTGCCAACTTTGGAGCTCTAGGAAAAACTTGGCTGGAATCTATTTCCCGTCGAGCTCACGCTGAATCCGGTCCACCTCGAACTCGATTTCGGCAGCAGTTTCGAAATCGCCGTTTGCCGCGTAGGAATCGCTGAGCAGCTGAAACTGTTTTACTAATTTTTGGCGGTTGAGACGTGTTCCTAAATCGCGTCCCGCGTCGTTCCGAAGTTGCACCAGTAAGTCTCCGGCAAGGGTTAGGTTGCTGCGTGCTGCGATAAGTTGCTCCGCATCGATCTGAAGGCCCGCCAATTGGATGCAGACTGCCGAGTACAGTTGGCGATAGGGCAGAATTTTTTCATATCGGTTAGCGAGCGTCTCTAACGTTGTCTTGGATTCATTCAACAGCGCCAAAGATTTCGTCGGTCCTTCATCCTGCGATGCGATCGCCTTTGTAAGCGACAATAGATACTGGAATTGAGGCTGATCGGGAGTTTCCTGTTGTAGAGTTTTCAATTCGTCAATTGCGGCAGCCAGTGGAACGCGCGCGTCGCCGCCAAGCATCCGCTCAATTTGTGCTAGGTGGCAAAGACTCTCTGCGCGCGTCACACTGACCTTTATGTCGAGTGGGTTTTGTTCGTGCAAAAGTTGCGAAATCACAACGGCTTCAATCGCCAGATTTCGAACTTGTTGAATCATGTCGCCAAAAGGAGCCGCTTGTAGCTTGCCGTCGACTAGTGGTTTGTACAAATCGACGCCTTGTGGCCCCGTGATATCGGGCGTCGGTTCACTGTTGGGCAATGGCGAAAACATCATCGTAACAGGCCCCGATGTGAGTTGGTTGAGGGTGTGAACGATATGCAATTTGGCTTCTACATTTTCGGATTCCAAATGATGGGTCAACTGCTCACGCGACTTGACCAGATTCGCCAAAGCCTCTCGCCAATTCCCCATTGCCCCCATCAGACTTGATCGTTCGTTCCTGATGGCTACCGCATTAAGTAAAGCATCTAGAGATTCTGGCTGTTCCTCAGCCAGTTCTTCAAACGTTGCGATTGCACGTGTGTAAGCCTCGAGTGATTTCTCATTCTTACCGACCAGTCGGTACACGTTTGCGATTCGTCGCGAAGCGGTTGCCGATTCAGTACGAAAATCTCTGTTGTTCTCGCTGTCATTATCACTGTCGATCGCTAAACGATGGTAGAACTCTAGCAATTCTTCTACAAACTGGGCGTCGTCCTCGGTGATCGCACGCTCGATTCCTGCGATCTGTTGAAAGCCATCAATATCTAAATCGCCCGACCGACCTGATCCGCGTGAGATCAACTGACGGAACACTTGGTCAAACGCTTCCAACGCAACGTCAACGTTGGTTTCGGCTCGTTGAAACTGGCTTTCCGCCAATAGCAGTGCGTGGTCGGTGGCTTTCTGTTCCTTTTGAAGGCTAATTTGTTTCTCGCGCAGATCTTTAAGCGCGTTGTTGGTCGCCCAGTATCCCACGGCGGCCGTTGCCGTCAGTAAACCCAACGTCAGGACCAACAATCCCATCAATGACGCTGCCAATGGGTTGCGGCGGCTGAAACGTACGAACTGGCCCAGCATGGTCGTACGCCGCGCTGCGATAGGGCGGTCTTCCATAAAAGCACGTAAATCATCTCTCAGTTCGGCAGCGGTCTGATACCTTCGGCCCGGCTCTTTCGCGATAGCTTTTTCGATAACCGTGCTCAAATCGGCGGGCAATTGCGGATCGATTTTTCGAGGCGCGGTTGGGGACGCGGCGGTGACGGCACGAATCACTTCGGGCGTCGAAGCATTAGCGAAAGCCGGCTTGAGCGTGGCCAGTTCATACAGCGTCAGACCTAAGCAATACGTTTCGCTACGACAGTCGTAGTTACCAGAAAACGATTCGGGGGCCATGTACTGCGGCGTGCCGAGAATATCGCCCGTCTTAGTTACGACAGTTTGGTCGATTCCACCTTGAATAGATTTGGCCAGTCCAAAATCAGTTAGCCAAACGGTATCGTTGGTGTCCAGAACAAGATTGCCCGGCTTGATGTCACGGTGCAAGATTTCTTTTTCATGTGCGTAAGCCAAAGCGTCAGCGATCTGAACTCCAGTTTCGGCAACCCACTTGTAACGCTGCGGCCCCAGAGCGGCGGTTGTCGTCTCAATCGGATCTGTACTGTATTGAAGTCCAATCGTCGGAGGTTGATGATTCCTCGTTTCGCCGGCGCTACTTGATGATGACGGCACTCGGAACTCAGCAGTCTCTTGATTTTCGCTAAGGTGAGTTTTAAGCATCTGACTGATGGATTGCCCATCAACAAACTCCATCACATAAAAATGAAACCCATGGTCTTCGCCCGCACCAAACACGCTGACAATATTGGTGTGATGCAAACTGGCGGCTGCGACTGCTTCGCGATGAAAACGTTCTAGATGGGTGGGGGTCGTCATGGCGCCTGGCACCATGACTTTGATCGCAACCCGCCGGCCTAGAGTTTCATGAACGGCTTCCAAAACAATGCCCATCCCTCCACGACCAATTTCGCGCACAATCTTGTACTCGCCCAGATAGTCGGGAATTTCGACGTCGGCAAAACGGGATTGCGGGAGAGAAGTCGAAGGAGAGAAGTTTTTTAACCCTTCGATCATAGCGACCGAAGAAAGTAAATCGCTCAACTCGTCCGATAGATCTGGGTAATCCTGAACCCACTGCTCGACGTCTGGTTCATTTCCAGCGCGAACCTCGTCCGTGAACCGCTCAACCACTTGTTCAAGCAGTTCGCCAGAATTACCTGAATCGGGAGACTGGATTTTTGAAACAGGATCAGGTTTCATGATCGAATCTTAGCCTTGCTTGCAATATTAAGAAGATTTCAGAGCTGCACTGCTAATCCGATCCATTGGCCAAGGTACAAATTCTCCGCACTCAATTATAGCACGCCTAAAGCGGACTTTCGGGACTTTGAAAGCCTGGGAGAAGTTCCAAAATCTCTCTCAACCTTTTTAACGCTCGCAAGTAGCGTTTACTGGCTGCCGATGGCTCGATCCCTAGCACTTCCGCGGTCTCAATGTTGGAAAGCTCCTCGAAATGCCGTAAAGCAATCACCTCCCGGTCCAGTTCCGACATTTCGTTAAGGGTATCCTCCAGTGACGCGATCTTGGCAGATTTTTCAATTATCTGGCTGACCGAGGTCATTTGAGCAACCAGATGCGCGGCCAGTGCCATCGAGGTGTCGCCTGCGTTGCCATACGCTGGACGAGTGAAGGAAATTTCTTTGCGAACATCGCGTTTGGATGCTTCGAAGTGTTTTCGATAAACGTCGAGCAAGTGTTGCTGCGTCTCTAGCCTGAGCCATACGAATATTGGCATCGATGGCTTCTGAAGAAAGCTATCGAGCCGCTGCGCGGCGCGCACATAAGTTTCCTGAAGAATGTCTGACTCGCTGACGCGCCCCTTCAAACGATAGTCTAGGCGAAACCGAACCACTTTCTCCAAACGCGATCGAAGCATTGAAAAATACTTCGCCAGCGCTTGCTCGCGATCCGACTTCAAGTCAGCAATGATTTGTTTTTGGCTGGGAAGTTCTTCCATTACCCATCTATCACAAATGAGTGTTTAGAAATCATTGGTAGGGCTTTCGTCTACCTCGGTAACCGAAGAGGCCTCGCCAAGGTCAGGCACTGCTGCTGGTTGTCCGGCTTTATCCGGATCGATTACCATTTCGATAATTGCGTTGAGGTCTTTGTAGTGGTCTTTGCCATAGGTCAATTCACCACCTTCGTGGCCAACCCATCCCATACCAGCCGCAACAATGATCGCGCCAAGCTTCCACAGCGTGCCCTCGTCGGGATCAGTGTCACGTGTGCGTTTAGCGATGATGCAGACCAAAAATGCGACAATTGTTACAACCAAACCACCCGTTCGGTGCCAGAAAACTTTATGATTCTGGTCAAACAAATCGCTTATTTCGACGACCGTGCCACGATGCTCCATCGGGCTATACCACCAGCCTGAAACGCATGCAAAGATCGCCCCCCAAGTCCCCAGCCACAAACAGTAGTACGCACAATCGCTCATAACAAAGCTGCCTCGCAACGCCAGCAACCCGAACAATCCCGCGGCCAATAGCAATCCGATCGGCAGGTGAACAGCTGCGGTGTGCAATGAACCAACGGCGTTGTAGATATGTTGCTCAAATTTGGAAACGGGAGCAGGGGCAGCTACGGGCGCTGATGCAATGTCTCTTTCGTCCTCAACAGTCTTGGCCCCTTGCAAAATCCACGACTTGACCAGCATCATTTCTGGTCCGGTGGGGCGCGGTGAGTAATCGATCGGCGGCATCAGCATGTCATCATCTTCGCCGAGCATCATATACGAGTAGAGATCGCTGCCTTCCGGATCACCGGCTAGGACGTAGTCCATCATTTCATCGTTGTCCATCCGGAATGATTCGGCATCTTCTCCTTGGTGGCACTCAAAGCAGTATTTCTGCAAAAACGGTTTGATCTGATGCTCAAAACTGACATCATCCTGGGCTTCTACCACGATGCTACTTAAAGCAACTATAGAGAACATCAAAAACAGTGCGCGAGTTAGTGATTTGAACATTGGTTGGTTCATGAATCTGATTCCGGCAGACAATTCTAAAAATTGGGATGGGAGGCCCGAACTACTGGACCGAAGAGTGCTTGATAGTCTTTATTTTACTTCAAGACAGTAGATCTGGTATCGGCCTATTATTTCACATTGGCCAGTTCGGTTTGGTTATCAACGTTTTTACAACATCACAAACCTTAAACCAGCGGAACAACAGCTGGCAAAACCATGATTTTCCCGTCCCCAAGCCTGCCCGTGCGTGAAACTTTGACTATTTTGTCGACCACCGCATCAACCTGATCGTCATCGACCCAAACAGAAATTTCGACCTTGGGAACAAAAGCTAGCGAGTACTCATTCTCACCATAGCTTTCCAAATAGTTCTTCTGCCGGCCGTAGCCTTTGACCTCGCGAATGATCACCTGCTCAACCCCGACCGCAGAGATCGCTTCGATGACCTTTTCCGCCAAGTACGGTTTGATGATAGCGAGAATTTGTTTCATGTTTCACCAAGCTCAAAACTAGAAACTCTGTTGGACAACATACTGCTCGTGAAACTTCCGCCAGCTTACAAGCTGGCCAACGTGTCGTTGAGTACTTTTGCGGGACGCATAGCAGCGGCTACCTTGCTCTCGGTCGGCAAATAGTATCCGCCAATCTCTACCGGCTGTCCCTGCACATCGGTCAGCTCTGCCACAATCGCAGACTCATTCTTGGCCAACGCATCCGCCAGAGAGGCAAACCGCGTCTTCAGATTGGCGTCAGCGTCTTGGCTGGCAAGCGCCTCTGCCCAGTACAGTGCTAGGTAGAAATGGCTACCACGATTGTCTATCTCACCTGCTTTACGAGATGGTGATTTCCCTTCGTCCAACAATTTTTCCGTCGCATCGTCGAGCGCTGCGGCAAGTACTTTTGCTTTGGCGTTAGCCGCCACATCTCCGTAATGCTCTAGCGAAACCGCCAGCGCCAGAAACTCGCCAAGCGAGTCCCAACGCAGATGATTCTCTTCGACAAACTGTTGAACGTGCTTGGGAGCCGATCCACCGGCACCAGTCTCGAACAGTCCGCCACCGTTCATCAATGGAACGATCGATAGCATCTTGGCGCTGGTGCCAAGTTCCAGAATTGGAAACAGATCGGTCAGATAATCACGCAAAACATTTCCTGTCACCGACAGCGTGTCCTTGCCATCTTTAACTCTTTGAAGCGTAAACTTAGTCGCTTCACCGGGAGCAAGGATTTCGATTTGTAATCCATCAGTATCGTGATCGGCGAGATACTGGTTCACTTTTGTGATGAGCTGAGCATCGTGAGCCCGGTTTTTATCCAGCCAGAAAACGGCCGGAGCATCCATCGCACGAGCGCGAGTCACGGCCAGTTTGACCCAGTCGCGAATCGGAGCATCTTTCACCTGACACATTCTCCATATGTCACCGGCGGCAACTACGTGTTCAAAGATCGTCGCGCCACTACCGTCGGTAACAACAACGGTTCCAGCAGCAGACATTTCAAACGTTTTGTCATGAGAACCGTATTCTTCGGCTTTCTGAGCCATCAAACCCACGTTGGGAACAGAGCCCATCGTCGTTGGGTCAAACGCACCATGCTCTTTGCAGAACGCAATCGTCTCTGCAAAAACACTGGCGTAACTGCTGTCGGGAATAACGGCTTTGGTGTCCTGTTGCTTCCCTTCGGCGTTCCACATTTGCCCGGAGGTGCGAATCATGGCCGGCATGGACGCATCAATGATGACGTCGCTTGGCACGTGCAGGTTCGTAATCCCTTTGTCTGAATTGACCATGGCCAGATCTGGACCATTGGCAATGGCGGACTGAATATCTTTCTCGATTTCGGCCCTCTGTTCTGCCGGCAACGACTCGATGCTCGAAAGGACATTTCCCAAACCGTTGTTGGCATTGGCTCCTGCCGTTTCCAATGCGTCGGCATGTTTGGCGAACACGTCAGCGAAAAATGCTTTGACGGCATGACCAAAGATGATGGGGTCCGAGACCTTCATCATGGTAGCTTTCATGTGCAATGAAAACAAAACTCCTTGGGATTTAGCATCGGCGACCTGAGTAGTTAGAAACTCCTGCAGTTTCTGGCAGTTCATCGCCGTCGCATCGACGACTTCACCGGCCAAAACCGGAACGGATTCCTTCAGGACTGTCTTGCTGCCGTCGGCGGCAACAAATTCAATCTTCAACGCGCCCGCTTTCTCGATGGTCGTCGATTTTTCGCTCGAGCAAAAATCGTCGGCGCCCATCGTTGCGACATGTGTTTTTGAATCGGCCGACCAAGCACCCATGGAGTGCGGATTCTTGCGGGCATATTGTTTCACCGCACGAGGAGCGCGGCGATCAGAGTTACCTTCACGCAGTACGGGATTGACGGCGCTGCCCAGCACTTTGGAATAACGTTGGCGGATCGATTTTTCTTCGTCAGTGCTTGGATCGTCAGGGAAGTCGGGAATCGCGTAACCCTTGGCCTGCAATTCTTCGATGGCCGCTTTGGCTTGAGGGATGGAGGCACTGATGTTGGGCAGCTTGATGATGTTGGCTTCGGGCGTTTTGGCCAGTTCACCAAGTTCGGCCAGTGCGTCTGGCGTTCTCTGATCGTCGCTCAGGCATTCAGGAAAGGTGGACAAAATCCGAGCGGCAACCGAGATGTCGCGTGTTTCCACAGCAACATCGCAAGCGCCGGCAAAGGCTTGGACGATGGGCAAGAATGAGCGTGTGGCCAACGCTGGGGCTTCGTCGGTAAGTGTGTAAATGATGCGGTGTTCTGATGCCATTATTGTTCGTCAGCCAAGGTAAAAATCGCGAATAGTCCATACAGCTAAATTTGCTGACGGATATTGTGTTCCAACGAGGCCGTTTTGTCATCAGCACAATTGGAAGACCTTGGTTTTGAGTCGCCTTTCGCTCCGCGAAAGTGTGTTGATGACGTTCTTTCGCGAAGCAAAAGGCGACAATAGGCTACTAGCGGGGCCAGTTCAGGAATCTACTCGGTAGACTCCAATACAGAGGAAGCTTGAATCAATGAGTCCTCTTGGTTGGCACGGTCGTCAAGCGAGATTTCAGACTGTTGGTCAATCGAATCTGTTTCTGAAGCGAGCTGCTCGGTGTCTGAACCTGCATCAAAAAACGGATTTACTACGAGTTTTTGTTCTGGTGGAGTTGCAGGTGCCTGAACAATTTGAGCTGGTGCTCGGGTAGCGATCGGTCGTGGTCGGCTAGAGGAAAAAGAACCGGTTCGGGATGAATTTCTGAATGATCGACGAAATCCGTTTAGGCGAGGGTCGAAAAACACCGGAGTTTGTACAAACTGTTTTTGACGAACGTGTCGCTGTGGAGCAGCTCCCTTGAGATGCCCGCTTCCTTTCCAGATACTAGAACGCTGATTGGACCAGCCGTGTTTCTGATGCGATTTACTAGGAGAACTTCCGCCAATTTGTCCGTGAGCGAGGCTAGTAGAAGTGACGAATAGAATGGAGAAAATGATTAAGCGAATCATGATTAAGCTCTGTTGGGTGGCGGATATTGAAGTGATCAACCAGTGAGCAATCTGTGTGCCATGCCGGATGGCTTGCAAAATGCCGATGAACGCCAGCGATTTCTCATCATGAAAGATAACGCTGATGCAAAAATGCAACGGCATGTAGATCATGTTCAACGGGCTTGTATGGTGGCTACTTTGGTGGCCATTCCCCAAGATCCATCTTCTTGACCACATTGGTCGAGTGTTGGTTGTAGTGGCGTTCCATTTGCTCTAGCAGCCCACGAGGTTTCCAGAACTTGCTGCCAACGGCTTTCGTGTCCAAGTCTATTCCCTCCAAAAGATACGCAAAACGGCGAGTGAAAGCCTCCACCCGCATCATCTGAGCGGCCTCTTCGGCACCGCTCCAGTCAGAATGAGCGAAAGTGTAATCCTCAGGTATCTGGCGAGGGTTGAGATCCATGACTGGAATATTCGGATCGACGGCGTGGAAGATTTGGGAGAAGAAAAGCAACTCCCGCCCCATCATGTGTTCGGAGTTCCACCGCGGCGTGTGAGTGCCATCGCTCGGTTTGAAATTCATTTGATCGACGGACAGTTTGGCAAACATCTCGCGCGACAATTTACAGGCTGCTTCCTTTTTGGCGAATAGGCCGGCAAGATCATCTGTCATCTCCCACGGTTGATCGCCAAGAGAGACGAAATGCGTTCTCGCTTTGCGGTCAAATTTGGCCGGCGCTGATATCGCAATCGTGTTATGCGAAATAGTTTCGACTTTCTGGTTGCCAACTTCATCAACTGAAGAGTGAACGATCACTAGCTGCGGATTCAATCTGTCACGAATCTTTTTCAGTTGTTCAACATCAAAGGCGTTCGATGTCGCAATTATCGCAAGATCCGACTTTTCCATTTCGATGTCACCTGAGGGAGCGTTGAGGAACGCATCCATTTTGTTCGCAGGGACTACATTAAGGTTCACTATCAGAACCCCGTCGACAAAGAGGGTCGCGCCAGGCGTCCGCCACGCGGCATCGTTAAACGTTACATCGCTTTCGCTAAATTCAAATACTTCCGTTAGCCCGCCTAATCCCTCTTGGCCACCTTCGATATTGGTTGCGACACTAGATGTTTTCACTGACCAGTAAAGTCGAGCGTTGTCCTTTCCCTTCACATCTTCCATCGACAAATCGACTGGTCGCGGCAATCGCTCAAGATCTGATTCACGCAGGCCAATTCCGACGTGCATGTTTTGCATCGTTTCGATAGTAAATCCCGTGTCCGACCATTGCCGAATCGCAATCGGATGCCCGTTGTCTGCATGCAGCTTGGACAAACTAGTTATCGCAAGACAAATCAAAACAAAGATGACCGGCAGTTTGCATAGCATTATCAGAATCCGTTTATGAAGATTGGCGATCGCGGGACACCCATAGTTGGATTGCTATCCCAGCGAACGTTTAACTACAGTTATACTATGTTGGCTTAAACAAACTTTGAGCATTCTCATTTTTTTGAAATCCCAAACCATGAATGTAACAATCGACTTACCACCTTGGGCGGTCCGTGAAAACGCTAACCTTCCCGCGTCGATCGAATCGATCGAGGAACGCATGCGAGCTGTCATTCGGTTTTCAGAGTTGAATGTTCAGCATCAGACGGGCGGGCCATTCGCCGCCGGCGTATTCGAAAAAGAATCTGGAAAGCCGGTGATCATCGGTGTCAATCGCGTCATGCCGCTGGGGATATCGTCAGCGCATGCCGAAATCGTCACACTCATGCTGGCTCAAGCCAAAGTCGGTTCCTTCGACCTTGGCGCTGAAGGCTTACCTGAGCATCAATTGGTCATCAGTGCTCAACCTTGCGCGATGTGCTACGGTTCGATTCCTTGGTCCGGCGTGAGATCGGTTGTGATTGCTGCGTCCAGCCAACAAGTCGAATCAATCGCCGGATTCGATGAAGGCGCTGTCCACCCACAGTGGAAAGAGGAACTGAACCGCCGAGGAATCGAAGTCACCGAAAACATCCTTGCCGACGAAGCGTGCAAGGTTCTCCAAGCCTTCGTCGATTCGGGCCAAGCAGTCTACAACGCGAAGACCGTTCTCAAGAAAAAGTAGTAGCCAGTTCCAAAACCAAAGCTGACATTTGGCAAAATTTATTGGCTGAACAATGGTTGGCTGAACAATACGCGCGGATTGTTCTGCCATCCATTGTTCTGCCATTGCTTCCACATCGCCGACGCTTAGCAAACACGGCCCCACCGGAGAATCGTGCAACTTTGAAATTCCATCAAAGCGTTTCTTCGACAATTTTTGTCTTGGGCAACGAATCAAGAAAAATCTTGCCGTAGCGTTTGGTCTTCACACGCGGGTCCAGCACTACCACGATTCCAGTATCTGTCTTGCTGCGAATCAGACGGCCGAATCCCTGCTTGAATTTGATCACCGCTTCTGGGATTTGATAATCCACAAACGGATTACCGCCTGCTTTCTTAATCGCCTCCAAACGCGCTTGTAGCAAAGGCTGGTCAGGAACACTAAAAGGCAATTTCGTGATGATCACGTTTTGCAGCGCATCGCCCTGAACATCGACACCCTGCCAGAAACTGGCGGTGCCAAACAAAACGCTCCGTGGCGTAGATTTAAACTGCTCCAGCAATTGACCGCGCGGCGTCCCACCGGCTTGCGAAAACAATCCGTAATCGTTCTCGGAAAGCCATGCCGTTAGTTCGCGTTCGGCTCGCCGCAGGAATTCGTAGCTGGTAAACAACACAAACGCATGACCATCGGTTTGCTTAACGTACTTCTGAATCGCCTCCATACACTGCCGCTCGTGCAATTCACGCTCCTCGGATGGGTTGGCGATGTTGCTGACGATGATCAAACGTGATTGGTTTTCGTAATCAAACGGGCTGCCCACTGCCAGCGTGTCACCCTTGGTCATCCCGACGCGATTGCGGAAGAAGTCAAACGAGTTGCCGCCGGTCGCGATCGTGGCACTGGTCATGATCACGCTGTCGGTTTTATTCAGCAAATGCTCGCGAATCTCCGGCCCGACATCGATAGGCGACGCCATCAGGCTGACGTTCTGTTTTCCAAAACGGTTGACCGAGGTTTCAATCCAGTACACGCCTCCCTCGATTCCCTGCAGACGCCAATTCTCCAAGGATGCTGCAATGGCCGTCAACCGATCTGCAGCCGCCGATAAATTTTGTTTGTCCGACGGATTCTTTTGGTTTTCGGCAAAGTGCGTCACCGTCTCACTTATTTGAGTGAGAATTGGGCTCAATCGATTCTGCACGATGCCTTTTTCACAGACCCGGATCTTATTGTTACGGCGATTGCTGTCACCACGACGCGCGGCCCAATTAAGGATGTCCAGAAAGAAAGTTTCCGATGCGGCAAACGCTTTGACCACCATGCGCTGAGCTTCTTTCAAATCGTGAACGACCAGCAGTCCCTTATTCTTCGAACTGTTGTAAAGTTTCTTCAGTGTGTATTCGACTTGGCCCAGCGTTACAGACAATCCAAGATGATCGCTGGCAACGTCGACGACGGTGTGCGCTTCATCCAGAATTACGGTGTGGTATTCGGGCAGGATATTTACGCCCAGCCGTCGGAGCGAAAGGTCTGAGAAAAACAGCGCGTGATTGACGATCAAGATATCAGCGTTGAGCAAACGGTTTCGCGCTGCGAAGTAAAAACAGTCTTTGTAGGACGGGCATTTGCGTCCGAGGCAATTACCGCTGTCGCTGCGCACCTCATCCCACACTTGCGGCAAAACCTTGACTGAAAGATCACTGCGCGAACCGTCTGGCGTTTCCTTGGCCCACTTTTGCAGCATCGGAATCTGGCCAATTTCCTCCTCGCTGGAGAAAACGGTTTTCCCCTGCACGGCCGCATCACGCAGTCGTCGAAGACTGACGTAGTTCGCGCGCCCTTTGGCCAGCACCGCCGAAAACTCGAGTGGAATCACGCTGTTGAGAAACGGAACGTCCTTTTCGATCAATTGCTCTTGAAGACTGATGGTGTGGGTCGAGACAACGATCCGCTTCTTAGTTTCCGTTTTTGATTCTTGATTGGCGGCCAAGCTAAGGATGGCAGGTACCAGATAACCAAAACTCTTTCCGACCCCCGTGCCCGCTTCGGCGACAAGGTGTCTTTTGCTGGCAATGGCTTTGGCCACCGCGTCAGCCATCTCCAGCTGCTCCGGGCGATGCTCGTACGTCTCGAGACGCTTTGCGATTTTCTGGCCTTCACCGAGGATGTCGTGGGGGGTTAACATTATTGGACGATGGCCGGACGAATTATGAAGAACATCAAGAACAAGAATTTATCCGATTAGGTCGCGTCGAGACACCCTCCAGTCGTCCTCAGTCGGTTAGACTTGAGGATCAATGGAATAGCCGCTTAGCAGTCATGGCGGGCGACGGAAATGAAATCCTCGCAAAATAAAACCTTTAATTCAGAAACGTCAGAATCATGAACCAGCTCGATCAATAGAAACAGTGGACTACCGTCGTTGCCGATACAGGCGATTTCCAAGCGATGGACGAGTACAAACCTCAGGACGCGACGACGAATCCCTCGCTGATCCTCGCGGCAACCAAGGAAGAGAAGTACCAATACTTGGTCCAGCAAGCCGTCGATGAGCTGAAAGAATCTGATCTTCCGCAGGACCAGCTGGTTGAAGCCGTGATCGACCGCGTGCTGATCCTGTTCGGCAACGAGAGCGCCGACTCTGGTGGTTTCCAAGTCTGGTCCCTATCCAAACTGCGCACGATGACAGAG
>CAZDBE010000038.1:0-1498 GCA_964503675.1 uncultured Pirellulaceae bacterium | reverse complement strand
TCTACCGAAACGGACGCCCGACTTTCCTTCGACACTGAAGGCACCGTTGCGAAGGCTCGTACGTTGATCGATCTGTATGAGAAATCTGGCACGTCACGTGACCGAGTGTTAATCAAAATCGCTTCGACTTGGGAGGGGATCAAAGCAGCAGAGATCCTGCAAAAAGAAAAGATCAACTGCAACCTGACATTGCTGTTTTCGCTGGCGCAAGCCGTCGCGTGTGCTGAAGCGGGGATCAAGTTAATCTCCCCGTTCGTCGGTAGGATTTATGATTGGTACAAAAATGCTGAGGGCCGCGACTATGTCGGCGCCGAAGATCCGGGCGTCCAGTCGGTCACCGAAATTTACAACTACTACAAGAAATTTGGCTATCCTACCGAAGTGATGGGAGCCAGTTTCCGCAACACCGGGCAGATCATCGAACTTGCCGGTTGCGACCTACTGACTATCAGTCCAAAGTTGCTTGAGCAGTTGCAAAATTCCGATGATGCAATCACTCAAAAACTTGAAGTATCAGCCGCCAAGGGCATGGAGATTGAAAAAGTAGTTTGCGACGAAAAGAATTTCCGCTGGCTGATGAATGAGGATGCCATGGCCACCGAAAAGACAGCAGAAGGAATTCGTAAATTCTCGGCTGACATCGTTAAGCTCGAAGCATTGATCGCCAGTATGATCAGCCAACCAGTAGGGTAGGCGGCAATTGGTATGTTCCAAGCGACCTAGAGGATGATCCATCGATGTTAACTAACTCTAAATTAGTTGCATTCGCAGCGACTTCTAAACCGGAGCTAGCCAAAGCATTCTATTCGACGGTGCTCAATCTTACGGAGCTGGCTGACACGCCGTTTGCTTTGGTGTTCGACTCCAATGGAACCACGCTACGGATTCAGAAAGTAGAATCCGTAGCGCCTCCAGCGTTCACCGTAGTAGGTTGGGAAGTGACCAGTATTGTCGCGACGGTCCAAGAATTAGTCGGTCGAGGAGCGGTGTTTGAGCACTACCCTAATCTGGCACAGGACAGTCTCGGAATTTGGACAGGTCCTGACGGGGCGATGATCGCTTGGTTCAAGGATCCTGATGGGAACACGCTGTCCGTAACCCAGACTTCGCAGTGATCTCTCGAAATTTCTCCGCCGTCGCGAGCAGGCTTGCCCGGGCGGGCACACACAGCCAACTCGAACTTGGCTGTGCGTTCCTTTCGGGGCGAACTCTTCCGGGCAAGCTTTCGAGGAAGATATCCGTGCGAAAAAAATCAGACGCGACGTGCGAAGAGAAGAGAGCACTGCGTCTGACTAGGTATGATTTTAAAAAACAGACTCGGCGTGCAAAGGGAAGAGGGCACTGAGTCTGCATCGAAGGAATGAGTTCAAAAACAAACGAGTCGTGCGAAAGAACGCGACGTGAAAGACAAGAGAGCACTACGTTTGTTTAGGTATAATTTCAAAAAAATGGAGTGGAGAAGCCCCTGAGACGGCGGATGGGATGAGAACGCTTAAGG
>CAZDBE010000037.1:0-26493 GCA_964503675.1 uncultured Pirellulaceae bacterium | reverse complement strand
CGGTGGGGGCAACGGATGGGGGAAAATCGTAAGCACTTCTCCCTTGGACAGTTGCCGACCTTCGTCGACACACAACACCCCGCCAATCGCGACTCGTCGTGCGCGAAGCAATTTCCTAACCGCCGTCCAAGAAGGCCCATCGGGCAAATGCTGGCGCATCACCGCCAACACCATTTGTGTGTCTTCGGCGATTGTGAAAGTGTGTTCGGGCTGCATGGATCGATCGATAATAACTGTGGGCCGACATTATAGCCTCAACTGGCCGTTCGGCGGGTATCCCGAAAAAGAATGGCTCGGTACGATTAGGGTTGTTCGAATCGAGTTAACTTTGCCCATCTTAATTCTTCATTTCTCGTAATCATGAAAAAACACGAATGGCGTGAAAAGACCGAAGAGGGCGAGACGCGCCTAGTCACCGCGACGCGCCATGCGGGCAAATGGCAGCTTCAGTCTCGCCTGAAGTCGGAAGACGAATGGACAAAGTTTGCCGTTATTGAGCTTGAGGATCTCGAGAGCCTACTGGATATAGTTGAGCGGAAGTATCAACGGAGTCGTCTGCCTTACGAGCATGTAAAAGAAATTGAATCGCTGATTGCCGCCGCGCAGAATCGAAAATAGCGAGTTCTGATCCATACTTTTTGGGATAGTGATAACGATGGGACACCTCGACGATGTGGGTGAAGCTGATGGCTGGCGGTGTTGGCTGTGTGATGAACCGGTCGATCGGGATATGTCTCCCAACGATCCGCGCGGCGCAAGCGTGGACAAACGTATCACCAAGGCGCGCGCCAAGAAGAAGAAACAGAACAAGACGGGGCTTCCGCCAGAGCGGCTGGCTCACAAGGGGTGCAACACCAACAAAGGCGCCTGCGATCCGGTGATTCCATGGCCGGAGCATCTCATTGTCGTCGAACCGGCATCGATCATTGCGGCGGCCGAACGACTAGAACGCAAGGGTGGCCGCGAAGCGATGGCCAGATGCCCGACTCAGGAAGATGCAGAAGCAGCGGCTGAGTGGTTGATCGATCGCATGTCTCGATTGTCGCCGGGGTTGCACGTAAGCAGCCTAATCACATCCACCGGCGGCCAGTTTCTGGTCAGTCTCAAGATTTGAGTTCTCATCAGCCATTGGCCTAGAGTAATATTGAGTTGCGAAGGCACCAATCACGATAGACTGTCCACCCAGTATTTAAGACGAGAACGCGATGAAACACTTTGTCAGCGGATTAACAATGCTCTTCTGTATTCTAAGTATTGGGCAATGCCTTGCTGAGAGTTCCGCCCCGGCTAAAAAAACGCTTCCCAACGTCGTTCTTATCATGAGTGACGATCAAGGCTGGGGTGACATTGGCTTCAATGGAAACAAGGTTGTTCAAACGCCCAATCTGGATCAGATGGCCATCAGTGGTGTGCGGTTTGATCGCTTTTACGCCGTTTCGCCGCTGTGCTCGCCGACGCGCGGTAGTTGTCTGACGGGACGCCATCCATTTCGTTTTGGCATCTTGGCGGCGCACACCGGCGGAATGCGAGTTGGCGAAATTACAGTTGCCGAAATGCTGAAGAAGCAGGGATATCAAACAGGTTTTTTCGGCAAGTGGCATATGGGATGGGTTAGAGACGAAGACGGGGGATCACGCGGATTCTATTCGCCGCCATGGCAGCATGGATTTGACGAAACTTTCGCCACGACCAGTGCCGTTCCGACTTGGGATCCAACCGTCACGCCCCAAGGCTGGAGTAAATGGGGCAGCAAAGAGGGAGAGCCGTGGAAAGGTGGAGCACCTTATTTACACAACGGCAAAGCAGCGACCGAAAATATGGCTGGCGACGATAGCCGCATCATCATGGACCGCGTGATTCCGTTCGTCGAAGCCAACAAAGACGGTCCGTTTCTAGCAACCGTTTGGTTTCACGCTCCTCACGAACCTGTCGTCGCCGGCGAAGAATATCGCAAACCCTACGCAGGGCTACCTGAGCAGCAGCAACATCTGTACGGTTGTATCACCGCGATGGACGAGCAAGTCGGTCGTTTGAGAGACAAGTTGCGTGAGTTGAAAATTGAAAACAACACGATCGTGTTTTTCTGTAGCGACAATGGCCCCGCAGATTCACTTACCAAGAAAGGCATCGCGTCAGCTGGCCCTTTCAAAGGGCACAAGCACAAAATGTACGAGGGCGGAACGTTGGTTCCGGCCTGTGCCGAGTGGCCCGGCGTGATCCCCGCGGGCGCGAAGACCAGCGTCCGATGTGCGACGGTCGACTTTTTTCCAACGATCGCTAACCTTGTTCAGGCAAAGAAATCAAAGAAAGACAAACGCCCAATCGACGGTATCGATTTGATGCCAGTGATTAACGGCAAGGTCACGCAGCGGAACAAGGAATTGTTTTTTGGCTACCGTCGATTACATACTGGCGTCGATGGAAAGGCGATCATTGATGGCGACTGGAAACTGATGCGTGAAGCAAAAAAGGATGGAAGGCTCCGGCTCTATGATCTTGCCAAAGATCCCCACGAGACAAACGATCTCGCCGCCGAAATGCCCGAGCGCGTCGAGAAGCTAACAAAGCAGCTAACGGAACTGGAAGCCAGTTGCCAACGCAGTCGTGATGGTGCGGACTATCGGTATTGAAAAATGTAGCTACCGTCGCCAGACGGTGGTTCCACGCTCTGGCGAGCGTAGCTACGGCCGTTGTTTTCCTTTCACGATTCAGTTTTTCCAACCCCTCAAAGAAGTCAAATGAGAGTACTCCAAATCTTCGTGTTCGTTTTAGTCTTTGGGACTCTGGCACCTTTCGTTTGCGCCGCTGAAGTATCGGACAAACAGTCGCCACCCAATGTCGTGATGATCATGATTGATGACTTGAACGATTGGGTTGGTGCGGCCGGTGGACATCCACAAGTCAAGACACCGAACTTGGATCGACTGGTGTCGCAGGGTGTTCTCTTTAGCAATGCTCATTGTGCGGCGCCGGTTTGTGGAGCATCGCGGCATGCGCTGTTGAGCGGGCTGCGTCCCTCCACGACGGGTTGGTACACCGGCGGAGCGAAAACCAAAGAGAGCTATGAGCGTGTGTTGGGTGAAACGATTCCAATGCCGACCCATTTCAAGCGAAATGGATATAAGACGATGGCCGCCGGGAAGATATTCCACAAAGGAACCAGCGATGCGAAAGACTATGAATTTTGGGATGAGGTTCGTCCAAGATACAAATGGCCCAAGAAATTTATCGAGCGCGGTCATGGATACAAAGGGCGACACTTCTATCCATTCCCTCGTGACGGTGGAGGAATCTATCAGCTGCATCAAGAAGGCGTCGATGGTCAATCGCTTTGTTGGGGCTCGCTAGAAAAAGAAGACATTCCAGACGAAGGCATGCCGGATGAGCAGATTGCTTCGTGGGCCGTTGAACGCTTGAAGCAAAAGCATGACAAGCCGTTTTTTCTTGCGGTCGGTTTCTTGCGGCCGCACGTTCCCTTCACGGCGCCGAAGGAGTACTTTGACCTCTATCCGATCGAAGACGTCCAGATGCCGACTGTGCCGGTCGACGAAATGCAGGATGTTCCGTTGTTTGCAAAAGCGATGGCCTACGGAACGCTGAAAGGCGGCGATCATCAAAACGTGTTGGATGCTGGGCCGGACTACTGGCGAGAAATGGTGCGCGCGTATCTGGCATGCGTTTCATTCGCTGACGCGCAAGCCGGCAAGGTTCTCAAAGCGCTTGACGAAAGCCAGTACGCTGACAACACGATCGTGGTTTTCTTATCCGATCATGGTCAGCACTTGGGCGAAAAGATGAGCTGGCGTAAGCAGGACCTGTGGGAGGAAGCAACACGAGTGCCATTGTCGATTCGATTTCCAAAATCACATGAGGCGACGAAAACTTACGCGGGCGAAACCTGCAAGCGCGCGGCAAGTCTGCTTGACGTTTACCCGACACTGATCGAACTGTGTGATTTGCCCGAGGTGAAAGGCCTTGAAGGGACCAGTTTGATGCATCGACTTGCCGATATTCCTGACCGACCTTTTGAACCGGTCGTGACGACATGGCATTACAAGAACCACTCTGTTCGAGGATGGAAGTACCGATATACACAATATCGCGACGGCAGCGAGGAATTCTACGACCATCAATCTGACCCCGGCGAACATCACAATCTTGCCGGTGATCCCGCGCATGCAAAAACGATAGCGAAGTATCGCCGACACCTGCCGAAGACCAACGCCGTTCCATCGTCAATCAAAAAGGGGAAGAAGGACTCGTTTGACAAGAAGGTTAAGCGGCTTGAGTCAGCCGGAGTTCCTGAGTGGCTCGGTGGGGTTGAAAATAGTCATTGATGTCAAAGAGTGAACTGTTCTAGTAAGAAAGCGAAATCGATGATGAGGTTCCTGTTGGCACTGTGCATGCTGTTTTGCATTGCGGGTGATGGATTCGCCGTGGATGAGCCAAGCACTGATGGTTTTTCAGTCTCGCGCGATGCCGATCAGGTTACGATTCAATTCGACGGTCAGCTTGTAAGCCGTTATCACTTTCGTGATTCTCTGGCGCGAAAGCCGTACTTCTGGCCAGTGATCGGTCCAACGGGCAAGCCGATGACGCGCGCGTTTCCAATGGAAAGTGTCGCCGGAGAACAGCAAGACCATCCTCATCACCGTGGCGTATGGTTTGGGCATCAGGGCGTGGCCGGTAGCGATGTATGGCTGGAGGCCGCTTCGAAGAAGTTAGACGGCGAGCGGCGAAAAAACTTCTTGGCGACGCTGGGAACAATCGCGCACACGGATTTCGCGGAAGTCACGGCCGATGAAAATCAGGCTGTTATCCGCTGCTCTAATGACTATCTAGATTCAGCTGGTAAGCAATTGATGGCTGACCAAAGGTCGATGATCTTTCGCATGACCGATGGTAGTCTTGTGATGGATTTCGACATCAAACTGATGGCCAAATACGGAGATGTTGAATTACAGGACAAGAAAGATGCTGGATTGAACGTGCGCGTTCCAACGTCGATGTCACTTACCGATGGCAAAGGGCAAATCGTCAATAGTGAAGGGGATCGCGACGGCAAGACATGGTCCAAAGAAGCCGATTGGGTCGGCTACCACGGGCAAGTGGATGGTGAGCATGTCGGAATCGCGTTCTTGAATCATCCGTCAAGTTTCCGTCATCCGACTCGGTGGCATGTGCGCGAGTACGGACTGTTTACGGCAAATGCCTTTGGCCCCAAAAGTCTCAATCCAAGTGAGCCTTCAGGCACGTTTACTTTGAAGAACGGCCAAAGCGTGGACCTGCACCACCGAATCATTTTTCACAAAGGGGATGAACAGGCGGCCAGTATCGCGGCAGCCTATCGAGACTATGCGGCGTCGGGAGTGGTCAAACTACCGGACGAGAACGTCGCCGAAAGCTGGAGGCAATTTCGCGGCAATGACGGAACCAGTTCTTCGGTCGCAAAAACGTTGACGAAATGGACGGAGGAGGATTTCAAATGGAAAACAGAACTTCCCGGTCGCGGTTGGTCGTCGCCCGTTTATCGCGACGGGAAGATTTGGCTGACGAGCGCTATCGAAGAAGCCGCCAGCGCAGAAGAGATCGAGAGAAAGTTAGAGGATGTTCAGTTTGCGAAGATCAAAACAGCGGCGAGTTCGGTCAAGTTGTTTGCCATTTGTGTCGATTTGCAATCGGGGAAATTGCTTAAGAATATCCCGTTGCGGACGGTGTCTGATCCAGAGCCGATCAATCCGATGAACTCTTACGCGTCGCCAACGTGCGCGATCTCAGGCAACAAAGTTGTCTGTCATTTTGGCGCCTACGGGACATGGTGTCTTGATACGCGAAGTGGTGAGACGCTTTGGCATCGGGAGTTCGTCATCAAGCACAGTGTGGGGCCGGGATCGTCGCCGGTAATCTTCAAAGACAAGGCTATCTTTGTCTGCGACGGAATGGATGAACAGTATTTGGTCGCCGTTGGTGTTGACGATGGCAAAACGATTTGGAAGACAGATCGTCCTCCTATGAAATCGGAAAACGGTGAGTATCGAAAGTCATATAGCACACCGGTTGTTATCGAGGTCGCTGGGAAAACGGCAGCTGTCGTTCCGGGTGCCCAATGGATCGTCGCCTACGATCCTGATGACGGTACTGAGATCTGGCGCGCCGACTATGGTTTTGGTTTTTCTGTAACTCCGATGGCGGTGTATGGCGAAGGCATCGTGGTGTTTTCTACGGCGTACAAACACAAAGAGTTCGTCGGCGTGCGTCCCGGTAGTGGCGATATCTCGGATTCCGGAATTGTTTGGCGTGGGAGAAACGCGCCCTCGATGTCGTCGTTCCTATGCGACGACGGAAAAATATTTGCAATCAGTGACCCCGGCGTTGCGCTGTGTCTGGCTATGAAAACGGGCGAAGTGTTGGGTAAAAAACGAATGTTGGCGAACGTTTCGGCGTCGCTGCTTAAATGCGGGGGCCATTTCTATGTTGCCAACCGCAATGGCCAGATGAAAGTCGTAGAATGTGATTCAGAAATGGAAGTGGTCTCTGAGTTTGACTTCGGCAGCCCTGTTTATGCCACACCCGCCGTCTTTGAAAACGACCTGATCATCCGGACGAAGGACTTTCTTGTAAGGGTCGGCAAGTAGATTCGCTTTGTGAAATCTCTCAAGATCTATTGACTGCACTGGATTCGACGACTGGCCAAATTTACTTAGGCCGAGCAATGCGAGGTGCCGAGAGGCGCAGCAGGCAGTGCCAACAGGTACAATGCGGTTAACAGACCACGAGGACAATTGTCAGTCACTGGATCATCACGTAAGGAGTAGCAAATGCCTTGGTATAACGATTTACGTCCTTCTTCCGACGAAAACAGACAACAGCATGGGCTGTTATTTCCCGACATGTCAGATGAAGAAAAATACAATGCGATCCTCAACATACTAGGACTGCGGGAGAACCTCGATGAAGCTGTCGCTCCCAAGTTGGCTGATAAAAATCTCATCATTGGAACTTGGAATCTTAAGGAATTCGGCCATTTGAAAAACAGACTGCCGGAATCCTACTTCTATATTGCAGAGATTGTTAGCCGCTTTGATCTGGTCGCGATTCAGGAAATCAAATCGACGCTTGTTGACTTGAGAATCCTGATGAAATTGTTAGGCAGCGGCTGGCGATACATGGTCGCCGACATCACGGAAGGCACAGACGGGAATTCAGAACGATTCGCATACATTTATGATTCAAAGAGGGTTGAGCTTTCGGGGTTGGCAGGGGAAATCGTTTTATGGGATGACATCACCAATGGATCAGCCGTCAAGCAGCTTAAACGCACCCCGTTTATCACTGGATTTAAATCAGGATGGAAGTCATTCGCCATCATTAACCTTCACCTCCAACCTGGCGACACAGACGAAAAAACAGCCAAAAGGAAGGAAGAAGTTAGGCTCCTGATGAATGCAATAAAGTCCAAGATGGATAGGGAACGATTTTGGACAAACAACTTGATGATGATGGGTGATTTCAATTTGTACATGCAGGATGACGATATCGTTGAGCTAATCAATGAAGCTGGATTTGTCGAGCTACCTGCTCTGATTGGCACTCCGACCAACGTTCCTGAAACTGAGGTTTACGATCGAATCTTTTTTCATGAAACCGAGTATTTTAAGATCTCGAAAATTGAAGGAGGGGGTGCGGGCGGGGTAGTTAAATTTTTCGATCAGGTGTTCCCTGTTGACGATGAAGAGTTGTATCGTGACTTCATGCTTGAACACAAAGAAGACCCTAGTACTCTGACGTCAGATGCCAAATTTTTGGCGTACTACAAAAACCATTGGCGCCGATCGCAAATGTCAGATCACTATCCGGTTTGGCTGCAGCTAGAAACCGATTCCTCCGAAGATTTCTTGCAAGAGAAACTTGCCGAGTTTTGACGAATGCATCTGTTCTCTTTTAACGCGGCTGAACAACTTGAACTTGCTAATCGCATCTGAAATGAATCTTGCATCGCAGTTTATCCAATCAGCTTTCGCATGTGCGGCGATCTGGATTGATCCATGTTCTTGCCGCAGAACCGGCTTGCCAAGAGTTTAGCACGACGTCGCCGTTGCGGTGGACGCTAACAAATTCATCGCTGCCAAAGATCGTGTGGCCGCAAAAGTAAACTTGATTCTCACTTGCATCACCGTCGGCAAGGTAGATCGAACCGCTTCGGGTTTGCAACTCCATGCGTCCTTCAACCAGCAACGTGGCGTCCAATGCGTCAGTGATATCGGAAATGCTGAAGAATCGGCCAGAAGTCATGCGATTGTCGCCAACAAAACTTATGTTTCCAGCAATGTGAACTTTGGCGAAATCAGTTTGCACATTCAATCGCGCTGCATTGACGGTACTGTTTTCGCCAACGATGACGAAGTCACGCGCGAGTAGCGTCAATCGGTTTCGTACAAGGAATATTTCGCTTTCACGATTACCGACCCAGATCGATTGCCCCGACAGTGTGAGATTCTCAGCGCCGACAAACGTGGAGTTCGCACTTGCAATTCGACCCGATGTCACCAACAGAACGTTTTCAGCTCGATTGTTTCCCCGTAACGTGATATCGCTGATGGCGTGAATCTCAACATCCCCAACACTGCGGAACTCAAGACTCTGAATTTCAAGGCCATCGATGTCAATTGACTCGTTACCAGAAAAACGTCCTGCCCGCGCTTTAATTGAACTGTTGCCGCTAGGGACTGAAACGAGCTGGCCGTTCGCGTGAAGCGATATCCAACCTGTCGACTCGATGGTCGCATCAGGACCAATTTCCAGATCGCCAGCGGATCTGATATTGATGTGTTGCGTTTCGTAAAACTCACGGTCATCTCCACCGGCACGAACGAGTGTGGTTGAATCGTCCTCGTGTAGCGTCAGGAAATTTGTGCTTTCGCTGCCGAACGAACCGAATCGCACGTCGCCAGCATCGGCGAAAAAGACAGCTCCGGTCTTTTCGACAAAATGGCCCCCATCTCTGAACACTTGCGGCATTCCACGCACCGTCGCTTGGCTGCCGACAGAAATTACGTTGGTCGGGTCGTTGGCAAGGTATACGTTGTTCGCCGAAATCTCAGCGTTGTTAATGACGGTCAGTGTTGCGTCGGCCCGGTCGGTGATCGAAGCGTCAGGAATAATCATCCTGAGACTTCTGGCCTTATTGTCGCCGACCAAATGAATTGGAATCAGATCGGCTCCATTGAACGGGCCGTCGTTGTGAGTCATCTCAATATCGACTGTACCTTCGGAGTTGAAGTTAAGCTGAGCAAACTTGCTGGTTCCGTTAAAGCGGTTGAAATCACCATCAGTATAAATATTTGTCGATCGAATCTTGATGCCCTCTGGAGCGTCAAGGTTCATTCTTCCGGTGACTCCGAATCGATCTGCATCGATGTCGATGAACGTGCCTGCCTCAACAGTTAATGTCCCAGATACTTGCCAGTTCGTCGAAAGAAGTATGCCATCGGTGGACGTTACGGAGCTGCGCGTCGTGATCTGACCAGACCCAACTCGGGCACCGATGATGTGAATCGGATTATCTGAATCAAGCCTGACGAAGTCCACGTCAAGTTGCGCATCGATCACATTGTTTGGTTGAGTGAGTACGAGCGCTTTCGAAAAGACTGCACTAGTCAGATTGACCGCGGTCCCCGCGACTTGAGAAACAGATTCGACGTCTGAGATGGATGGCGTGGCCTGAAAGTCTGTCGCAAACACAACGTCTAGTGTGCGATTGTTGAAATCATCCCGAATTCCTATCCCAGCAAACTGCGTTTGATCGACCGTGAGCGTGTTGGAGCCAATCCCTGAAACGCCAGCTAATGAATTGCCAGACCAAGTATCGCCATTGATCAGGCGAAATGTGTAGGTGCCGGGTGACTCCGAAAGTGACAGAACTTCGTTGGCTTGAAACTCGGTTAGGCCTAACGTCTGTTCGCCTCCATTGATGGATGAAGTCACCGACGCCAACATTTGGCGTTGTTCGAATTGCTGATACGACAGAGTACTTTTTCGAGACATCATTCAACTCCTTGGCGATGGGTTGAGGGTGCGTTTGAGGTAGTTTCGTCCTTCGAAAGTATTCTACTTTGCCACAATATTGGATTTGCTGCAGAAAAGCCGCGTAGCATTCGGATTTTCCAGCGAATCGGTGGAAAGATCGCCCTGTGTCGTAGAAAGTCCTCAGCCCATCGCGTTTACGTGTTGGGTAATGCCCCAAACGTCTCTTCCGACGTATTGCCATTCCGGCATGTCATGCTAACGAATTCAACCAATCCTTGTTGCGATATGAAATCAACCCTATTGAAAATCGTCGTCGTATTTGGAATCGTCGGCCTCTGCACGGCAGCAGTTGCTTGGAGCTTCCTTTTCGAGCGTGGCGGCGGTCCTAACGCTCCTGACCGGCTGATCGTCAGCGAATTCGACAAAGACGATAACGGGTGGCTCAATTTGGAGGAACGGAATAAAGCCCGGGCTGAACTGTTGCGTACCGGCGGCGGTGATCGAGGACGGCGGGGCGGACCCGGAGGGCGTGGTGGAAATCGTCAAAGGGCCGCGGGGAAGCCGGGGCCAAAGGTAGCGATCGAAGATGTGCAAACTTACCCCGACGCAGAACTATATGACCAGACGGTCCTGCGTACCTTGTTTCTAGATTTCGATATGGAAGGTTGGGAGGTCGATAGCTGGGAAAAGGAACTCGCCACATTTAAGCCAACCGATGTTGAGATTCCTGCAATGCTGACCGTTGACGGGAAGGAGTACCCCAACGTCGGTGTCAGCTTTCGCGGTGCATCGTCGTTCTTCATGATTCCCGAAGGACTAAAACGCTCATTGAATCTGTCGATCGATTTTATCGACGAGGACCAGCGGCTCTACGGCTACAAGTCGCTCAATCTGCTGAACTGTAACGGCGACCCAACGATGATGAGTTCGATCCTCTATTCGTATTTGTCCCAGCATAAAATTGCCGCGCCCAAAGTTAATTACGTGAAAGTTGTTATTAATGGCGAGAGTTGGGGTTTGTATGTCAGCTCCCAGCAATTTAATAAGACGTTTACGCAAGAGAATTTCGATTCTAAGAAAGGAGCGCGTTGGAAGGTGTCGGGAAGTCCTCAAGGAGATGGCGGATTGCGATATCTAGGCGAAGGCATCGAGGAATATCGCTCGCGCTTCGATATCAAATCAAAGGACAAGGAATCGTCATGGCGTGACTTGATCAATTTGTGCAAAGTGCTCAACAAGACTCCGGCTGATGAACTTGAACAGGCGCTCGAGCCGATTCTGGATGTGCGCGGCGCTTTGTGGTTTTTAGCCGTGGATGTTGCTACGTCTAACAGCGACGGCTATTGGACTCGCGCGAGTGACTACAACATCTATCAGAATCCTGAGGGACAATTTCAGATTCTTCCGCATGACATGAACGAAGCGTTTCAGGCCGGTGGCCATGGCGGAGGAGGTGGCGGCCGTCGAGGTGGTCGCCGCGGACCACCCGGTGGTGGCCCTCCGGGTGGATTTGGTGGAGGACCTCCGGGTGGTGGACCTCCCGGCGGTGGCTTTGGTGGAGGACGGCGTGGTGGTGGTGGATTCGGTGGTCCTCCAGGTGGTGGTCCTCCAGGTGGTGGTCCTCCGGGTGGCGGCCCTCCCGGTGGTGGACCTGGACACGGCGGCGGCGTAGAGCTCGATCCGCTCGTTGGTCTGGATCAGGAACGTTTTCCACTGCGAAGTGTTCTGCTGAACAATCCGAAGTGGCGTAAGGAGTACATGGCGAATTTGGCGGAGATCGCCCGGATGATGGATTGGGAGAATATCGGGCCGCGCGTCAAGCAGTATCGCTCTCTGATCGAATCAGAAGTCAGGAAGGACACTCGCAAGCTGTTTACAAATAAACAGTTCACAGAGTCCACAGCGCAAGGCTCGCCCGGTAAGAACTCAACCAGCCTCCGCGCTTTCATGGATAAGCGCTCCGCGTTTCTCCTAAAACACCCGGAGATCAAAGCGGTGGAGACGAGTGATTCGTTTGGCAAATGAAGTCATGGCCCGGAGGGCCCGTTTAATTCTTGCGGAACTTCAGAAAGTAGTTTTCTTCTAATCCATCGACCTGTTCTTGAGCGACAAGTTTAAAACCTGCGTTCTCAATCTCAGTTTGGAATACTTCTTTGCCAGCCCGCACGTGGCCCATAGTCCATTTGCGGGATTTTCCCTCGATACGTTCGAAATCAACCACAACCAAGTGCCCATCGTTCTTGAGTGCCCGGTGGATCGAGGCGAGCGTCGATTTCGGATACTCGAAGTGGTGATACGTATCGCAAACGAAGACAAGGTCGACCGAATCGCGTGGCAGATTGACACTGTTTTCGGCACATACGACGCCAGTGATGTTGTTAATCTTCTTACGAGTAGATTCCCTGTTAATGTATTCGATGAATCGCGCTGAAATATCAACCGCAAACACGCTTCCTTGATCGCCAACTACGCTGGAGAACATACGTGAGAACAAACCTGTACCAGCCCCGATGTCGGCGACAGTGTCGCCTTCGTGGATCTGACAAGCCGCCAAAATGCGCTCGCGGTGGAGGAACACTTCGCGACTTTCTAGTTCCAGTTTCTTGACCCATTGGTCAACGTCTAGATTCGGATCAACGAATTTTTTGTTAATGCCTGGTTTGACGCTTGCCTCGCCATTGACTGAGGGCGATTGCTTGCGCCGGATATAGTCGAGCGCTTTCTCTTGGAGCGACGGTGCGCGTAGACCAATTTCTTTGGCTTCAGCCAATGCGGTTTCAATCGAGGCACCTTCATCGAGCACGCGATAGGGCAGCCAGACACTTCCGACTCGATTGGCAGATCCGCAGTGCAGCAGCGTCGCTTGCGATTTGTCTTTAAAAAGCTCGCGCGTTCTATCAAATACGTTATCGGTCAGCTGTTCTGGCGAACCGAACGGAATTTTTGAAAATTCTATTCCGGCCTGTTTCAAGGCAGCCTCTTCGTCCCAGTCAACCTCTCCGTCAGTTCGTAGCGTCACAACACGCTTGATGTCTTTGGCCTGGAGAGTGGCAATGTCGCTCGGGGAAAACTGTCCGCCAAAATAGAGATTGTCTCGTTGGTGCACATTCTTTGTACCGCCTAGTTCGGCAGAAGTGATTTTTGTTTGGGCATTGATGGCAGCAGGTAATGCCAACATCAGAATGGCGGCCCCAAGAAGAGATTTTACAGGCATTTTGTTTTCCTTCGTCGGCGTTTGAGCACGGGATCATCGGATACAATCAATCTAGCAAATCGGATTGAAGTTGGAATGGACTCGGCCAGAAACTACCCATTTGTCCATAGTGACTGATAAGCTAGTGGTAAGCGTCCTGCTTTATCGCTACGCTAATTTTTTTGCTTTTATGACACAAACGTCGGGAGCTGACGATGTCGCGCCAAAATGACTTGTGCCAAATGTTTCGCCGAATGCCCGTCTTCGGTGGCATTGCGAATGAAACGTTGGAGTGGTTGTTGGAAAGTTCGTCAACGATCAACGTGGTCGCAGGCAATTATTTGTTTCGGGAAGGCGATGCTGCCGATTCTTTCTACATCATCTTGGAAGGAATCGTTGCGGCAGAAAGAGTTTGGCAGGGAGCACCAGTTGAACTCCACCAGTTGACCGTCGGTGATTGTGTTGGCGAAATGGCCATCGTTGAGGTGCAGTCACGCTCGGCCTCCGTCCGCGCGGTTGAAAGTGTGGCAGCCGTCGAGGTGACGCGCAGCACGCTCCATCAGTTGTCTCAACAGAACCTTGAGCAATACGCAATTCTGATGATGAACATGGGCCGGGAGGTCAGTCGACGGCTGCGTCTGGCCAATGACAGTCTGTTTCAACTGCAGCAATCTGCGATTTGCCGTGACGCGCTATCTGATCAGTCCGATGAGTCCGATCAGTCCAACCAAGCCAATGCCAATCAAGAATTGGATATGTTGCGAGTGTTGATGGACTATCTACCGGATACCATTTACTTCAAGGATCGCAACAGTCAGTTCTTGCGCATCAACCGTGCTCAAACTAAAAGGTTTGGCATCTCCTCAGTAGACGATGCTATCGGAAAAACTGATGCCGATTTCTTTTCTGAACAGCACGCCATTGAAGCGCGCATGGACGAATTGGAAATTTTGCAATCGGGAAAACCGATCGTAGACAAATTGGAACATCTCGAATTGGATGATTATCCAGAGACTTGGGTTTCGACAACTAAGATGCCGTGGCGGGACGCGGCGGGTAAGGTGATTGGAACATTCGGCGTGTCACGTAACGTGACGAAACAAGTCATGGCGGAAAAGACGCTAAAAAAGGCGAAAGAAGAGGCCGACCATGCCAACCGGGCCAAGAGTGATTTTCTAGCGAACATGAGCCACGAGATTAGAACGCCGATGAATGCAATTATTGGCATGAGTGAGCTATTGTTGGAATCAAAATTGACCGACGGCCAACGCGAGTACGTGACCATGGTGCTTTCTTCTGGCGAGTCTCTTCTAGAGTTGATCAATGACGTTCTTGATTTCTCAAAGATCGAAGCAGGCAAATTCGACTTAGATCACGAGCCGTTCGAATTGCGTGATGTCGCGAGCAATACGATCCGAACCTTAGCCGTGCGAGCTCATAGTAAGAAAATCGAACTTGCCTTCTCGGCGGCACCGGATGTTCCAGACTATCTGGTCGGTGATCGCCATAGACTTCGGCAAATTATTGTCAATCTGTTGGGAAACGCAATCAAATTTACCGAGGATGGCGAAGTGGTTCTGGACATCACGCTGGTGGAAAGAAACGCCAGCCATGCCGTCATCCGTGTCGAAGTGCGCGATACGGGGATTGGCATTCCAGAATCAAAACGGCAACAGATCTTTCAAGACTTTGAACAAGCCGATGCGTCTACCACTCGCCAGTATGGAGGCACTGGGCTCGGGTTGGCGATTTCAAAACGCTTGGTGGAATTGATGGGAGGCGAGATTGGCGTGACCAGTAGCGAGGGTGAGGGGAGTACATTTTTCTTCACTGCAACATTGGAAGTTTCGACTGAGCCAGCCCCTGAGAAATCTACCGTCAGCAGTCAGATCATCGGCACCGAAGCGCTGGTGGTCGATGATAATGAAACCAACCGACGAATTTTATGTCAGATGTTGACCAATTGGGGACTGCATCCGATTGCGGCTGAATCAGGTGAGACTGCCATTCGCGTTTTGAAGGAGTACGCATCGCGCGATCAAAATCTACCACTGGTCATGACTGACTTTTGTATGCCAGATATGGATGGCATCGAGATGATCGAGCAAATTCGACGCCAGCCAATAATCAGTGATGCAAAAATCATCATGTTGTCTTCTGGGTTTCGTTCAGAAACTGAAGACCGATGCGCAGAACTTGGAGTCGACGAGCGTTTGATGAAACCTCTCAAGCAGTCCGAGGTATTCGATACAATTGTTGGTGTGCTTGATAACGTTGATCATCAAAAGCGGTCTGAAGCACAAGAAAATGTCTGTTTGGTTGAAGAGCCAACCGAGATATTGCGGGTGCTGTTGGCCGAAGACAACGCTGTTAACCAGAGACTGGCGGTCGCTGTATTGGATCGCCAAGGACACGAGGTAACGGTTGCTAATAACGGACGAGAAGCGGTCGACAAGTGGGAAGGTGGTGATTTTGATCTAGTGTTGATGGATGTGCAGATGCCGGAGATGGATGGTTTCGAAGCGACCGCTGAAATTCGGCGACTGGAAGCATCGCGATCCGGCAACCGGCACACTTTCATCATCGCCGTCACGGCGAGAGCCCGTAAATCCGATCGGCAGAAGTGCTTAGACGCTGGGATGGATGACTACATGGCCAAGCCGATTCGGATTGCAAACCTCGCCGAGGCTCTTTCTCGGCGAGCCAAAGTCAAATCGGCAGCCAATGGCGATCATGAGTTGGCTCTTGCTGTGGTAGATTCCTCTAAGGCCTCTCCCGATGAATCGGGGCCCGTTGAGAAAATTGACTGGGGCTATGCACTTGAATCGGTGGCCGGCGATCCTGATTTGCTGAAGATTATTGTTGAGACTTTGGTCGATACAGGGCCGGGGTTGGTCGACGAAGCGTCTGTTGGTGTGAACGCAGGAGATCTTAAAAAGGTGGAAGCGGCAGCCCATTCCTTAAAGGGTTCGGTACTGTTTCTTGGGATTCAGTCCGTTCGGAAACCGGCGATGGGGCTTGAGGAAAATGCCGATTTGGGTAACCCTGATCCTTTGCCGAGTCTGATTCGTGAGCTTCAGTCTGATTACGCGGCGATCGAACAACAGTTGACGACGTTTTTGAAAAATGCGGCAGCACCAGACAAACACTCGTAGAAAGAAAATCATGATTCGGAAAGATGAAATAAAGACGGGCGATTCGTCTTCCGGTTGTTCTTTACCGGCAATCGATTTGGCCGTTCCTGAGACCCTGCAAACGGCCACATTTGCACTTGGCTGATTCTGGGGTCCCGAGGCCCAGTTTGGGTCTATCAAAGGAATTTACCGAACGCGCGTTGGATACACCGGTGGCACCACCGTCGACCCGACTTATCAAAATATGGGTGACCATACTGAGGCGATGCAGGTCGATTTTGATCCGCAGCAAATCGGATACGAGGATGTAGCCACTCTGTTTTGGAAGACGCACAACCCATGTGCCACTCCCTACAGTCGGCAATACATGTCTGCGATCTGGTATCACGATGGGCAGCAGCAGGAGTTCGTTCAGAGTTTACTAACTGCGGCCAATGAGCGTTTTGATGGCGCCGTGACAACACCTGTCGAGCCGCTGCAGGTATTTTATTTGGCCGAAGACTATCACCAAAAATACCGTCTGCAAAGCAAACGCGGGTTGATGAGCGTGTTTCAAACCATGTACCCAACGTTTAACGATTTCAATAACTCAACCGCTGCCACTCGGCTTAACGCGTTTGCAGCAGGCAATGGAACACGGCGGTTGTTTGAGGAGGAAGTCAATCAATACGGATTTCCGCGCGAGGAATTGGAAAGCGTGTTGAGGATTTGAAAGACGGCTATCTACGAACTGCACGACAGCATTGAACATCCGACTTTGTTGCGTGCCCAATCGGGACGTTTGGCAAACCACTTTTCGCTGTCCGGTTGCTCGTCATAGGGTCGCTTTAATAACTGGTAAAATTCGTCGATCAAACCGACGTCGCCCGCTGTCGCTTTGTCGATTGCCAGTTGAGCCATGTAGTTGCGGAGGACGTATTTTGGATTCACGCCGTTCATTGCGGCCGCTCGATCGGCGTCGGACGGGTCCGTTTCGTTTAGTCGAATGCGATAGTCGCGAAACCAATCTTGCCATTTGTACCTCACGTCCCCAGACAGTTCGTCCGGTTTGTAAAATGCATCGGTCACGATTGCTAAAGCATCGTCCTCATCTTCGTTTGCTGGAGACTTACCAACTTTGGCCAGCAGGCGAAAGAAAATCGTCATGTCGGTTTCCGTCAGTTGCAGCACTTCTTCTAAATTCGCCAGCAAGTCGTAGTCGGTCCTTTTCACGTCACTTAGACCGATCTTCTTGCCCATCATGACGTTGTACTTAATCTCGAACTGCGATTGGAATTCGTGCAGGATTTCCTGAAACGGTTCAGCGTCTTCCACCAAAGGATACAGTGCGTTAGCCAGTTGTAAGAGATTCCACAATACAATTTGCGGCTGATGACCATAGCGGTATCGTCGGTGTTGTCGGTCTGTCGTGTTGGGCGTCCAATCGTGATCGTATCCCTCTAGCCATCCGTAAGGACCGAAGTCGATCGTATCGCCATGAATCGACATGTTGTCCGTATTCATTACGCCATGGACGAATCCAACACGCTGCCAATGGATCACCATGTCCAGTGATCGGTCTGTTACCTGCCTGAAGAAATCGATGTAGTGTTGGGCGGTATATGAGTCACTGTCGTGATTGCCAATTACAGCAGGAAAATAGTGCTTGATCGTGTAGTCCGCTAATCGGCGGAGATTGTCGACGTCTCCATTGGCAGCGAAAATTTGAAAATTGCCGAACCGGATGAAGCTTGACGCGACCCGGCACACGACCGCGCCAGGTTCGTATGCGGCGTTGCCGTCATACATTATGTCCCGCATTACATCGTCGCCGGTTGCAATTAGTGACAGTGAGCGCGTCGTGGGAACTCTCAGATGAAACATGGCTTCGCTACAAAGATGTTCTCGGAGAGACGAACGTAGCACGGCCAACCCGTCGGCGGTACGCGAGTATGGAGTTTCGCCGGCGCCCTTGAGTTGCAGCGTCCAGCGTTGGTTTTTGTGCTGAACCTCACAAAGATTAATCGCGCGTCCGTCGCCAAGTTGTCCGGCCCAATTGCCGAACTGATGCCCGCCGTAGCACATCGCGTACGGATGAGCGCCCTCTGGAACGCGTCCTCCGCTAAAGACTTGAAGGAAATCCTTTGACGCGAGGTCGTCGGACGACAAACCGATCAGCTGAGCCACCTCTTCAGACGCGTGCAATAGTTTGGGAGCCGTAGGCACACGCGGCGTCACAAAAGAGAACGCCGATTCGAGTACCGGCCGGCGCTGGTTGGTTTTCAGCGGATCTGCGGGAAGTTCTTGATTGAAGTGGTCGCTAAGTTCAAGTTTCATGGGTTTTGTGGTTTCAATGTAGATTCGATTGACAAACGAATCTTGGTGGAATGCTACCGCCCCTTGCCGATCCAGAATGCTATTAGCGTACCGGCGCCCAGCATGATTTTGTTGGGAGTGTTCAACTTGTGTAGGTTGGCCAAAAAATCGAAAAAGGGGCCGTCGCGAAAGTTGATCAAAGACTGCCACTCGCATACTAGCATCAGGCCGAGCCCCATCACGGCGCAAGCGATGCCGAACGACCACGCCGACCGGCGCGAAAACATGCTGAAACCAGCGCCGAGAAGCGCGCTTGGAATCATTAGCCCATCATAGCCTTGGTTAAGCAACCAAAAATATGCGAACCACCCGGCCCCGCCGCCAATGACGGCTCCCAGTAACCCTCGTATCCAAGCCCCTGCCATATTGCCTAGGACGACTTTGCGGATGTCCTGACTAGCGCATGGGTTTTCGTCATCGCTCATGATGGTACCGAAGGAAAAACCGTTTGATGAAACAAGTGCGGCGGGTGCCAAATATAGCCGGTACAAGTAAAGAATGGCATGGCTGAAGACGCCATATCAACCCACAGCCGATCTCGGCGTCTACAGAGAACCTCATTAGAACGCGATACAGCCTACTCTCAGCAGCGAGCAGTTAGAGGGGGGCCAGATGGAGTTACTCCGTTGCGGGCTGGAGCCTATTTGACCGTGATGCCAGTAGTTTTCCATGGCAGGCCAAATACAGATCCATAATCGTTGAGGCCCCAAGCCATCATCAAAGCGGCTGTCGTGACCAGTATCAACGAAAATACCAGCATGGCATCAAAGATGCTGAAATTCGAAAGGAGTCCTTTGCGTTTTGGCTTTGGTGCGGCAACGGCGCTTTCCGCTACGGCGTCTTCAGCATCCTCAACTAGATCCTCTGCGTCCTCAACAAGGTCGGCAGAAGATTCTACGGCGTCATCCAATTGGGATTCGATCGGATCAATTCCAGATACGCTATCGCTGCTGAGGTCGGAACCTAAATCGAGCGCAGAAGACGAGTCCTCATTGAGGAAGTCGTCCAGATCGCCGGAGAGGTCGAATGATTCTTCGTCAGCCATAATTGTGTGTCAGGTGATGTCGTTGAGATCGAAGACAATTTGCCGCTGCCTAGTCTTCGATTTTACTCAATTTTGCCTAAGTAAGAAAATAGAATGATTGCTGAGGTTAGCATCAACAGCATGCTGATCAATATCAGGAAACTGTCTAGCGTGAATCCTTTTTGCTTCACCGGTCGCGCTGGCATTGCAGGAGCACCGCTCATGGCGACTTCATCGGAAGTCTGGCCGATGAATCCACCGTCGGCGTCATCGAGTCCTATGCCTGAGTCAATTCCAGATCCAAATTCTTCTGACCCAAACATTGAGTCCTCTGAATCAGAACTTGCTAGTGACATTGTCGCCCTCCTTAACGGAAGCTTGCATGAACTCACGGACGGTTTCCAGAACCGCTAAGTCGTTTTGCACTTCACGCACAACCCCCCGTCCAACGAAGTTATCAGCACGGTAGATGTCGAGGACGTGGCCTTCTCGCAGTCCATCGTCCGATCCGGCGGCCACGGCAAAGAGTGGTCCGGTGCTTTTGACGACAACGGCATTGACCAGAGGAACAATGTCGTTGGTCAGTTCATTTTCATCAAAGCCTTTTAATTTGCCGATTTTGTTCCATTTTGCGACCGAAGCACTCAGGTCTTGATTGAGCTTTTCAATTTCCTCGATACGCGTCCTGAGTTCAAATGTAGTGTTGGTGAGGTCTGTCAGTTTTTCATAGCTGGTGGCAACTTCTTTGTTTAGCTGAACGTTGCGCTCGGTCATACTTTTGTTCTGTCGGTCCAATTGTGCCGCACGCGCTTCGGCTTGTTCCATGCGAGCCAAGCGTTGTTTAGATATGATTGTCTCTTCGTTGAGATCCTTTGAGAGAATATCGACTTCGGCTTGTTGGGAAGTGAGTTGCGATTCTAGCTGAGCCAGCTGCTGGGCTCGGGCAACCTTCTCGGCGATGATTGATTGCTCTTTCTGAACGCTGCCTGACTTGGCCTGATCCAATTTCGTTTTCAGCGTGCTGTATTCTCTCTCGAGGGACTCAGCAGCCTGTTTCCAGTTGCGATGTGTCGAAACAGTCATGATGGCAACTGCGAAGAAGAATGCACTCATCAGCAAAATGAGTACGGTCAGGATATTGCCTACCAGTTTCATCTGGGTCACCTCGAGTATTACCGGATCGATCATCCGGGATGGATTGGAACTGTTGTCGTTATCGAAAATCTTGCCAGCGGGGTGGTCAAGTTTTACCTGTTCATACGAGAGGCAAATCCCCTGCTCGCCCGCCTTTTATCACCAGAAGTATAGTTAACCCTTGAAAAGCGTGTCAACGAATTTGGGCAAAACGCGGAAGATATCCCGGGCTTGGAAGCTCTACACCTCTCTTGTTGCATCGGAAAAACGCCGGCCACGGTGTAGGCATACCTGCTTTTTTGGCAGAAGTTTCACCCGCTATCGACGTGTGGGTTTCACCTGAGCAAACGGTTTGCCTGGCCGGACTGTTCCTAATAACCGGACCATCTATCGTGTTCATTAGAAATTGACGCCTAGGATCGCATTTGCAAGGCCTGGATATGTAGGGTCTGGTTCTGGGCGTGCATCAACTCTTCGGACGCGTCGAACAGATGGACCAACAGTGCCGCTCTGGCCCACATGCCGTTACGTGCTTGGCGGAAATAGAGGGCTCGAGGGTCTTGGTCTACTTCCGTAGGAATTTCACCCACCACACGATCACGGGGAAAGGGATGCAAGATGGCAGAGAAGGATTTCAGCTGATTGACGCGCGATCTAGTCAATCGGAACGGCTCAAGGTCTAAGGCAGCAAGTTCGGTTTCGGTTTCAGGCGAATTATGCTCGCGCTGAATTCGGGTCATGTAAATGCAGTCCGTTTGAGAAAGAATTGGCTGGCCATCGACAACTTCATCCAGTGAGCCGAACTGGCGAACGTCGACACCGCTGGCAATCAGACTGGCCTCCATCTTTTTGTCCAGTTTCAGACTGTCATGATCAGGAGCGACAAAGAACATACGCACGCCTGGGTACTGGGCCAAGACCGTGGCCAGCGACCGAACCGTTCTTCCCCGCGCGATGTCTCCGCAGAACAGGTACGTCTTATGCTGGGGACCGGAGACAAGATCGGGGTATTCGTGTTTAAGCTGGCTCAGGCGTGATGACTCCTGAGCCGTGCCTTGCGAAAACCGGAAGGTGCGGTAGATCGTATACATGTCCAAGAGCGCTTGGGTTGGATGTTCATCGGATCCGGCGCCGGCGTTGATAATCGGAACCGACCGTTGTTCGGTCTCCTCAAGGTCATTCATCATATAGGCGCAGACCTCGGCAAGTTTTCCGACCTGAGATCGCATAATGATCACGTCAAAATAACTGCTGAACATTCGGATCGAATCGGTTTGCGATTCTCGTTTGACTTCCGAGGAGGTCTTGGGGTCGCGCACTTCATTGCAGGTGATGCCGAGGATCTGGCATGCTGCCATAAAAGACAGAAAGGTGCGGGTGGAGGGCTGGGTGAAGTAGAGCATGGCGCGCTTGTGTGCCAGCAAGTTTCGCAGGCTACGGTTGCCGTCGGGCGTTTTGGCCATGGTGCGGATCGCATCGGCACTGCGGCACAGTTTCTCCAGCAGCGGCACGTTCAGTTGCGAGCCAAAGATAAGATGTTTCAGTCGGCCATGACGTTGAAAGTCAACCGCTTTATTAGGGTTGGGACGCTCGATACGTTCAAAAAACGAAGAGAACTGTTCTTCAGTCATGGCGGTGGCTTCGTCGGCTGTTGAGTTTTTCAAATCATAGCCAATGAACTGAGAATATTGAAGGAGTGTAAATACAAACCCGAACCGCAAGCGAGTGGTTATCGTCGCGCTCCTCAATACTCTAGCGACCCACACCCTACCTTCCCAACAAAGAAAGCAGCCATCAAATCGATGGCCGCTTTCGTGTCGCGAAACTGTCTCTGGGTCTCGAGTAGCTTACTGGGGTGCCTGAATCTGGCGGCCGGCGATCGTATGACCTTGAACAGAACGTGCTTGGCCAATCGCTTGGTTGAGTACCAAAGGTCGAGCACGTCGGGCTGCTTTGATGCCCATTGCAATTCCCGCATCGCTGTCAATGGCGGCGTCCTTGTTGTGCTCGCCGTATTTACCGACTTGCACCACTTCGTAGTCCGCTTCCACACCGACTTCGCTGATCGCTTGGCCACTAGGTGAGAAGAACTTTGCGGTTGTCAGGCGAACTCCACCACCGGAAACGTTCAGTGGGAATATTCCCTGAACGCTGCCTTTACCGTAGCTGCGAGCACCGACGATTTTTCCGCGCTTGTGGTCGCGAATAGCTGCCGCGAAAATTTCGCTGGCACTGGCCGAGTTTTCATCGACCAATACGACCAATGGCACACGCCACGTTCGTTCGAGGTTGGCTCGATGAGTGTAGTTTTCCATTGTGTTGCGGCCACGTGTGGTAACAATTTTTCCGGATGTCACAAATCGGTCTGCGACTTCAACGGATGCCGACAACAGCCCACCCGGATTGCCTCGCACGTCCACAATTAGTGCACGCATTCCCTGCCGATGTAGTTTCCACAATGCGTTGTCAAAATCGCGAGCGGTGGTCTTTTGGAAATTGGTCAACCGGATATATCCCACGCCGTTTTGGGCGTCCAGAATTCGGACATCGTCGACGCTGGGGATTTCAACCCGGCGGCGTTGCAAACGTAGCTGTATCGGTCCCTCGCCGCGATCGATGCCCAGTTGGACATAAGATCCTTCGACGCCGCGTAGCATATCGGCTGATTTCTCGCTGCCCACTTCTGAGACACGAGCCTGATCAACTGCAACAATTCGGTCACCCTTGACCAAGCCACCGGTGTCTGCTGATCCACCAGGGATCACGCTGACAATTTCAAGGTCGTTAGAATGAGTTCTCAGTTCCACGCCCAAGCCCACGAAGTTACCTTCGATCTGAGACATGGTCTCGCTGTACTGGTTGGAAGACATAAATGCCGAGTAAGGGTCGAGGGCGGAGATGGCTCCACAGATGAATTCGTAAGTCGCAGCCTGCTGTGACAAACCTAAATTTCGCGACAAAGACCGTGTCACGCTGCTGGCAAATCGATAGACGTCTTGACGATCGTTAACCGTCGTCTGATCAGCGAGTTGGCGATTTCGTAAAATTTCGGCTTGAATCTGCTTGCGGGTCACGCCTGGCAAATTTTCGTCGACGAACTCTTGGGTCATCAATGCGACTTCTAGGCTGGTCAAACCGTAGCTGGCCAAGTCAGCCCAATCGGGAGCGTCGACATAGTACGATTGTATTTTGAGCAGCACCTCGGAGTAAACGCCCATGGCTGTTTGCGCATCGGTGTTATGAATGGTGTCAATGAAGCTCGCGTCAGAGTAACGACGTTCGAGA
Organism: uncultured Pirellulaceae bacterium; assembly: GCA_964503675.1. Classification (GTDB taxonomy): domain Bacteria; phylum Planctomycetota; class Planctomycetia; order Pirellulales; family Pirellulaceae; genus Mariniblastus. Next base: position 2,342 of record CAZDBE010000037.1, on the reverse strand, counting down.
TCGTAGTGGATCCGTGCAACAGCCCGACGCGTCTTGACGGTCTCACTTGCTGGAGCAACTTTGAGAGCCGACTGGTAGACGCCCAACGCCTCTCCCCACAGCCCCTGTTGTTCCAAATTCTTGCCTTCAAGCAGAAATTGCTCAACATCTTGTGACTGGGCCGGGGGCCCGATGGCGATCGCATGTCCTGACCCAATAGCGGTCAGAAAAGTAAGGATGATGCAGGTTGCCAAGGAGAACTTGGATGAAAGACGAACGGAAGAGATGCGCTTGGATAGACGCTTCTCGTTCGTTTTCTTTTTGGCAAACAGCATCGGCTGAAGCATATGCATAAAAGTTGCTTTCCTAGTGAAGGCGACTTATACCGCGTGCGTTGCCACTTAGAGTTTGGGAGCGAGGCAGACGCACATCGAAAAAGTCAATCAGGAACCGGCCCCGTGAACACATGTACTTGTGCGTGTTCAAAATGAAATAGACCGGTAAAAAATAGATCACGTTTATACCGCCGTCAAAAAAAACGATTCATTCTTTGACTGCGTGATCCATACAACCCAGTAAAGCAATGACCGACCGTTGGGTCGCAACGGTGCGCGAAAGAAAGCGGCTTCACGAGTTGGCTGGTGCATCCATGCCGCAGTTAGTACGAAACATCAAAAAGATGGTTCGTTACAAATTATAATCCTTGTGATCGATAGGCGTTATCAAAAAATGGGGCGAGGAAACTGTGGGAAACAGCGTAGCGTTGATGAAAGCAGTCCTTGAAGGTATGCATTCTGTAAGCCAGCTTGCGCTGAACGAAATCATCTTTGAGTCCGAATGTCTGAAGTCAAGTCACAGCCTTGTCACCGTTTGGATTGTTTCTCGATTCCTAAGTGTCCTACGAAAAAAAACGCCGTGCGCTACAGCGACGGCGTTGATGTTTTTCAATTGGATTGTTGCGAAATCAATTTCGCAAATACAGAAAGTTACCAATGCTCGGCAGACACTCTAGCTGTTTGTCAGCGACGATGTGCTAGACATTGGAGCTGTGGCACCAAAAGGAAACTTTGGAGTTGGTGGAGAGGATGCTTGCTTCTCGCCTTTTCCGCCAGCGGAAAGTGCTGCCTCGGCTTCGGCTGCAGCTTTCGCTTCTGCCATCTCTTGGGCACTGCGACGACGCCGGCGTTTGGCCTTGAGTTTCGTCCACTCTTTGGTCAAGACTTCGAAAACCTCGGGGGACTCGTACCGTACAGCTGTTTTGCCATCAGGAATCGGCCCGACCAGACCGCGGAAAATTGGCATTCCGCGTAGTTCAAGATCAGTGCTGCAATCATCTATTCCGATCTGTTCGTGGGAAGCTTCAATGGCTTCAAAGGAGTCGAACTCTTTGGTTCGCATGTTGCCATCGGCTGAACGGGTGACGACGCGAATAATTCGGTTTGACATTGGTGGACCTCTGTCGGTACGGATCGGGGAATTGAGTGCTACTCAAATGGACCGCTTCCGAAAGACATTTCGAGGCGGTTTTGACAGCGCCCCCGCTTCTCCAATATGAGGGTCTCGAATCCTTCGAATCACTGTGTACCCAATATTGATCGGCAGCCTAGAAGAGAAAGTGCATTCATTGCATGCTGGCATCTATGACCCGAACGACCCGTCTATTCCGCACCTCGCTAATCTCCGACGTTGAAACGACCGGACAATTTTTTTTGAAGACCTGCTCAGGACAGGACGGTCTTTAGGATTGCACACCCCTCGGTTAGGGATAGCTGCAAATGTGCCGTGCTAAATATGTTCGAAACGTACTGGGAACAGATGCGTGACAACATAGACTGCCGCAGATGCAACAGCACAAAGGATCACCGTCAGCATCAACAGTGACAACAACGCACTGATCGCTGCGACCAGCCACATTGCAAACTGAGGATTGTATTTTAGGACGAGGGCTAACAGCAACGTTGACGCGCCGATCACGGCTAGGAAGATCACAAGGCCGCGTCTTGCACCGGCGTAGTCACTGCGACTAGGAGCCATGTGAGACCCGATGCACAACACTAAATACAAGAAACCGAAGAACCGTCCGGATCCGATGTGTTCAGGCAAAAACACATGACGGCAAAGTCCGCTGGTCATCGCAACCAGTCTGTCCAGTGGGCTGGCACCAATCGCCTCGTTACTGGTGGCTTGCTCAATCGCCTGCCAAGCGGCATCGGGGTAAAACATCCACAACAGCACCGAGAGAGCGAGCGATCCACCAATCAGCGGCGCGATGCCGATGAAAAGGTTTCCCAATTCTTCAAACATGTTTCCATGTCGAAAGGAGTGCCTGACATAGCCGAGACGCCCCGCTTCTTCGTCGGGTT